>CAZMWE010000032.1:0-12725 GCA_964570005.1 uncultured Candidatus Saccharibacteria bacterium | reverse complement strand
TTCTGATAACAACAACTGTAGCGGCACGCCGAGCGGCAGCCTGGATCTGAACAAGATTATTACGACAGTTATTAACATCTTGAGTTCCATAGTCGGTGTCGCCGCCGTTATCATGCTCGTTTACGGTGGCTTCCGGTACATTACTGCCGCTGGGGATAGCGGCAAGCTGAACTCGGCGCGCAGCACGATAATCTACGCCTTGGTCGGGGTAGCTATTGCGGCTCTGTCGCAGGGATTGGTTAAGTTTGTACTCAACAAGGCGACACACTAGGGTTAGCGTTATTGCCAAAATGCTACGCTCAGTGGTATAACTTAAAGCATAGATAAACGATAAGGATAAGACATGTTCAAAAACATACGTAATATGATAGTATCGCTGGTCAGTGTGACGACCCTGTTTGTTGTGCCATTGGCGGTGCCGGCGCTGGCTACTGCAGCGACGACGCCCAGCATTCAGAACAGTGTTTGTGGAGGCGCTAACACGCTCCAGATTAACGCAGAAGGAGACGGGAGCTGTCCTGAGACGTCAGGTGGTACTGATACGATCAACAACTTTATCGGTACTATCGTAAACGTGTTTACTGCCATAGTCGGTGTGGTCGCCGTCATTATGATTGTATTTGGCGGTTTCCAGTACATAACCTCCGGCGGCGACAGCGGCAAGATATCGACCGCCAAAAATACCATCATCTACGCCCTTATCGGCCTGATATTCGTTGCGCTGGCTCAAGTCTTTGTCCGGTTCGTACTGAACAAGCTCACTACCACTCAGTAGGCTGGTAGACGAGCAAATTAAAACACCCTCTTTTGGCAGGGTGTTTTAATTTGCTGCGCCGGAATCGCAGACCGTTGAACTCTAGTCCAGCGAGCGGTCCCGCGAACTATACAACCTGAATTTTCTTGACAGTGTCCTGTTTGACCTTGGCGAAACTGATAGTCAGTACACCGTCTTTCAGAACAGCTTCGATGTCTTCTTCTTTGACTGGAACCGGCAGCGCGATGCTACGGCTGAACTCGCCCCAGTAACATTCCTGTACGAAATAATTTTCGACATCATCTTCGGTGCCGGCACTGAGCGTGCCATGGATACTGAGCGTGTTGTCGGCAATGCTGACGTCAAGGTCGCTTTTGTTGACGCCTGCGGTCCGGGCTTTAACGACCAGCTTCTCCTTTGTTTCATAGACGTCGACCGCCAGCTGACCTGGCAGTACCGCCTCTTCTTCATCCCACTCTTCGCTCGCGGGCATAGCACCCGCCGAGTTGTCTGCTTGCTGCGTGTCATCGGTTGTAGACACGGGATCGTCGTCACCAAGAAACGCAGCGGTTAATTCATCTTCTTCCAATAATAAATCGTCGTCGCGGTTTCGTCTCGCCATAACAGGTTGCTACCCTCCGCCCTTAATGTTGGGGCTTACACATTATTCTTGCCTTTTTGTGTTAAAGTCAGTATAGCTTAGTGAGACAACAGGGTGCAAGGCGGGATGCACATATTTACAACGGAAAAATTACAACACGAGCCGTATCGAAGCCGCTGCGCGTCTGTTCGCACCTTATGAGTGCCTGGGCTGCTGGCTGGAGGATGATCGACTGCTCTGCGCTGGCTGTGCTAAGACTTTGCCCCGGATTCCATCCGGTGCGTACAGGAATGATACGCAGTCGGCGGGTGGTGCTGGTGGGTGACGTACTGATTACAGGGGCGACGCTGGAGATGGCAGTGCGGACGCTAAAACAGGGCGGCACTGGCGCGCATTAGCGCCGTGGTGTTTGCACAGGGGTAGCGGCTTCAGTCGGGCGCAGTACCAGACATGTATACTACGATTATGCAGTCCCGGACACCAACCCGCTTGACCCCGATCGGACTCTGGCGGAGCCGGTTTTACAGATGGAATTTTTGCGCGTTCGTAATTTTCAGTCTGTTATTCTACGGCTGGATGGGTCTCGGAAGTCACTGGATCCCCTTTGATACGTTTGATTACACGCATAACGCGCAGCACTATGTGGCCGATGAGCGGCTCAAAGACCCTGGTGCGTTCAATTTGCAGCAGGCTATCGGGCCGTATGACGGGCAATGGTATCTGATAATCGCGGCACATAGCTACACTTCCTACCACTTCTCGATGAGTTACGCGTTCGCTCCCCTGCTACCCCTGCTGATCGCCATGGTCGATCTGGTTCTGCATAACGTAGTGCTCAGTGCTTTTGTGGCGGCGCAGCTGATACTGCTGGCGATATTCTGGCTTGTATACTGGCTGGTTGTCCGCTGGTATGATGAGCATCTGGCGGCAAAAACGGCCTGGCTGCTTCTGCTGTATCCTTTCAGTATCTTTTATCGGAGTTATTTCAGTGAGGGATTATTTCTGCTGCTATTGGTGGCATGTATGGATGCGATGCGGCTGCGCCGCTGGCTGGCAATAGCTCTTGCGGTTGGTGGGCTGATAGTCACCCGGTTTGCCGGTATCGCGGCGGAGCTGGTCCTGGCTGGACAATTATGGCTTCACAACCCTGTCCGACTGACCCGTCGCTGGGCATGGGTGGGGCTGAGCCTGGTGCCACTGGCAGTGTTTGCAGTGTACTGCTGGGTTCGTTCAGGAGATCCGCTAATGTTTATGGCAGCACAGGGCAAATGGTTCAAACCACACAGCTTGCTTCCTGGCTCTGCACTGCTCTGGTCGGTTCTGCATTTCTGGTCGCTGCCGTGGCATTCGTTCCATGCTTCCAAGCTGGATGTGCTTTCTACGCTCGGGGCTGGCTTGTTGCTCTACTTTGCGCGGCATTGGCTGCCCCGGGTGTGGTGGTGGCTGGCGCTTCTGTTGTGGCTGATCCCGGTGTTTACCACCGATACTATGTCGGCCTCGCGCTTCCAGATCGTGAATCTGCCGCTGTTTCTATACGCGGCGCACCGGTTGCGCGGCTGGCAATACGCCGCTGTGCTGATGGGTTGTACACTTGGTCTTTTGCTGGTGTCACTACGGTTTGTGGATTGGCACTGGGTAGGGTGATTCACGAAGAGATGTCTCTCTCCGCCAAACAAAAAGACCCGCAAACTCGGGTCTTTTTGTTTGGCGGAGAGAGAGGGATTCGAACCCTCGCTGGAGCTCGCGCCCCACTAACGATTTAGCAAACCGTCCCCTTCAGCCACTTGGGTACCTCTCCAGGGCTGGCTGGAGACACCCGCAAGCGGGTTTCTCCACGCACGGACAAATGGAATACATGTTGCCCGGCTCTCTTCCCGGTCGGTTTTGACTGGGAATTTCTCTTGAAAACTCAAATCTCTCAAGAGGGCTGCGGATAAATTCTGCAACGCTTGGGGTAGTTTAGCAAATCAGAGCAGTTATTGCTAGATACCCGCCGCCGTAAATCACGGGTTACAATGAGTGGCAGTGATCAAAAAGCTGTTTTCGGCGTATCGGCTATGCAGAACGGTACTGACAGCGCATCCGCGCCTGGTACTGGTACTTAATCTGGCGGTCTTGTTCGTACTATTCGATCTGGTTAGCTTACGTAGGCTCGACATGGACTTTGGCTGGCACCTGCAAACCGGCAACTATATCCGTACCCACGGCATCCCGGTTCATGATATCTTTACCTACACCGCCCAGCAATTTCCCTGGATCGACCACGAGTGGGGCAATGATGTTATTGTGTCGTGGCTGTACGGCTTGGGTGGATACCCGCTGCTGGCGGCACTATATGCCATGCTCTGGAGCGCGGGGTTGGTCATTGCGGGCGTGCGGGTGCGTCTGAGTGTCCTGCTGTTGGCGGCGTTTGCCCTGTTCCCGTATGCCGGTATCCGGCCGATTGCCTGGACGGTTTTTTTCCTGGCCGTTGCCCTGCGACTGCTCCGCTCCAAACAACAGCGGATAGTATGGCTGCTACCGCTGTTGTTTATACCGTGGGCGAATTTGCACGCGGGCTTCGTGAGCGCCCTGGCATTAATCGCGTATATCGGCTGGTATGAGCGCCGACCGGCATTGTTCGGAGTTTGCGTCCTTTCGGCGCTGGCGACACTCATCAACGCCTATGGTCCGCGGCTGTACGTGGAAATAGCTCGGACGCTGTTCGACCCGGCGTTACATTCCCAGGTTGGCGAGTGGCGTTCATTTTACTTCAAGCTCAGCGGCTTGCTGTTTATTGCCATGTGGGGTGCCGGCGGTATCCTCATGGAAAAGCGGACGTTTAAAGCCTGGCTGCGTCCCAGCGTTCCCTTGTTGCTTGCGGCGATGTCGGCTACGCGCAACATGCCGCTGTTCGTGGTGGTGAGCGTGCGGGAACTCGGCGGGTACGCTGACGGGGCGCTGGCGATGGTGCGCGCTGGTGGACCGGTGCCGTATCTCCGGCAGATCAAAGCCGGTACCACACTGGTTGCGTACGGCGTGCTGGTGTATCTGGTATGGCAAACCTTCTGGCCATTGAACGCCAGCCGGCTAGCGGACTACCCACAGGCAGCCGTAGCATATCTACAAACCAATGGCTGTGAAGGCGGCAACGTCTTCAATGACTATAACTACGGGGGCTATCTAACATGGAAATTGCCAGGTCAGCTGGTCTATATCGATGGCCGCATGCCTAGCTGGAAGGCACCGGACGGCCAGAAGTACATGACTAAATATTATAATCTGTTGAGTCACCCCGCAGGCTACCAGAAGCCATTCGTGCGCTACAACATCCGCTGTGCGCTGCTCCAGCACAACCAACTGGATGCAGGCTTGACCAGCCGCCTTCTACAGGGGCAATGGCGTCCCGTCGCAGACAACAAAACGTATATTTTGCTGCTGGCGCCAACCAGCAAATAACTTCAAAAACAATTGTGGCGGAAGGGGTGGGATTTGAACCCACGGTACCGTTGCCGGCACGACGGTTTTCAAGACCGTTTCCTTAAACCACTCGGACACCCTTCCTTGTGTGAACCTTGGCATACAGTAAGGAACCTGTAACAGGGGTGATTATAGCAACTTTTGGACGTCAGTACAAAACATCGCCGTTCCGGCGGCAAGTCTGTAGTACAATACGCTTATGGACACGCAACCGGGGCAGGTCTTAATTCCGCATGACAATGACGCGCAGCCATCGCAGAGCACGCCGCAATCATCCGTCCAGTCACAGCCAGCGGTGTCAGCTGATCAGCCACAGCCGGCCGCAGCGGCCGCGACCCCGACACAAGACACAACTACTGCAGATGCAAGCGATACGCCTGCTAATGCGTCTGACCACTCTTTGTACAATTCCGGCTCCACTGCGCCGGATACTGACTGGCAATATGCCCAGGATGCTGACTCTGGCTTGTCTACGCATCACAGCTCCCTTCCCGATGACGTGACGTGGAGCGCAGCTGAGTTTCTAGAACACCAAAAGGGCGCCCGCTGGTATGGCCTGTTGTTCCTGGCCGGGCTGGTGCTAGCTGGCCTTGATTTTCTGGTGCTGCACGACATTATTTCCACCGCGGTTATCATTTTTGTCACGATCATGTTTGCGGCGTACGCTGGCCATAAACCGCGCACGCAGCAGTACCACCTCAGTCCGCAGGGTTTGCAAATTGGCGAAAAGCTCTACGTTTTCCAAAGCTTCAAGAATTTTTCCGTGGCCGAAGAGGGTGCGCACATCAGCATCGTGTTTATGCCCCTGCAGCGGTTTATGCCTTTGCTTACCGTGTACCTCACGCCCGATATCGAGGACCGGGTCGTGGACTATTTGAGTAATTTTCTGCCACTGGAGCAGCATCGGCCGGATGTGCTCGATGGCCTGCTCAGGCGTATCAAATTCTAAAATACTGACCTATGCCGCTACTGCGTAACAAACACCATAACCGCGATCCGGTGTGGCATGTGGAGCTTATCGTGCTGGCGGTCATTGTATTGCAGCTGGTACTGCCCGATCATTTTGTGTTCGGTGGCCGCTGGCTGCTGCCTGCATTGGAGGTGCTGCTGGCCTTGCTGCTGCTGGCAACGACGCCACAAGAAAAGGTGTTCCGGTCGCTCAAACGTCGGATTAACGTTGTGCTGCTGCTGGCGGCAATTGCCCTGGGTAATGTCTATGCGCTCACAAGGGTCGCCGGGCAGCTCTTACAACAGGGTCGCATCAGCAATGGACGCGAACTTATCCTCACCGCAGTTAATATTTATCTTACGAATATCATCGTATTCGCGCTGCTGTATTGGGAAATGGACGCTGGCGGACCCGGTCACCGGCGGGCGGCTGGTGATGCGGAGCGTGACTTCCTGTTTCCGCAGAGCAGCATCTCAGGCTTGCAGAGCTGGCATCCCACTTCTATCGATTATCTGTATGTCTCGAGTACTAACGCGACCGCTTTCAGCCCCACGGACACTCTCCCCTTGAGTCGCCGGGCAAAAATGCTGATGCTGGGGCAATCCGTTATCTCTCTGACAGTCGTGGCACTGGTGGCCGCGCGGGCGGTCAACATCCTCAATTAGTTCGCTGCGTCTATACCGCTATTTTGCATATTCGCCAAAAGTGCACTATTATATAATAAGTTAAGCCCGATGTGACCCAGGAGGTTTTATTTGTTATGTATGAGAATGAAGAACCAGTATTTCGCCGGATAGTGTGGATCGTGCTGTGGTTTGTCATTATCGTGGCAGTCGCCTGGGCCGTGGTCTGGGTAGTGTTTTTCCGCAAAGACAATACAACTCACCATACCAACGATCTTAATAGTAAGGCTTCGCAGTCGCAGCCTTCGCAAACTCCCAAGCACTCCTCTGGGAGTACTAGTGGCCAATCTGCAAACAACACAAACAGCTCGAAGAGCTCAAACGGTACCAGCACCAGCGGGAGCGGCACCAGCAATTCCAGTGACGGCACGGCATCCACTACGCCTGCAGCAGGTACCGGCACAACGTCAACAACAAGCAGTGGCTCCAGTAATTCATCCTCGTCCACGCAGACACCACCTGCACTAGCGAACACGGGTGCCGGCGACGTGCTGATCCCGTTTGCCGCGGCCACCATGGTCGGCAGCATGGTCTACTACGTCCGACTGGGCAAAAAGTTGGCTCGCTCCGGCGACAACTAACCCGAAACTGCTATACTTGAACAAAGCAATGAATACACCAAGTGGTCCTGTCCTCTCGGTTGTGGTACCCGCGTACAATGAAGCGGCCAGTCTGCCTCATTTGTATGCATCACTCACACCGATCCTGGAAAGCCTGAAACTGTCCTACGAGATCATATTTGTGAATGACGGTAGTGTTGACGATACCGCCAGAGTGCTGGCCGGTCTACACCAAACCGATAGCTCGGTACGCGTACTGAGTCTCACTCGTAACTTCGGTAAAGAACTGGCTGTGACGGCCGGGCTGCACCGGGCGCACGGCCAGGCTGTGCTGATGATTGACGCCGACGGCCAGCATCCGGTAAAACTTATTCCTGAATTTGTGGCTCGCTGGCGGCAAGGCGCAAAAGTGGTGGTGGGGCGGCGCGCCAATCGCCACGCCGGATTCTGGAAGCAGCTGAGCGCCAATCTTTTTTATGGTTTGTTTCGGCGAGTCACGGGCGCGTCAGTCGAGCTGGAAGCTAGCGACTTTCGTTTGATCGACCGTGCGGTCCAACAGGATTTTTGCCGCCTGACCGAGCATCGGCGCATCAGTCGCGGCCTGATAGACTGGCTAGGCTACAATCAAGAGTATATTGGTTATACCGAAGCTCCCCGTCACGCCGGCCAGCCTACCTACTCCTACCGCAAGCTGTTCAGCCTGGCAATCGACAGCGCTATCTCGCTTAGCATTTCACCGCTATACATAACGGCGTATATCGGTGTAGTCGTTTTACCGCTGGCGACCCTGCTGGGTCTGGGCATGCTGGTTGACTGGGTGCTGCGCGACCCACTGCACCTACATGCTACGGGCAGCGCGTATTTGATCGTGATGGTTTTGTGGCTGATTGGGATACTACTGGTATCACAGGGCATTATCGGGTTATATTTATCACACATACATACCGAAACGCAGAATCGCCCGCTCTATGTCGTGGACGAAGCAAATTCTAGAGGCTGGTCGTGAAAAATATACGTGAACTACTCCAAAAACCCGGTTACCGCTACCTGATTGTCGGCGGCAGTGTATATCTGTTCGAGCTGGCCGTCATCGTGGATGTGCAGTCTTTGGGTGCCAGCGCCGTGTGGGCGGTCGCGGTTGCGTATTGCTTGGGTACGACCCTATCCTTTTTTATGCAAAAGCTGGTGACTTTCGGTGATAAGCGCATGCATCACAAAGTACTGATCCCGCAAATGATTGCCACTGCCCTGCTCATTGTCTGGAATCTGGCGTTCTCGGTAGTAGTTACTAAATTGCTGCAGCACCACCTGCCCGCAGTGGTTACGCGAACTATTGCCCTGGCGATTACCACCATCTGGAATTTTTATCTGTATAAGACCCGTATTTTCAAAACCGGTGCTGAGGAACTGCTAGGTTGATTACATCCCCCGAAGAACCAATCCCGGCGGCGTTGCTGGGAAGAAAACTGTGGCGTGGTACGCAGAAAGTGTTGGTACGCGCGGCACATTTCCGGGAGTTTCGTGTGGCGTATGCCATGTTTGCCGTGCTGGTGCTGCTGGCTACAACCGTGCTGTGGGCGCTGCTGGGCGCGCGCCTGCAGTCACATAATGCCGACCAGCTGTCCGACCCGTACCTACTATCCAATCTAAAAACGTTTCACGGCGCAGCCTTTCCGGGTGCGCACACCATGTTGCTCAAATGGCCGGTTTTCTGGCTGATCGGCGTGTTTGGCGTGACCTCATTCCATCTGTTGGTGGCCACGGTGATGGTCGTCATCGTGACGATAGCCACATTAGTAGTCGTACTCTATAAAATTGATCGGCGGCCGCTGACGTTTGGTACGATCTGCCTGGGGTTGAGCCTGGCTCTACTGCTTGTACCAGCGCAGCCATACGCCGGCGGTCTGCTGCCGGTGAATATGGCGATGCTTACCACCCGCAACCTTGAGTATGCGGTGTATCTGGCGGCTTTAGTGATGTTTGCTCGCGCTCAGCGTCTGCGGACGTGGAGTTTTGTGGCTGCCACGGCGTTGCTGACCGTGCTGGTTGCCAGCGACAAACTGTTTTTGAGCCTGTCTTTGGGTGGCGCGCTGCTCGCCCTGCTAATGTACGCTGGCCTGCGGGCCTGGAAATTCGCGACATTCGCGGTGTATTGGTTGATTGGTAGCCTGGTGGCCGCCGCCGGTGCCGCCGTTATCCTAGCCAGTCTATCGGCCACGCACATTACTCACATCGTCAACAGTAACTCTGCTTCCCCCTACAGTCTGGTTTCGGGAGCGCAGAATATAGCACTTGGCATTGCCTACAGCATCCTCGGCTTATTCACTAACGCGGGCGCTAATCCGGTGTACGATAACCTGGTATTGCGTCAACTACCGCACAACCTGGAGCGCCGGCTGTGGAGTTTGAGCGGCCCGGCTTACGTTGTGGCTGCCGTGACTTTGCTCTACGCCGTGCTGCTGGCGTGGCGTATCGCCTGGCGGCGACCGCAAAAGAAGCCGCGTGTGACACCATCTGTTGCTAGTCTGCTGGCGTTGGGACTCATTTGGTCAACGGTTGCAGCTTACGGCGTCTTTATAGTAACCAATCACTACTACGCCGTTGATGCACGCTATCTTACTGTCGGTCTGTTTGCGCTCGCTGTTGGCGTCAGTGTGGAGCTGCGCCGCTGTTTGGTGGAACGGCCGGTTGTCCTGCTGTCAATCGGTTGTGTGCTGGCAACCGCTATCGTGATCGCGGCAGCTACCTCCATACGTATTTCCGATCATCAGACTGCGGCGCTCAGCAGTATCGATAAGCGTAACACCCATGTCGCGACCGTCTTGCGGCAGCACAAAGTCAAGTTGCTCGTGGGTGATTACTGGCGCGTGCTGCCGATAAAACTGGCCATGCGCGGTAGCATGAATGTCATGCCGCTCACCACTTGTACGCAACCACAGACGGTGTTGACGAGCACGGACTGGCAGCCAGACTTGCGCAGGACGAACTTTGCTTATCTTCTGACGTTGAGTGGCAGTCTTACCACGTTCCCTAATTGTACGGTCGATCAGGTGGTAGCGGCGTACGGCCGACCTAACGCTACGCAGCTTATTGCCGGTAAGCTCGGCAACCCGTCTGAAATGATCCTGTTCTATGACCGCGGCAGTCACCCTGATCCGTTGCCGCCGCCGGTCCATACGGTACAAGCCTCAACCGTGCTGCCTATCCCACTTGACCAGCTACCCAATGCTAACTGCCTGGGCCGTCCGACAGTCATGAACGTGGTGGCGCACCAGGACGACGATCTACTGTTTTTAAATCCTGACTTGCAGCATGAAATTCAGGCTGGCGATTGTGTCCACACAGTCTTTTTAACGGCTGGCAATGACGGCCAGGGACGCCCGTACTGGTTGAGCCGCCAACTTGGCGCTGAAGCCGCCTACAACACTATGATCGGTACCCGGAGCGTCTGGGTGCAGCGTACGGTCAAACTTACCGATAACGAGTACATCACCGTAGCAAATCCGAGCGGTAATCAGAGGGTCTCACTAATATTTATGAATTTGCCCGACGGTTATATTGATGGCCGGGGGTTCCCGATGTCCGACTACAAAAGTCTCGCCAAACTACAAAGCGGAGCCATTGCCAGCATACAAACAGTCGACGGTCAGTCGTCGTATACGGCGACCCAGCTGGTCAAGGCGCTCGTGCAGCTTATGGAGCTCTATCGGCCGTCTGAAATCCACACCCAGGCCGATCTGACTGGCGTGCCGGACCCCGACCACTCCGACCATACCACCACCAGCAAGTTCACTCTAGCTGCCGCCACCGCGTATGACCAGGAGGAGTTCCTCGGGCAGGTCGTCACACCGCTCAAGCGCTACATAGGCTATCCGATCCAGGCGTATCCGGCAAACGTGTCCGGTGCCGATCTGGCCGAAAAGCGGGCCGCCTTTTTCGCATATGGCCAGTTCGATGGCGGCGTATGTACCACGGTGGCAGCGTGCCAAACCACGACCTATGGGTTGTATCTCGAACGTCAATACACCCGGTAGTCTAACCAGCTAATTGTAGAGCTGACTGTGGGTAGCGCAGTACCACACTACCGTCGTCCAGATGGTCAACGGATGTAGGCATGCCAAACTGGCCCTGGACCGATACGGGGGTACAAATGTTGGGCGTATTACTGATAGCCGCGTTGTCGAATACGATGGCAGCAGTTGCCCGTGCGTCTGCCGCATCAGCAGAAAAGGCCTGATCCATCGAAAAGTAAGTCCGTACCAGCCGGCCATTTAAGCAGCCCATAGGCAAGGCTTTGTCGGCCGACAGTCTCTGGTAATACTGAATTGCCATCCCCGTGTCCAGGCTGGCGTATACATGTGTGGCCGGATGCTTTTGAATGTAGCGGTAGGTACTGGCGATATGTTCGTCTGCCGGAAACGTAGTGTCCCAGTGCGTGTCCAGCGTGCCAGCAAGGGTTACGGTATTTAACATGAGAGCGGCGACTACTGCTATCGCTGCAGGTCTGACGGCGGCCTTTGGTACGCGTAGGGCGCTGAGGACAAGCGCTAGAGCCGGCACAGTCATAATAAGATAACGCGATGTTGCTGCCCCCTGCACTGCCTGTCCGCTGACAATGTAAACCAATAGGTTTATGACCCAGATAAAGCCCGCCATAAGCAATAACTTGTGCGGTAGCCATTTGCGAATGCCGGCATATACAAGCGCCAGAACGCCACATGCTAACAACGTAAGGTTCGCGGCTTCGCGCAACCGCCCTGCGTCGGCCGCCCCGGCCAGCAGGCTGAGCGTTGCTTTCGCTGCACCGACTATGCTCTGTTCCAGCCATGCCGCCGACAAGTGTGGTATGGGTGCGGCCCCAGTTGCGGTAAACGTCAGGTGCAGCCAGCTACCGGTGGCCGCAAACAGCAGTCGTGAAGTAACCCACGCCAAGGCGATCAGCCCACATAGTATGGCAGTGCCACGCCTGTCTGTCTTGCGTGCCAACGCCAAGCTGCCAGCGTATAATATGAGCGGTATTCCCGTCATATAGACCTGCAGCGGATCTCCAAAGAACAGCAAACCGCCAAAAGCCGCGATGCCGATGGCAAGCTTGCGGCTGGGCCGCTCTACGTAGCGTATGCCGATCAGTAAAAGCAGCACGCCGCCAGCTACTTCTAGGTTGCGTGAATTGGCAAACTCTATCCAAAACACCGACCCGGCAATCACGCTTAACCACAGCAACGTCGCATAAAACATCCAGCCGATCCGCACACCGTACTGCCGCAGCAGCCGCTCCAGCAACAACCCGATGCACACGAAGGTAGCGATATTTATGGCGAGGGTTAGCAGTAGCAACTTAAGCCGGGGCGACCCCGGTAATACGTCAAGCGGCGTGTACAAAAGCAACATCTTTGGCACGTACGCCGTCTGTCCCATATGGGCCGTACTTATGCTGTTATGCAACCATTGGTGCGCAATCACCTGCTGGCTTACCAGATCAAAAATCGTCCGTTGCGTAAAAAACCGCAGTAGTGTCCAAATGCTCACCAGGCCTACGCCCAACGTATATACTATGACACGCTCTTTCGCGCGCCACCACTCAATTTTGCCCAGCTGCATACACCTCATTATATAAGACCTGACGACCTCTGGCATTTTATGTAGCTATATGCTAAAATTACCCCTGTTGTTCGCAACGGTTTAGCACCTGTAGCTCAGCTGGATAGAGCGTTGGCTT
>CAZMWE010000031.1:0-12822 GCA_964570005.1 uncultured Candidatus Saccharibacteria bacterium | reverse complement strand
GTGTCACCGATCGACGGCATCGGGCCGGAACAGCTGCACATCCGTGAGTTGGTAAACCGTATTAATGAGGACGAGGTCGAGGAAGTCATCCTGGCCACCAACGCTAGTGTAGAAGGTGAATCAACATCGCTGTATATCCAACAACAGATAGCGGAAAACACCGACGGTCAGATCGTGAAAGTCACCCGCTTGGCGCGCGGCCTGCCCATCGGCGTCGACCTGGAATACGCCGACCAAATCACCCTTAGCCGCGCTCTGGAAGGCCGCCAGACGCTATAAAAGGCAAACGGAGTACCGAGGAGGACTGCTGACATCACAAGTCAGTGGCCGGCAAAGGCGTATCATGCAACGCCATAAATGTCGCCGGGTCCGCCGGCTGCGGATTCAGCACCGACAACACCTCTCCTAATTGTTCCACCACCGTCCGGTCGCGCCTTGCAAATGTCGCCCATAAACCCAACGGCGCATCGTGGGCAATCTCTTCGCTACGCAGGGCACTGCGCGTATACTGCCCTTGCATCTCCACCAAGTGGCCTACAAACTTCCAGTAACGGCTACCCTCCGGATATGCACACTCACGCGCTGCATCCAGATATCTCCTCGCCTGGCTGGCAGCGAGGCCTGAGTCCAGTGGACTCTCGCCATTCGGATAGTCGGCCGCTATTTCGCTGGCACTGGGCCAGGACCTGGCGTTTCCAATGTTCGACAATGTACTTCTAATTACCTCATGATCAATGCTGGTCATTGCCTCTCCTTCAAATCTCCAAGATGTTTACATATGTTGTATGGGTATACGTGGTTTTTGTCTGTAAGCCAAACTACAAAACTTGCCGCATCAAAAGCTGGTACAATGTCAGGGATGGAAGAAAAAATCAAGCAACTGGTCGGTGCCGCCCAGAAGATTGTTGTTATACAGGCTGATAACCCAGATGCCGACTCATTGGGCAGCAGTCTGGCGCTGGAGCACATCCTGGGCGATCTCGGCAAAGCTGTCTATCTGTACTGCGGCGTCGATATGCCTAGTTATTTGCGGTACATGAGCGGGTGGGACCGGGTCTTAAGTGAATTACCGAGTCAGTTTGACCTCAGTATCATCGTGGATGCCAGTACGTACACGCTGTTTGGGCAGCTAGAGAAATCCGGCCACTGGGGGCGAGTCAAGGGCAAGCCCGCAATCGTACTCGACCACCACGCCACTGCCCAGAAGCCGCTTGATTTCGCTACCGTTTCGATGGTAGATGAAAACGCCGCTTCGACCGGTCAGCTTATTTTCCAGATCGCCCGCAGTCTAAGCTGGCCCGTCGGCACCGAAGCAGCCGCGCACATTATGACCTCAATCCTGGGCGACACACAGGGGCTTATGAACGATCTAACCACCCCAAGCACGTACCGGACCATGGCCGATTTGACCGAACTAGGCGTCAGCCGGGCACAGCTAGAGGAGCAGCGCCGCGAATTCAGTAAAATGCCCGAGGTCATTTATCACTACAAAGGACGCTTGTTGGAGCGGACCGAGATCACGGCTGGGGGCACGATCGCCTCGGTGGTCATCCCGCAGGAAGAGATTAACGAATACAGCCCGCTCTACAACCCCGGACCGCTAGTGCAGTTTGATATGCTGCAGGTGCAGGACGTGCGGTTAAGCCTCGTATTTAAAACATACGATGACGGACGCATTACCGCCGCGATCCGGAGCAACAACGGCTCGCCGGTCGCCGGCAAGCTGGCCGAACACATGGGCGGCGGCGGCCATGACTACGCCGCCGGTTTCAAGATTGAGAACGGTCGGCCATTCAATGAAGTGAAGTCAGAGTGTATAGGGTACGCCATGCAGCTACTCACTAATCTTCAACAGGAAAATACCGATGAGACTCTACAACACACTGACTCGTAAGGTCGAAGACCTTAAGCCACTTAGTCCTCCGACTGTCACCGTATACACCTGCGGCCCAACCGTATACGACTATGCACATATCGGGCACTGGTTCACGTATATCCGCTGGGATCTGCTGATCCGTACCCTAAAGGCAAGCGGTCTGGAACCAAAATGGGTCATGAACATTACCGACGTCGGCCACCTGGTCAGCGATGCTGACGAAGGCGAAGATAAGCTGGAAAAAGGTGCGCGACGCGAAGGCAAGACGGCCTGGGAAGTCGCAGAATTCTACACTAAAGATTTCTTGAGTGAGATGCAGTCGCTCAATATTCTGGAGCCGACCTATCTGCCCCACGCCACCGACCACATTGCCGAGCAAATTGAGCTGATACAAACGTTGGAAGCAAAAGGCTTCACCTACACTATCGACGACGGCGTCTACTATGATACGTCAAAGTTCCCACGCTATGGCGATTTCGCGCGGCTGGATATTGAAGAGCAGCGAGCCGGTGCCCGGGTGGAATACAACCAGGAGAAGCGTAACGCCACCGATTTCGCACTTTGGAAGTTTAGTCCCAAAGGGCAGAAGCGCGATATGGAATGGGACAGCCCGTGGGGCACTGGGTTCCCGGGCTGGCACATCGAATGCTCGGCCATGAGCATGAAATACCTGGGCGAGACACTGGATATACACACCGGTGGTATCGACCACATCCCGGTGCACCACACTAACGAAATAGCGCAGAGTGAGGCTGCAACCGACAAGCCGTTTGCGAATATGTGGCTACACAGTAACCATGTGCTCATTGAGGGCGAAAAAATCAGCAAGTCCCTGGGAAACGGCATCCGGCTGAAAGACATTGAGGCAAAAGGTTACAGCCCGGAAGTACTACGCTTGCACGTGCTGGAAAGCCACTACCGCTCACAAAGCAAGTTTAGCTGGGACAGTCTGGAGGCGGCAAAGAACCGCTTGCAGGACATTCACGCGTGGGCCGACTTGCGCCACCAAACCAGTGCCGACCACATGCCCGACGAATTCGACCAGCGTTTCAAGACCATGCGCGAAGAACTGCTCGCTGCTATGCAGGACGATCTGAACACGCCGGCTACTCTAGTTGCCATAGGCAAGCTGATGAACTACATGGCCAACATCCCGATACCGGGTGTAGAAGGCAAATACACCGACGGCACGCTCGCATTGGTTGAAAACCTGCTGGGCATCAAAGTAGCCAACCGGCCGGATATCACCGACGAGCAAAAGGCGCTCATGCAAGCACGCGAGACAGCCCGGGCAGGCAAGAACTGGGCGAAGTCCGACCAGCTACGCGATGAGCTAACCAAGCAGGGTCTAGGTCTGCGTGACAAGCCGTACGGTGCTCAATGGTATCGTCTGTAGATCCTGTCCGGAGAGAGTCTACGCTTCGCCAGGAGTCTCTTCGGCCTTGACGGACTTGGGACTGAGGATATCTCGGCTGGCAAGATAGTCCAGTACAGCCACACGGATACAGCCCATGACTGGTATAGCTACCAACGCGCCGAGCAAACCACCGAAGTTGGCACCCAGTAGCACCGAAATGAACACCAGTAGCGCAGACATGTTGGTGGCATTCGCCTGGATACGCGGCTGAACCACATAGTTTTCAATCTGCTGGTACAAAATGTAATAAGCCAGGATGATAACCGCTGTCAATGGCGAGTGGAACAGCGCCACAGTGGTAACGATTATGGCGCCGATGGTGTGCCCGACCATCGGTATCAATCCGCAGATAAAAACGATAACCATGAGTGCCAGCGCGTTGGGAATGTGCAGGATAAACAGCATCGGCACGATTAGCAGCGAAGCGATGGCCGCAAGCAATACCTGGCCATTCACATAGCCACGGATAACTTTGTGCATATCACGCGCCAGGCGCTGGGTACGCGCCGTATGGCGCTTCGGCACGAGCTGCTCGAATATCCGGCGCCAGCGCGGACCCTCGACCAGCATCATAACCGTCAGCACAATGACCGTCAGGGTCGAAAACAGGCTACTGCCGATACGTGTCACCGTGGTCACAGCAGTACCGCCAAGGCTGCCGACGCGGGTAGAAAGCTGCCGCGACAGTGTACTGAACTCTCCCTGCAAATGATGGCTACGGATAAATTTGCCCAGGGACGAGTTCTGGTCACGCGCCTGCACCACAAGAGAAGGTGCATCCTGTACGAAGTTGGTGGTCTGCCGCACCAGCGGCGGGGCGACCGCCCACAGGAATAAGCCCAGCGCCACCAATA
Organism: uncultured Candidatus Saccharibacteria bacterium; assembly: GCA_964570005.1. Classification (GTDB taxonomy): domain Bacteria; phylum Patescibacteriota; class Saccharimonadia; order Saccharimonadales; family UBA4665; genus JAJZCD01. The sequence goes on along the minus strand of CAZMWE010000031.1, from coordinate 8,675 downwards.
CTACGACGATAGATGCAGCGGTCGCAAAACTGCGCTTCCCTTTGAAGGGGCCTGGGAGGCGCGCTGCCAGTGAGTGGACCGGCGCATTCAGCGCCAGGCTCAAGAACAAGGAAACACCAATTAGCGTCAGCGTATGCGCACTGTGCCGCACGGCCGCAAAGAAAATAATCGCCAAAATGGCCGCCACGATTATCCGGAAGATTGTCCGGTTGGATACAGTGAATTCAAATTCTTGCGCGTCGGTGCCACGGGCCATACTAGCACTCAGTATCTCACGACTGCCGGCGACTTTGCAAAGCCTGTTCATACGTTGCGACCAAACGGGCTCCGACTTCGTTTATATCAAAATGCGCTACATAGCCCTGCTGCAGGTCAGCCGCCCGAGCGCGGGCTTCCGGATGAGTGAAGTACCAGACGAGCAAGTTAGCGAACGCCTTGGTGTCGTTCGGATCGAAAAGCTGGTCAGGATAGGGTTGCATGACGGACGCGTATCCCGGATTATTGCCGGCCAACACGACGCCGCGGGCCGCTGCCATGCCCTCCAGCAGCACGATGCCAAAGCTCTCGCCGGCTACACTGGGGTATGCCGCAATGTCGGCAGCAGCCAGAAAGCCCGCTTTGTCCGCCTCCTCGACAAAGCCCGCGAGCGTTACCACGTCGGATAAACCGTGTGCCGCTATAAACGCCGTCAGTTGCGTCGACAATTCACCCTTACCGCCAATTAGCACCTTAAAATCACCCTCGTATAGCCTACACTCCCGGACATAGGCAATCGCCTGCAGCAATTGCAGCACACCCTTACGTGCTACCAACCGGCCCAGGAACACAATGTTAGGGCCGACGCTGGTACTTTCCGCCCCGGTAAATTGCTGCAGTCGGATCGGGTTCGGCACCACTTCGGCATCATAGCCATAGACACGCTTAGCAAACTGACGGGCCGGGGCAGACACTGCCAGCATATGATCAAACTGTTTACCAGAGCGCCGGTTCAGAACCGCCAGCAAACGATTGGCAAACGTGACCAGCTCAGAGTAGGGCAGAATATGGAACGTGCCGACCATGGCCGTCCCTACCGGCGCGGCCAGCATCAGTCGTCCGGCCATGAATGGACTGTATGGCACCTGCACATGCAGCACATCGAACCGTTCCTGGGCTAAAAACAGCTTGAGGCGCCGGCGGGAAACCGGCAGCGGCATGGACATGCGATTGCCGTTGAATTTGACATGCATGTTGCGGCTGAGCACATGGAGATTCGGGATGTCAGTCCGCAGGGTTTGCCCGACTAGATAGTGCACCTCGTGGCCTTGTTCGCTCAACCAACCACCGACGTTCAGTACGTACTGCTGCACACCATCCGGCGTGTCGAGCGTGTCATCCAGTACCAGGGCGATTTTCACGCGCTGCGCTCCGTCTGGCTTCTGTAATAGCCGTTTTGTACAGCGCCTCGTAACGGTCGACGATCTTGGGGTAATCGAATTGGCGCACATAATCTTTGGCCCATTTTTGCCACAGACCACGTAGGTCTTCGTCAAAAAGCAGCAGTTCCAGCCGGTGAGCAAGTTGCGCTGTATCCTTGGGGTTGACGAGCGATAATCTACCAAAATCCTGCATGACACTTGCGTAGCCGGGGTTATCCCCGGCCACCGTCACCAGGCCGGCCGCCATGGCTTCCAGCAGCACCACGCCGAAGCTTTCCCCGAAAATCGACGATGCACAGAACAGGTCAGCCTCGTGCAGCAATCGAACTTTAGTGGCATCATCGACATACCCCAAGAATTCGACATGTTGAGCGCCCAGTTCTGCCACTTCTTGTTCGAGCTTTTCACGGTCCGGACCGGCACCGGCGATTTGCAGCCGGGTATCAGGCTCACGGCTCTGCAGCTGCGCGAACGCCTGGATAAGATATTTCACGCCCTTGCGGTTTTCCAGTCGGCCAACGTACAGGATAGTTTTTGCGCCGCGTCCAGCCGCAGGTTTGGTGGCAGCAGGTCGCTTGTAGTGTTTAAGATCAACACCATTCGGGATAATTTCGACTGGCACATCAGCCAGGCCCAGCAGATATGCCGCTGCACCTTCGGATACGGCCGCAAACGCATCAATATGCCTAAGCATTGGCTTTGTATACGGTGTAAAGACCTTGCCGACAGTCTGCGCAACCCGCGTATCCGGCAGCATGGCGTGAAAGGTTGCTACGTTGACGGTGTTGCTTCGGCTCAAGATCTGCCGGCTGAGCACCGGTACCCATGGCTCATGAAAATGCAGCACATCGAACTGTTCACGCTCCAACGTGCTGTCAATCTCGTCAGTGAGCACGCTAGCACTGAACTGGGCGGTGGTGTTAAGCGGTGTCTTAACATCGGCTGCCGATCCCAAAAAGATGACCTTGCGACCTTCATCTACGTACGGAATACGCGGCTGAGGCGTCAGCAGTGCAACATCATGGCCGCGCCGGGCAAGCTCCGTCTGCATGGCCTTTACTTGCTCCTGGACGCCACCGCCGATCGCAATATTATACGGGCAAACCAGTCCGATTTTCATACTATTACCTAGTAGTATACCACTTTAGCGGCTACGCAGCGCCCGGCGCAGGGCTGGCGGTATCATAATAGCCGATTCCTTTTTATCACCCAGGGGGCTCGGCGTGTGAGCGGGCGAGTTCATGGTCGATTTGTGATAGTCGGCATATACCACATGCATGTGCTGCTCAACGATGAAATTATCCAAATAATGGTCTGCTTTGGACGCCACATGCCAAACGGGCAGGGGAATTTGCGACCGACAGTTATCAAACTGCAAAAATTCGCTGGTGGTACGCCAATGCGTTCGCACATCGTTGCGCTGCCACAGTTTGACATCAAAATCTATCATGATCTCGAATGCCTCCGGCTCCATGGCGATAAACCGCCGGCGGCCAGCCGGCAAACGAACGTAAAGGCCTCTGATGATGAGCCGGTTCAGAAACGCATAGCGGATAATGAAAGCTACCGGCGCCCAGGAGAAAAAACGGGCGATGGCGCTATACAAACGACGGGTTCGGGGAGGAAATAAGAGGTCGTCGCGGTGCATGAACCCCACAATGCTTACCACCAGATCGATTTTTTTAGAGAGTTCCGGGTAGCGCTGCAGCATGCGCGTTACCACCAGAAAGCCGAACGATATACCCACCACAGTTACCCGGCGGTTACGGTAGCGCATTTTTATAAACGCCGCCAAATAGTCCGCGAAAGCATCAAGCGTCGGTGCACGGCCAATCTTATAGAAGCTGTCCATGCCACCGAGACCCGGCAGGTCGGGCATAGTCACATTGCCATATTCCTGAAGATTCTCGACCAACCCCCACCAGCGCTCCAATAAAGCATGATGACCATACAGCAGCAAAATCTCTCGTCCACCGCGACTTTTCGTACAAGGCGCTTGGAGCATGCGTCCGTTGAGCCCATTGATATAAAGCGGCTGAATATAATCAGCCGGATCGGCTGTTTTGTGCGACATCGTTACTACATACTATACGTTAGCTCACGGCAAGGCAGCAAGAGCCACGCGGCTGATATACTAGAAGAATGCGCATCAAACTGATTGCTCTGATCACCTTGGCTCTCATTATTGCCGCCCTGATTGCTGGCGGGGCCTGGTGGTACATCGACCGCACGCCGACTACTCAGCCACATACCACACCGGCCGCAAAAACTACCACTTCTACCTCGACAGCAAACAGCTTCAATAAAACGCAATATTCCCTGACTGATCCTACCAGCGTCTGGGTCATCGTGAACAAGCAGCACCCACTGAACCCAATTACGTACACACCTTCAGACCTTACCGTGCCCGGCGTACCGCTGGCCACGCCAGGCGCCGACAATATGCAGATGCGCGCCGCCACTGCTACTGCCATTGAAAGCCTGTTCGCAGCAGCTAAGCAGAGCAGCATAAATCTAGAGGTAGTTTCCGGTTACCGCAGTTATACCTATCAGCAGACTATATACAGTCACTACGTAGCCAGCGACGGTCAGGCAGCAGCCGACCAGGCAAGCGCCCAGCCTGGCTACAGCGAGCACCAGACCGGCCTGGCCGTGGACATCGGCGCGGTCAACGGCAAGTGCGAGCTGTCCCAGTGCTTTGGCAGCACGCCCGAAGGCGAGTGGCTGGCCGCCAACGCATATAAATACGGGTTCCTGCTACGCTATCCAGCGAACAAGCAAGACATAACAGGCTACGAGTACGAACCCTGGCACTTCCGTTATATCGGCACCGACCTGTCAAATGAACTGTACAAAAACCATGCGGAGACCCTTGAGGAATTCTTCGGCGTCAGCGGAGGCACTACCTACAAAGCCGCTAGCTAACAGAGATAAAATCTAGTATAATCGGCGAGAGTCATTAGGGCGTCGCCAAGTGGTAAGGCACCAGGTTTTGGTCCTGGCATTCGGGGGTTCGAATCCCTCCGCCCTAGCCATTGTAATATTTACGACATGAGTGTAGTCTTATGTCGTTTTAAATACCGTTGGGCTATCGATATCAATTGAAATTATCTTTTAAAACATCAGAGCCTGTCATAAGCTAATAGCATGACGAAGCAAGTAACTGAAGAGTTTACATTTCGAAAGCAAGACACAATTGGGGTAAACGATGCCGAAGACGATAAGTCTTTCCTACTTAACTGTTTCATAAACACCGGCGACTATGACGCGGTACTGAACTTTGATAACAGACGATGCTTGATATTAGGCCGTACTGGGGCAGGTAAAACTGCGCTATTAACAAAGCTCAAAGAAGACAAGCAATATAAAGATACCGTTATAACCATCGATGCAGAAGCACTGGCTATGCAACATATCTCAAACTCGTCGATAGTTAAAAACTTGTTTGAACTTGATATAGACTTGAATACTTTCTTCAAACTTCTCTGGCGCCATGAACTTTGCGTAGAAATCTTTACGCACCATTTTAAGGTCACAGACAATTACGAAGGCGAAAACATTATCGAACAGCTACGGAGCAAGTTTAAGAAAACAAATCCGAAACACCTACGTGCTTTGAACTATCTACTCGATTGGAAGGACAACTTCTGGAAGCAAGACAACAATCATGTTATCGAGATGCTTAACAAGACTGAATCCGAACTCGGTGCAAATTTTGGAGCAGCAGTTAGTGGTATTGGCGCTGGTGTTTCTGGAAAAAAGACGATCTCCAAAGAAGAGAAGCATACACTTAAACAACAGGCTCAGTCTGTTGTTGACGGCATGCAGATGAAAGAAGTTACACAGCTCTTAGATATGCTCAATGAGGTTATCGAATACCAGCAAAAACAATACTACATAGTCATTGATAAGCTCGACGAAGGATGGGCGGATAATTCGATACGCTATAGACTCATAAAAGCCTTGATTGAAACCGTTAGAGACATAAATCGATTTGATAATCTGAAGCCTTTAGTCGTATTACGTCAAGATCTTCTAGGCCATGTTTTTGAAGTTACGAAAGATACCGGATTTCAAGAAGAAAAATTTGCCTCATTATATTTACCTGTTACATGGACCAGAGGTGAGTTAACTAGACTACTCGACGAACGAATAAATTACTCGTTCTGCTCAAGATATCGAAAAAAACACCAAGTCACGCATCAAGACATTCTTCCCGAAAACGTAAACGGCCATAAAGCTATTGACTTCATTCTTGACCGAACATTAATGCGCCCCCGTGACGCAATTGACTTCTTTAATCTATGTATAAGCGAAGCGGTTGAAAGCCCTTTGATTGAAGGGCAAATGGTGCTCGACGCAGAACGGATATATTCGCGAGATAGACTCGACTCACTTTACTTTGAATGGAACATTGATTTCCCTACGCTAAAAGAATGGGTACAGATATTGCGCACGAAGGGCGCTGATTTCTTCGTTGGGTCGCTTCCAATTGAGGAAATACGAGACAAGGCTCTCAATTATGCAGTCGAAAATCCAAACGCCAATGGTGATCGACTCAATGCCTTGGCCAATGATTTTGCAGAAAGCCGCATAACTTTACAAGATTTCGTATACAGCCTCATACATACTTTTTATCTTGTCGGACTAATAGGTGTCGTTCTCGATGGTCATCATAAGCCAATTTGGTCATACGAAATTCAAAAAAATGTTTCCCCTAGTGACATAAACGATTCTACTTTCGTTAACATTCATCCCTGCTTTCGCAGTGCGCTCAACGTGAAGTAAGGCCGCTCTTGCCAAAGTAATCTACACATCCCAAATACCGAATAGCTTAGATTATCGACATGTATTCGAGTCTCGCGATCAATCTCCATAAACAGCTTAAGAACTGATGATATAATATATTTAAAGACGAGGATCTATGCCGACACGACGTATACCTACTATTCGAGGTTCTGAGATAGAAAAAGATGAGGCACTATACGATGGGATTCAGCCTTGGATGCGAAACCCTGTCCGCAATTGGTTAGAGAAAAATCTGGCATACACTAACGCTAGAGGCGGCAAATCTTACAATGGAGATGCTATTACAACCATAGAGTTGTCAGGGCGTATCAATATTGGAGCGTTAAAATATGACAGCTGGCGCTACGACGCCCTTATAAAAATCCTTGAATCAGAAGTTAATTATGGCCTGGACATCATCCAGGCATACGTTGAAACAGCGGATATTACTGATGGGTACGAAGCATCCTCTCATGTTATAAAACCCGATTCTATCTCGTCGCTAAACACGGTTCTAATTAAAGGCGGCTCAAAGTGGTACATCGTCGTCGATGACAAAAAGGCAACAATTCAAGCTAGAGTCGACGAGACGACCAAAAATGCGTATAAAAGACTTGCTAGCTCATCGGAGGACTATGCAAGTCTGCTCAAAAAAGCATGGACCTATTGCTATGGTCGTGAGCCTCAACCATCAGAAGCATACACCTATGCAGTTAAAGCCGTTGAAGCTGTATCATGGCAAACTGTCACTCCAAAAAACAGTACCGCTACTTTAGGTACGATAATCACTGATCTTGAAGCTAAAAATAATAGCGCTAAAGTTACTACTATCTTTAAGGATAAGCATGCGGGCACAAGCATTGAGGCAATCCTGCAGAGTATGAAGAGACTTTGGCAAGGACACAGCGACAGGCATGCTACGGGTGCTTATGTGGAGCCGACTCAACTAGAAGCGGAGGTTGCATTGCACTTAGCCATACTCATATGCCACCTTTTTACAAACAATACACTAACAGTGACGTAGCATCGGTCTTAACTATTGGTTAGTGTTAGATGAATACACAACGTCCGCATCTGCTGTCATGATCAGAGTTCTATAATCGTCCCTTATGCCTAGCCATTTTCGATAGCAGAGATTAAATATGCGCCAACCGGCGCATATTTTGTATATCCTACGGGATTTACCTCTGTAGACACGGGTGTGAATCCTCTATGACATACCTTCGAGTTGAAGTAGCACGTAAAATGTTCAGATGAAGCAAGGGCTTAAAAAGCTTAGTTAGAACATGTCCTACACTGTAGTGTTTATAGTTTATATAATTACTTACTTGCTGGGTTTTGTCTTGCGAAGACTCTGAGCAGCCTTAATCAAACCCTGCTGTTCCTGAACAGACTGTTTGTACGCCTTCTGCAGCGAACTAGCAGGAATAACACCCTTTTTATCGAGGTATTCTTTTTGTGCTTCAGTAAGAGATAATTCCATGATTCTATACTTCCAATTGACTTACATTATAATCTGTTTCAAGTATCGCTTCAATGTCCGACCTCTCTTTGCCATCCGGACCATCATAAAGTACTGTTGTTGCGTTCTCCATTCCAGGCGCGCCGTTCTTCTTGATTATCCAGAATGCGAATGATTTATCCTCCGCAAAGGTGACAAATACCTTTCTTAAGTTTGCATTTATCTTCTTGCAAGTCTCAATAAAACCTTCTTTCTCTATCGCCCTCTTCTTGACAAGCTCTCGATCTTGCGTAAGCTTCCACGCGCTTTGTACATCCTGGTGAATATAGATAACTACAACAGAGTACCCTTGCTTTAATGTTTTCCCTATATTCTTGAGTCCATTATCATGTGAGAGAGTGCCATCAAAGACAAAGGAGTAGCCGTTCTTCAGACAGTGGTCAAAGGCTGCCGTGACAAGAGTGCTGCCGGCCTTACGATAATTATAGTAATGTTCAGGGCTATAAGTCTCGATATACTCAACTAAACGGTCATGCTCAATTATCGTAAACACGCCTGGCCTGCTATCCTGCAAACCGCGAACGAATTCAGTCTTACCTGCACCAGGGACTCCCGCCATGAAGATTGCAAGCTTCGATGTATGTGGGTTATCGCCAATACATTCAGCGATGACTTTTTGCTGGTTCACCTTATTCTTCACCCACTTTTTAGCTTCATCCTCTGTCATACCCTTATTATAAGCTCAGCTTACGCAGACCGTTAGCCAGTTTTACTAAAGCGTCTATGACTTTATCGTTAATCACGGGATAGGTGTTCGAACTACCGCCCTCCGTCCTAGCCATGAGAACTTGAATTGAAATCACCCCTGTAAACTGGGGCATTTTTAGTTTTGACTTTGGGTAGGGGAGAAGGGATGTCAAAACTTTTACCGGCTTACTCTATGGTGGGGTATCATTAAACTTCCCACGAGCTTCCGCTCGGGGAATTAGCTGACTCAAAACAACTCG
>CAZMWE010000030.1:0-13518 GCA_964570005.1 uncultured Candidatus Saccharibacteria bacterium | reverse complement strand
GTTACAATCACCTTGCGAGCTGTACCCACCACGTCCAGGTCCACGTTCTCGAACGTCATACCGCGGTCTTCAGTAATCACCTCGGCACCAGTCAGAATGGCAATGTCGTTCAGCATGTCCTTACGGCGGTCACCGAAAGCGGGAGCCTTCACGGCCACAGTATTAAATACGCCCTTCAGACGGTTCAGGATCAGCGTGCCGAGCGCTTCGCCCTCGACATCTTCCGCGATCAGCACCAGGTCTTTCTTACCGGCCTGCGCCAGCTTCTCCAAAATAGGCAGGAACTCCTGCACACTGCTAATTTTCTTATCGGTAATCACGATGGCCGGCTTGTCGTATACCGCTTCCATACGGGACGTGTCGGTCACCATGTAGGGGCTCACGTAGCCGCGGTCAAAGGTAAAGCCTTCCACCACTTCGCTTTCCAGCTCCAGGCCGCGACCCTCTTCCACGGTTACCACGCCGTCCTTGCCGACCTTCTCGATGACTTCGGAGATCAGGTCGCCGATAGCAGCGTCGCCCGCGCTAATGGTACCAACCTCGGCCACCCGCTTCTTGTTACCCTGAATGTCCTCACTCAAACCACCCAGCGTCTTGATGACATCTTCGGCAGCTGCTTCCAGACCCTTACGTAGCAACATCGGGTTGTGCCCGGCGGCAATCAGTTTATTGGCCTCATTCAGGATATGGTAGGTTAACACCGTTACCGTGGTAGTACCATCACCGGCCACATCATTCATTTTGTTGGCAGCCTGCTTGATCAGTTCCGCACCGACTTTGTAGCCTAGTGTTTCGTCGTCAACATCAGCGATATCAACGCCTTTGGCCACAGTTACACCGTCGTGCGTTACGCTCGGACTGCCATAGCTCTTGCTGATGACCACGTTGCGGCCCTTCGGCCCCATGGTTGTCTTGACCGCTTCGTATAAAATCTTTGCCCCGCCCAACACGCGGCGGCGCGCATCTTCATCGTAGAATACTTTCTTTGCCATCTGTAATCTCTCCTACTTAACCGTCGCCAGGACGTCTTCTTCTTTAACTAGCAGATATTCTTCGCCGTCCAGCTTGATCTCGGTCTGCGAATAGCTCTTGTAGATAATTTTATCGCCGGCCTTCAAGCCTTTAACATCTTTGCCCGCGGCTACGACTTTCGCTACCTTTGGCTTCTCCTGGGCGCCCCCCGGCAGGTATAGGCCGCTGGCGGTTTTAGTTGCAGCTTCTTCAGCTTGGGCCACTACATAGTCGCCGAGTGGCTGGATAGGTACACTCATTTGTTCACTCCTCCTTGTTTCCTAGTAAGCACTAGCAGTCCGAACACAGGATTGCTAATGCGTTAGCACTCACTATAGCCGAGCGCTAAACCGGCGTCAAGCGCCACTAAAATCGAGCCTCACATATTCTAGGCAGAATTATTACTACCCATGAACATTGCGGGTTGAGATAATATATGCTATAATTGTATTAACAACCTAGTCACTATAGGAAGACAAAAATGCCCTCATCACCTCCACAACCGGAACGAAGCTCTGCACCCCAGTCAGCGTATAGACAAGCTGAGCGTATACTTTCTGAGCTCGCTAGAGAGCATCAGATTGTCCGCGAACATCTAGTAGGCGGGAGTACTGGAATCGGTCCCGGCACAGCAGACCTCATATCGGCTGAATTATTGCCTTTTGGGGCTCCGATTAAAGCTAGGATAAATCCCATGGGTCCGCGCAGTGACCGCTTTGGGACACAGAGGGATGGCCTATTTTTACTTGATGTCCGTAGGGTACTAGAGGAGCCAGAGGAGGAGGGAACCCCGGAGGCCACGAAGATACGATGGATTCGTGGGCTTAATCCCGATGTACAGTACCTATTAGTCGGCCATGGCTTTAATGGTGGCCTTGGGGACGAGAACGGGTTTAAGGCCCTACGCGCAGGAGAAGTAGTCACTTGGGGACGAGATGAAGATACCATAGGTAGCCGGTTCGGATTGACCCCGAAAAATGCTGGCAAGTCCACAGTCTCAAGCAGGCACGCTCTCATAGGCGTATCTGGAGACGGTGCCCTCGTGACAATACATGATCTCCTTTCCAGGCATGGGACATCCGTGATAACTCGACAGGAACGACATGAAGGACCATCAGAAGATATCCTAGGAGTTATCGCCACCGGCAGCGTAGTAGATTATCCGGACCATCCTACATCTAGGAAGGCTTTGCCTCCAGCCGAGCGATAGCCAGACAAAGCTACAGCCTGGTAACACCTTTATCCTGTTAAACCAGCTTCTTGAGCAGCTTCCGGGCAACTTCGCTTTCATCCCACGGTTGCTTTTCGCTGCCCATGGCGCGGTAATCCTGATGACCAATACCCGCCAGCAACACTGTGTCACCAGGACGGGCCGCCGTGAACGCCGTCCGGATCGCTGCCAGCCGGTCAGGAATCACTTCTGTTTTGTTCTTGCCACCCGCTACTATTATGCCGCCCATCACCGCCTTGCGGATAGCTTCCGGGTCCTCGGTATACGTTTCATCATCGGTCAGATAAATCCGGTCGGCCAGCCGCGCCGCGACCTCGCCCATCGGCCCGCGCTTGCCCTTATCCCGATCACCCGTGGCGCCGAACACGATCGCCACTTTGCCCTTAGTATTTTCGCGTAAACTGCCAAGCACATTTTCCAGCGCGTCCGGCGTGTGTGCGTAGTCCACCACCACAGTGAACTTCTGCCCGGCGTCCACCCGCTCCATACGCCCGGCCACACCGTCCAGCGCCGCGATTCCCTGCTCTATTTGTGCTTTGGTGAGCCCGATCGCCCGGCCCACGCACACCGCTGCCAAACTGTTGTAAACATTAAACCGGCCCGGCAGTTTGCTCTCGATATGATACGTTTCGTCCTGGGCAACCGCGTCATAATGCACACCGTCCACGCTTAGCTTGAGATGCTTAGCCCGCAGGTCCCCGGCCTTAATACCGTATAGTATCGAGTTTTGTGTTTCGGCAGCAAAGCTTGCTCCGTATTGGTCGTCGGCATTGGCGATGCCCATCTGCAGGCCCTTTTTGTTCCGTTGCGCCAGTTTAAACAGCCGCTGTTTGGTCGCCGCGTAATGCTCCATAGCCCCGTGATAATCCAGATGATCCTGGCTGATATTCGTCAGTGCCGCAATACTGTAGGGCACGCCCCAAGTGCGGCGCTGCATCAGTGCATGGCTGGTCGTTTCCAACACCAGCCACTCCACGCCTTCGGCTTTCATTTGTTTGAGGCGCTGCATCAGCAGCGGCATGGGCACGTTGGTCATGTGCTGTGTTTCATGGCGAATGTCACGTCCTACACCCCATGCCACCGTCGTCAGCAGGCCTGTTTTGTAACCGGCTTCGGTAAGCATTCGGTGAATCAGAAAAGCCGTGGTAGTTTTGCCGTTGGTCCCCGTCACCCCCACTACATTCATACCGCGAGCTGGAAATCCGTTGGCGTAATTATACGCCACCCCTTCCACCAAATGGCCATACGGTACCACCCCTCGGAACACGCGCTGTGGTATGATCTTTTTGACAATCTTTCGTGGGTTCATGCTAAAAGTATACGACCCCTGAAGATAAACCTCCAGAGGCCGTATCTATGGTCTATCTAAGGCTAGCCCCGAAGCCGTGTGCCGGGCTGTAGTGTTTTGGCTATTGTCTTCCAGCGTGCCCAACTGAACCGACCAAGCTTATGATCCCTAAAGTAGTTTTGGCCCATCCGGATATTCTCCTGACCGATCTGGGCATCTGTTGGGTGCGTGTTGCCCTGGCTGTGTAGCAAATGCTCACTAGCATACCAAGGATTGCTACCTGTCGGCAGCGTATACTGGTGTGAGCTAACCGCAGCCGGGACAGTACCGCCGCCACCGCCACCGAGGTCACCACCTGTCACGGGAGATATGGGAGCGCCAGGCTGTTCAATTCCGCCTGCGTCAGGAATAGGACCAGTAGGATGCAAGCTACCCTCGCCCGGGATAGGGCCATTGGGGTGATAACTGCCCGCACCGGCACCGGGTATAGGGCCGCTGGTATGTAGGGGGGGCGTACCGGGTATCTCGCCGCTAGTGTGTAGGCCGCCCGCACCCGGGACAGGCCCAACGGGATGGCTAGCCGATGCGCCCGGAATAAGACCGGTAGGATGACCGCCGCCACGCACGCCGGGTATCTGTGGTAGATTAGCAAGATAATGATTCAGATCAAGGTGTACACCACGTGTGGCTAAAATGTAACTAGCGCCCGCTGCTATTGTCAGCAACGCAGCTCCCCCAATCCGGAGTGCAAGTCTACGGCGTCGAGCCTGATCTGTGAGGCGGTCAGGCCGTCCTGCGGGATCAGGCTGGCCCGGGTCTCCATTCCCACCTCCACCGCCAAGTACTTGTGGGGCTACAACAATTACATTTCCCGCACCGCCTGGTACTCCAGTGGCATCAGCATCAGGATCTAGCGCAACTCCGAAAATTCCGAAGCCTGCATGAGCGTATCGTACTGGTCTACCTGGCCTTCCAGCCCTGCCCGAAGTGCCACTGACTGCCGGAGATATAACTATAGGATTTTGACTGCCACCGAGGCTAGGGGCAACACCCCCTCCAGTCGCCAGAGTAGCACTGGGCTGTGAGTCACCACGGTGTCGGCCCTTGACCACCAACGGTGTTAAATCAGCGTCAGCCCGTCCTGCCTGTATCAGTTCACCATACGTACTTGGGGAGAGTATGCCCCCGACATTGGGATCCATGAGCGCACTCACAAACGCAGCGGACTCAAATCCATGCGTTTCCATTACCTGCGCCATGCACTCCATAGCCTCGGCTTCGTCTGCCGGTAAGTGCCGGAGAATCCGAGCTGCACGCTCATCGCAGTACTTATTAAATAACTCCTGATCGTCCTGGTCTAACGGTCGTCTGTATTCACCAGTCGGCCCAAACCGTTCATATCTTTGGGCCAGCCAAGCCTGCCTGACCTCGTCGTTATCCTCAGCCTTGATATGATACTGCGACTCTGCTTTGAAAAAGGCATGGTCGCCCGGTATCTCCAGCTCAACTGCACGTACAACGCCAGCAGTGTCTAAAACCCTCCGGGCAGAATCCTGGTCCACATGATCGAAATCGGTGGCGCCGGTATAATAATGTGCCCCGCTTTCGGTTTGGAATGTGTTGATACTATTTACCAGATACGCAAGTTCTGCATACTTGTCCTCCGGCACGTAGCCATCCTCTTCTATCTGTCCGGCCATAGTTTTCAGGCGTACTTCAAAGCTCACCTGAGGAAGTTCTTCCGCAAGATCAAAGGATTGAGTAGTGTCGGGAAATCTCTCGGTCATAAACCACATTTCTTATGTAACTAATCAACAAGGAATTGTTAATAAGTTTTATTTCTTAATCATTGTACCATAAAAGTCAATATTTTCAATAGTCCGCTACGCTACAAGCCAAACCATCACAATGCATACAAGGTGTTTGGCGCGCGAAGTGTCCCTGATGGGTCTGTTGTGGTAGCCGAAGGCCGCCGCATCAGTCCCATGGGACACATTCGCGCGCCGCGCACACTCCTTTCTTACTGGTCGACGCTACTTGGCGACGTTTCTGAGTAGAACGGCAGGTACCTGTACTCGCCGTCGATGAGGAATAGTCCTACGCCCATATTGAGGTAGATCTTGGTCATCGCCGCGTTCTGCGGGATTGTTGCGATGACCGTCGCCGAAGCGATCTTCCAGGTTGTCGGCTTGCAGCCTGAGCCGCTCGCCCCATAGACCGTGACCGACTTGAAGGTCAGCACCGGCATATGTGGATTGTCCCCAGGAAGAACCCTATCGACGTGCTGAGCAGACAACGCGTTGCGCGCCGCGCCTGCGGTTTCACCGCCGGTGGCAAGGATAGCTCGTAGGTCGGGAGCGTTACCGCTCAGACCAGCGAGAGCCTTTACCTCCTCAGGGGTCACACCGGTTGTACCCTTCATACAGGCGAGCCAGGCCGTCGACGCCTTGTCGGGGTGACCCACGTTGAAGTACGTACCGATCTGGCTCCACCCAGCCGTCTCTGGGCTAAGCCCGTTGGGGTTGGTGTCGTTAGTGGTGGCACCCGTGGAAGGAATGCTTCCATGAGGGGTGTTGCCCTGGTTGGCGGTAGAACCGGCGCTGACGGGTGTCGTGGCTAGGGCCAGGCCGGTGATGATCAGGCTGTAGAGGAGGAAGATTGTCTCGACCGCCATGGCCATGTAGATAGCCCGCAATGGCCACCCCTTGGTCCGCTTAGTAACTGCGGAGTTGGGAGCATAGTAGCGGTCCACAATGTAGAACCACTCATCCCACAGCACGAAGGTCGCGTACAGTGCAGCGGCCCACACGACAGCCCCATGGAACAGTCCGAAGGGCAAGCCCCCGGCCAACTCCGTGCAGAGCTTAATCAGAGTCACGACGGCCACCACGGCACTGAAGACTTTCGTACATCCGAGTAGAACCGCTATCAGGATCGACGATCGCTTCGAGCGCAGCGGGTAGACCCTGCGGCCTGGATCTGCTGCAGTCGGTGCATCGACGGGGTGCTTCTTGTATACGTAGTCACTGTTGAGACGTTTCCGGCTCCATACAAAGATGGCCACCGCTAGCGCCGCCATGATAGCAGCGAGGATGGGGTGTATCGGGCTCACCGGTTCTCCATTCTTGGAGTTTTCCTTCGGACGGACGTCCTAAAGGCTGCTTTTCTCCGTACCCCCATGGGGTTCGGATATTCTTTCCCCCTCGAGATGGGAAAGACAGGCGACGCCACAGACAAGTGTTTGTCTGCAGTGCCGCCCGCTTTTCCAACCGAAAGGAATAGTGCAAGAAAGAAAGTGTGCAAGTTCTGCATTGGGAGCGTTTGCAGCTCGCCGGTAGGCGAACATCTAGACACTCGACCAGTGCAGATTTCCATAGCCGCTCACTAGCGTTCGCTCCAGAAATCTGCACTGCATGCAAAACCTTACGCACTAAGATGGTTTGACTTGTTAAGGTACTTTGTGTACAGCGCTATCTACTAGTAGAGGCCTTGGGGGAACACAAAAGATTACTCGAATATATCACAAAAATTATAAAAGTCAATATCTCTACCCCTGTTAGCAACTTCATGCTAGACTATCTACAATGATCGTTCTGGGAATAGAAAGCAGCTGCGACGAGACTGCGGCTGCGGTAGTCCAAGATGGCCACATACTGCGGTCGAATGTCGTCGCCAGTAGTATGGACTTGCATGTAGCTTATGGTGGCGTGGTGCCGGAGATTGCGGCACGCAGCCATATCGAAGTCATCACCCCTGTTATCGAGCAGGCTCTGGAGCAAGCAAATTGTACGTGGGACGACATTGACGCTATCGCTGTCACGTACGGCGCAGGACTCGGCGGTTCCCTGCTGATCGGTGTTCTGGCTGCCCGCACACTTGCAATTACCAAACAGAAGCCGCTCTATGCCATCAACCACGTGGAGGGCCACGTGTACGCCAACTTTCTCACCTCCACTTCCCTACCCGGCTATGTCATGCCCGCCAAGCAGCCGGAATTTCCGATGCTGACACTTATCGTGAGCGGTAAGCACAGCGAGCTCGTTATGTTCCGCAACCATTTTGACTATGCCTTTCTCGGTGAGACATACGACGATGCTATCGGCGAAGCCTTCGACAAAGTGGCAAGAATGATCGGTCTCCCCTACCCTGGCGGCCCGAGTATCAGCAAAAAAGCACTCGAGGGCAACCCGCACGCATTTGAGTTTCCGAAAGCCAAGATGGCCGGAAAATATGATTTTAGCTTTAGCGGCCTCAAAACGGCCGTTCTGAGGACCGCGCAGGCCCAAATCGGCGAAGGCTTCACCTTCCCTTCCAAAGACATCCCAGAACGGCTCTCCGAAGCCCAGAAAGCCGACATCGCCGCCAGCTTCCAGCGGGTAGCTGTTGAGACAGTGGTCAACAAGGCAGTTGCTGCAACCGAGGAGTTCCAGCCTAAGAGTGTGGTCATCGCCGGCGGCGTTGCCGCCAATCAGGAGCTGCGGCGGCAATTATCTGAGCGGCTTCCGTTGCCCATTGACTATGCCGATATTAAGCTCTGCACCGATAACGGTGCTATGATCGCCACACTCGGCTGTTTTAAGGCCAGTCTTGGCCAGCCTGCTGCCGATCCCTACACTCTCGACATCGCACCGAATCTGAGCATGTGAGCTAAGAGCTTTATCACGTGAAAAACTTCCCTGTTTTGCTTCAAAATAACAGAGGTGGTATACTACTTTTAACTATGCGTATTCTGGCGATCATTGGCTCAGTATGGTCCGGCGTCCCTTCGGGGCTTTAATATTCTTTTTACAACACTTTCACCACTGTAAATAACAAGGATTTCACCTTATGAAATTACCGAAAACCTACGAACCGGGGCAATACGAAGCCGACATCTACGCGCTATGGGAGAAGAGTGGGGCGTTTGCCCCAAACGGTACGGGGAAGCCATATTCCATTGTACTTCCGCCACCAAATGCCAACGGCAATGCTCATTTAGGCACGGCTATTACACTGGCACTAGAGGATATTGCCATCCGTTACCACCGTTTGAAAGGGGATAGCACACTTTTCCTGCCCGGCGCTGACCATGCCGGGTTTGAGACCCAGGTGGTGTATGAAAGGCAACTTGCTAAAGAAGGCAAAAGCCGTTTTGATTTTTCACGGGAACAACTCTACCAGCGTATCTGGGACTTTGTGGCGCTCAACCGCAAGAACTTCGAGTCTCAGTTCCGTCGCTTTGGCGGCAGCACGGATTGGACGCGCTACACGTTCACGCTAGACGAAAAAATCGTTAGCCAAGCCTATAAAACGTTCAGGAAATTATGGGATGACGGACTGGTGTACCGGGGTGAGCGGCTGGTAAATTTCTGCACCTTCCACGGCACAGCATTTGCCGACATCGAGGTCGAGCACAAAGAAGAAGCTGGCAAGCTCTGGTATATTCGCTATCCGCTGACAACAGGGAAGGGCGAATTGGTGGTAGCAACTACCCGGCCCGAGACCATGCTGGGCGACACCGGTGTGGCCGTGCACCCCAAAGATGCCAGGCATGCAAAGTATGTCGGAAAAACTGTTAAGCTGCCCCTAACGGGCCGGGAAGTGCCCATTATTGCCGACGAGTTTGTAGACCCCACATTTGGTACTGGCGCTGTCAAGCTCACGCCCGCCCATGACCAGAACGACTACGACGCGGCCGCACGCCATGCGTTGCCCAAAATCACTGTCATCACCCATGAAGGTGTTATAAGTCACGAGGCTCCTGAAAAATACCGCGGTCTGACCGTGCAGGAAGCCCGCAAAGCCGTGGTAGCTGACCTGGAGCAGCAAGGCTTCCTGGTAAAAACCGAAGATATCACCCACAACGTCGGCCACTGCTACAAGTGCGGCACCATTATTGAGCCGCTGCTGAAAGAACAGTGGTTTATCGACATGCAGCCGCTGGCCAGGCCGGCCATTGAGGCGCTCAAGGCCAACAAAGTTACCTTTTACCCGGATAGTAAGCGCACGCAACTTATCGGCTATCTGGAGGGTTTGCGCGACTGGAACATCAGCCGCCAAATCGCATGGGGCATCCCCATTCCAGCCTTCCAGAACGTGGACGACCCGGACGATTGGATTTTTGACGAACACGTCGGGCAGGAAATCTTGCAAGTGGGCGACAAAACTTATCACCGTGACCCCGATGTATTCGATACATGGTTCAGTAGTAGCAGCTGGCCGTACGCCACGCTCGGCCTCGGCAGCGACGATTTCAAACAGTTCTACCCCTTGAGCCTCATGGAAACAGGGGGTGAGATCCTATACCCATGGGTGAGCCGGATGCTGATGCTCGGCCTATACATTACCGGCGAGATTCCATTCAAGGCAGTGTATATTCACGGCTATGTTATGGCCGAGGATGGAGCTAAAATGAGCAAGTCGCTCGGCAATGTGGTCGACCCGGTGCCGGTTATCAATAAGTACGGTTCTGACGCGCTCCGCATGGGTCTGATTGCCGGACGCGCTCCGGCCGTGAACCGGGGCTACGACCCACGCCGCGTAGAGGAAGCCCGTAACTTCTGTAATAAGCTATGGAATATCGCCCGTTACGCCGAGGGTGTGCTTGGTGATGCATATCAGCCCGGCAGCACACCCGAACCGCAAAGCACAGCTGATCACTGGATATTGCAAAAACTACAACACTCGGCAAAGACGATAGGCCAATACCTGGACGACTACCGCTTCAGCGAAGCCTACGAACACCTGTACCACTTCGTCTGGGATGATGTGGCCGACTGGTACGTCGAAGCCAGTAAGAGCCAGCAGAGCAGGGAAGTACTGGGTTACGTCCTCGAGAATATCCTCAAGCTGGCGCACCCGTTCGCCCCGTTCGTAACAGAAACCATCTGGCAGACACTGTACAGCGAAACAGACAGCCTGCTCATTACCAGCCGCTGGCCACAAATACACCGGGCCGACAAAGCTAAAGCCACCAAATTCGAGGATATAAAGGCCATCGTGACAGAGGTGCGCGGCGCAGCACGTGCGCTGAACCTCGTCAAGCCGATCCTGTACTACAGTAACGTGCCGTTCTTGGCTGATAACCGCAACTTGCTAATGCGCCTCGGTGGTCTCAGCAATGTGCAAGAAGTCAGCAGCGGCACCGGTCTGCAACTCACCAGCACGAAACACCGTTGTTGGCTCGATGTCGACGTAGCCATGTTGAAAGCGTACGCCGACAAACTTGGCACGCAAATCGCCGACCAGGAGAAGCTGACGGCGCAGCTGCAGACCCGTTTGGACAATAAAGGCTACATCCAGAATGCACCCAAGGAGCTCGTGCGTGAAACGCGTGAACAACTCAAAGCTGCTCAGGAAACCATCGAGCGCTTGAAAGCAGAGCAAAGCCGCTTCCGGTCGGCCTAATCGGCCGGCTGGAGGGCGGTGCTGATGGCTACAATTGAGGCCTCTGGCTGGTAGGCGTCAAAAGCCATGGTGTGCCAGCCTAGTTTGCCGGCGGCGGCCAGGTTGAGGCGGTCATCGTCAGCAAGCAGGATTTCGGACGGGCCCACACCGGCCCGCTCAGCTGCTATTTCAAACATACGGGCGTCAGGCTTGAGCGCCTGCACTTCCGATGAGTCGATAATCACATCAAATCGGTTCTGCGGCAGGATGCCGCGCTCAAACATCCGTGACATCAGGCCGGGAAAGGTATTACTGACGATTCCTATACCGTAATTCTCGCTGACCCACTGAGTCAGCTCCGCAATACCCGGCGTCGGTTCAACTGCCGCGAGGTAGTAGCGGTTCCAGTCAACCAGCATATGAAGGCGCTCGGCCAAAACGGTGTTAAACTCGTCCAAGCTCATAGCACCGCGGCAAACATCGCTGTTGTACTGCCAGAAGATAGTTTCGATAACGTCCGGCGTAACACCGCTCTCTTCGGCCAGTTTCAGGCACGCCGTGGTGACGGCCGCGCGTACCAGAACGCCGTTCATGTCAAAGTACACGAACCGAACCCCACTACGGGACACTTTTTTGCTACCAGCGGCATGTACGGCAGATTTGCCGGGCTCCACGTTGCCAAGCAGGTCGTCCATACTCCGCCCGAGTGTCTGGGCAATGAGCCTGATAGTAAAAACAGAGGGCGAACCGATAGCACCGCGCTCAATCTTCGCCAAGGTTGACAGGCTGAGACCCGTTTTCTCGCACAAGGCCTGCTGCGTGAGCCCGGCGTCCTTTCGGGCCCGCTGCAAAACACGGCCCAGCCGCTTTTCATCACTCACAGCTCCACCCGAGTTCATGAGCCGTATTGTACCAGTTTGCCGGCCCGAGCGCCAAGTAAAATAGCCGGAAACGGCTGGTTTTAGCTACAGAGGCGGCCGGTCAGCTGCTAAAATCGTCAGGCCGATGGTGAACACCACTATGAAGGTTATGCCAAAGATGGCGGCTGTGCCGGTAATAACGGTTTTAGTATTGCCGTAGCCAGCACGATTTTGCAGCTTAGTATACGACCACGCACTAATGGCGACGGCAGCTATAAAGGCGACGAGGGCGGCTCTCATAGCTCGTCCTCTAGGCGCAGCTTTTCAGCGACCGCCGCCAGAGTAGCGTGGTCGGGTTCGGCGTTCATATCGGGGTGGTGACAAAACTCTTCGTCGGTAGAGAAGGGGAATAACTTGAGATGCGCATGAGCAACCTCGAGACCTTCAATATGCATCGCAACGTGCGATTTATCGGGAAAGGCCTGGCGAATTTTGAGCGCTATTTTCTTGGCGGCAGCCATCAATGCCCGGTAGTCATCGTCGGCAAGATCCCACACGTGCGCCACCTGCTTCTTAGGCACTAGCACTACCTGTCCCGGCTGGATCGGGTTAATACTGAGAAAAGCGAATGTTTTAGCGTCCTCATACACCTTGTAACAGGGGATTTCGCCTTTAATAATCTTCGTAAAAGTAGAATCCTGCATAAGGTTATTCTACACCGTTCCGTTTACTTTGCCGAAGGCAAAGCCCCCGAACCCTGGAACGCCCATACAGCCGACCCGTCCACTCACAGAACCCCACCTGTCGGTGGGGCTCTGTGAGTGGCGGAGAGGGAGGGATTCGAACCCTCGGTACCGTTGCCGGCACACTGCTTTTCGAGAGCAGCACCTTAAACCACTCGGTCACCTCTCCGTGCGAAGCTATTGTAACAGATGGAGCGGGCGTCATGAAAACGGCGCGGTGTAGAGCCAACCTCAAGCATATAAGGTATAATGGATTGAAATGGACGCGTATGTTAACTATGTGCGTGCTCTGGCTGCGCGAGGGTATACTACACAGGCAATTCAGGACGATCTGCTGGGGCGCGGTATGGACCGGCAGACTATTGCGTGGCTGATAGGGGCCATGGGCGCCGCACCAGGCGCCGTGATAGCGCCGGGAGCAAGCGCCGAGGCCGCACCGCTACCTTCGTTTACTAACACGTTACCGCAACCGACGGCTCAGCCGCAGACACAACCTCAGGTAGCTACAGCACCAGCACCCGCCAGCCTGGTGAAACGGGCAACCACGCAGTCACCGTCCGCGGTCATCGACGGCGCGGTGGCGGGCATCGCCAAGGGATATATCGTAACGGCGCTGCTGTGCGTGGTACCCGCGCTTATCATCATGTTCGATGCTTCAAATCGCTTCGGCACCGGCACACGGACACTACTGACCTTGGGCGATGTCGCCGCCGTCACCGGCCTGACGCTGTATGCCGTCAACCTGGTATTATCGACACGCTTATCATGGCTGGAGGACTGGTTCGGCGGACTCAACAAGGTCTACATTGCCCACGCGCTGTTCGGCGGCCTGTCGCTCATGTTCATATTGCTGCATGCCTTGCTGCTCGGCGTACGCTACCTGCCGCTGGGATGGTATTCGGTGGGGCATTTTTATATACCGTCACTCGAATACGTCCCGACACTTTACGGCATCGTCGCGCTGGACGTGATGTTGGCACTACTTATCATCACGTTTTACGCCCATTTGCCGTACCGTAT
>CAZMWE010000029.1:0-13733 GCA_964570005.1 uncultured Candidatus Saccharibacteria bacterium | reverse complement strand
GTCTTACTAAGACGAGGGTCCGGGTACTATGTAGGGGTCGTACTTATGAGCTCCAACCAGAAACATGGGAGCAAACAAAATATTTCTACGATGAAGAGCAAGGCACTATGGAACAGACGGTTGTGGGTACCCTTGCACAATTCCCGATTAGGCTGGCTTGGGCTGTCACGATACATAAATCCCAGGGACAAACCTATGGCCAAGTGGTGGTTGATCTACGGAATGAAGCCTTTGCACCGGGGCAAATATATGTTGCGTTGAGCCGTTGTAAGCATATTCAGGGACTTCGCATACTTGGCGAACTCGAGAAAGAGGATATTATCGTAGACCCAACGGTGACCAAGTTTCTTACCATGACCACACAACCCCGTCAGGCAGTAAGCTAGGATGCTTAAGCGACAAACTCAACTACCGAGCTGTCCGAATATATGAAACGCTCGAATCACTTGCATCCGCCGGAATATTTTCCTGAGCTACCATGGAAGCGAGCGTACGAGTTCATACATCGGTTTTCTCCTATAGCGCCGAAGCGGCAGGCAACCGAATAGCCATCAAATATCTAGCAAGGGCAAACCAGTGACAGGGCCCTACTTGCATAGCGCTTGATGTGGGCGGCCTATTAGGCACTTCAATTAACGTGTTTAACATGAGGGCTGTACATGCGCCGGCTATGTATTCCTTGATGGTGCTGTTGCTGGGCACGATCCCTCTTTCAACACGGACGCTCGCATACCCTGTATCGAACATTCGGTAGCCTGCCCTCAAAGCTGGACGCGCCTGAGCTCTGACGAGATGTTTGAAAACTACATGTCCTGCGGCTATTTGCCGACCGTAGATCGTCTCGGCCATTTTAGGCGCTGTTTCGTCTAACATACACAGTTCGGCGACGACGGCGCTTAGGCCCGCTAGGTGGGGTCGTACGACTCGTGCCAGGTCTCCTATACGCTGATCTCCCGATAGGTCTGGGTTCTGTTGACGCCACGACGCGTCTTCACCAGCACTATTACTGGCCCATAGGGAGATGCAGCGGCTAGGAAGTAGTGTCGGCAGGTGCGATATTACTGACAACATTGACTCGGCCATTGCCGTGTCATATTCGGGCGTTTCCATGGTTGCCCAGTGTACCGTTTTGTTACTTGGATGAACTGTGTGTTATTTCACTGTTTTATTATGTCTCTTCCTGTACTTGGCACACGTCAGAAGCTCATTGTATCAAGACCCTTTTAGGTGTCCACTCTGCTCCGGGGAAGTGTTTCACGGTGAAAACCGCTTGACGTTATACCCGGACGTCGGGCATACTAGCAGCTATACGTTCCCGGCACCAAACTTAAACATGCATAAACCTGATATGACTAAACTGAGGGGCCGTTTACTGGCAAAGATCTGGATCGGCTTTCTAGTTCTACTAGCATCTCTGAGTGGTCCTGTAGTGTTGGGAAATTCGGCAGTGTGGGCTGCGGATTCGTGCACGGCGCCGGCTACCGACTACGGCACGGACACAATGAGTGCCCCAATACCATCTACGGCCAGCTACACTGTTTGGACGCACATAAAAATCCCGAGTAGTTCAGCTAACAGTATTCTCCTGAACGTCGCTGGTACCTGCTACAACGTGGGAGCCAGCACATCCGTACCTGCTAATACCTGGGAATGGATTGATTACTACGATGGCAGCACCTCCAAAGTTATTACGCAGTCCCTGACCCAGGGCAGCAAGAACGTAGAACTAATCGGCACTTCGACCGGTGTCTTGGTAGATCAGATCGAGTTTGTGCCCGGTTCATGTGTGCCGACCGGCAACGGCAGCAACTGTACTACGGCGACAACCACTACCGGTGGGTCATCCGGCAGCGGAGGTGGGGGTGGCGGCACCACGACCTCAGGTGGCGGCGGTTCAACTAGCGGTTCCGGCGGAGGATCGGTATCCGTTGTTCAAAGCGGCGGCAGCTTGACACCGAGTACCACCAGTACGCCAACGCAGATTGATTCACCGGTTACGCTTCAGCCTAGTACCTCTGGTTCTGCGAGTGATCCTGTCATTGAGGTACAGTACTACCTCAACAAGAAGCTCCTAGCTACAGTTACCACTGCGCCGTTCACGTATAAGTTGGATTCTACTAAGATTTTGAATGGCACTTACACCTTAACAACTAAAACAACCTATGCTTCAGGCAATGTCACAACTACTTCGCAAAAACTCATCGTTAAGAATCCAGCTTCTCTCAGACAGCTGTTGCTAGCTGCCGAGCATTACATTGTGGCCGAGGTTATAACTCTCATCGTACTTATCGTTGGTTTCAAGCTGCTTCGTAAATGGCTGAGGTCTCGGCAAGGTCAGGTATCCGGAGATGGCCCGATGCCTGCGGTGGCTGGCGGTGACGGGTATGTCCCGCTTAGCTATGCGCCGTCTGCTTACCCCACAGAAAACCCATCGCTGCCGCCCCAGCCGCCTATGCAGCCTACAGATGGCACGCCTCCCACAAATGGCGAGGGTAACTACGCCGCTCTTCCGTACGCTAATTCACCTGGAGCGGCCGCTCCCCAGGAGCAACAGGTTCCGCCTGCCAATAACAAACAGGCGTAAGCCCTAAATAAGACATCAACAATCTGGGTCTCAAAACCCTGCGAGCCTCGTCGTTTTCGTGTATCTTCCACATCGTTCCGTACTATGGCACCTCTCTCAATACCTGGCTCACTAGCTTTACTAAGCTATCGATGTATGACGTTAACGCGTTATGGTTTCTTCCATGCTCGCACGTAGTCGATCTTCACCTGGGAGGCGGCTCCGTACACCGACGGTCCGCCACAATTACATTGAGAACCGGTTGAGCTTCCGACATTTATAAGAAAATACTCATCAGCACCGCCATCGCTAGTTGTAAACGTTTTGACCGCCTTGCCATCCCAGTATACGGTAGCCTTGCCAGATTCGCGGTCAACCCCGTAGATATGGTAGGCGTTCCCCCATGAGCCGCTAGGCGTTGCGGTACCGCAGTCAGAGCCGCTGCCAGTGGCACAATGGTAGCTTGTAGTGAGGGGCCCGTTACCTACTTCGGCGATGTCGATCTCTCCGGTACTCGGCCAGTTGTGGCCCGAAGTCCAGAACGCCGGCCAGTTGTATAGGTTACTTATGGTAGCACCGGGAAAATAGACGTTGCCCTCAAGGAAGTATCCATTACCAAATTCAAAGCCTTTGCCGCTCCCAACCTCGTTCGGGTCACTGGTGACGTTGGCGCCGAGGCTGGAAGAGCTCAGCGTAAGTATGAGGTTGCCACCAGAAACGGACACATTACTAGCGATGACTCTGACGTTATTCTCGAAAGTCTCGCCCCCTATCCGCAACAGTGGACTAGTTGTTCGTATTTAGAGATGATTCGTTGAACTCATCATCAAACACCGGTGATCCCCAGCTACTCGTACCGGTCCCGCTGCCGCTGCCGTTCATACACGGGGCGATAACGCTGTTGACGCTGCACCCGGCAACGGTGGTAGTGCCGCTGGTTCCGCCTCCTGTGCCATTGCCTGTCCCGCTATGGCAGAGGAATCAGAGACAACCTGAGCGTTCCCGGCCATCACCCCGGCTTGCGGCGTCAGGGCGATGGAACTGCTATCGGTCGCGGCGTGCGCAGTCAGGAGCACCGCTGTCCCTGCTACGGCAAATAAAGAGGCGAACAGCGCGCTTTGTACCTTTCTGGATTTCGGCAGCTTTGATTTTATGAAGTTTAAAATTTGCATCTTTGATGCTGCCACGTATACTACCTCTCTTGCCTTAAGGTATCTGGTAGCTCTTAACGGCGGCTATAATCGGATCAGTGGGAAGGATATTTTCGTAGGTACAGCCGGACTCCTGCATCCCAGGAGCCGTGTAAAGCCAGAAGCCCACATACGATAGGCCCGCATTCATATAATCCGTGGCCTTGTGAGTCAATAGAAAGTCTACCCGACCCTGGAGTGTCAAACCGGCACTGCCGTTGTCCCAGGCATTTTGGACATTGGATGAGCTGCAGTTCGATCCCGCCTCCACCCCGGCCTCATCGATCATGTAGGGCTTATTGAGCGCTTTGCCAACTTGCTCCAGTTCAGACAACTCGTTGCTGTCATACGAGGTACTCCCTCCTATATCTCCCGAATAGTCGTGGTCATCGACCACGTCAATATTCTTGAAGATGCTTTCCATGCCGCTCACGCCTCCGGTCTCACCTATGTCGGCAGGGCCAAGGGTAATGAGTTGTTTGGGGCTCCCGGCGCCAGCGGTTTCGGCAGCACGAATGATTGCGGCGGCAGCGTTGGTATATGTTGTAGCCCCCGAGGCTCCACCGGCCTGGTCAATGGTAGCACCGCCATGCCACGGTTCATTGACGATCTCCCACATTGCCACGCCCGGGTCGTTGGCAAGCGGTGTCACTATTGAATTGACCCAGTTGTAATACGGACTGCCGGATTTCACGGCGTCGGTATAATACGCGGCAGTTTTGCCACTACTAGTCGAATCGGAGTCGGCAGCATCACACTGGCCATAAACTCCGGCAACAGCTAAAGAGATAAGTAAGTGGATATTGTACTTGTCAGCTTCTTTCACAATGCTTTGTACAAGGCTAACTGAGTCAGTACCACCCGGAGGCGCAAAGAAGCGAGCTATACTGTTTGAGGGTATACTTTGGAAGAACTGGTCCATCTGTGCGGTACTCCAGTTGCTGTTCCAGCAGGAGCCTACTGGGCTGAAATTGAAACTAACTGAACGGTACTGTTGGCCGTTTTGCATCAGTTTGGTGCCGTTGGCAGTGATAAACCCAGTGTTGCTGGTACCGCCTCCCCCACCGCTGGACCCGGACCCAGTTGCTGTTCCGAACTGTACTGCCCGTCCGCCTATGGCCGTACTATCGTTTACGACTGAAGCGTTGCCTGCGATCGTTCCCGATTGGGATGACACACTAACCCCGGTACTGGTAGCAGCGTGCGCAGCCAGAAGAACTGCCGCACCCACTAGTGCAAACAAGCCTACAAATAATACTGAATTTGCTCTTCTGGAGTTTGGTAATTTTGATTTGAGGACTTCTAGCGTGCGCTTGACGTACATGACTATTTTCAAATTTTCCTTTATCGGCACATGACTACGGCATTGGTGGCGAAATTCCGCACAGATGTTACCCTAATATGCGGATTTTTCCTCCAGCTCTGCGTATAACATAGCATAACAATAAACATGGCCATAGCTTAGTGCTCTAGAGTGGAATTTTGCGAATGCATTATGCTTAGTTGTTCGGTGCGATGGTATACTCAGTATAGTATGAAGTTCGTTAAGGCTGACAAATCGGCGGCGGCTCGCGCGATTGCCAAAGTGATTTGTGATGGGGTGGTTGTCGGTAAACGGGTTTTGTGGCTGGTAAGCGGCGGATCGAATATCGCTGTTGAAAAAGATATTATGGACATGTTGCAAGCGCATGCCGAAGGCTACTTGGCGGGCTTGGCAATTATGCCAGTAGATGAGCGTTATGGGCCTGCGGGCCATAAGGACAGTAATGTACAGCAGCTACGGGAGGCCGGCTTTGAGCTCGGCACAGCTACGCTTTTAGACGTGCTGGTGCATAACACTCCATTTGACCAAACAGTGAGTTTTTATAGTGATATGACTGCTACGGTCCTGGCCAATGCAGATCTGATTGTCGGCCAATTTGGTATGGGTGCCGATGGACATGTGGCGGGTATCAAACCCAATTCCCCTGCTACGTTAGCCGATGAGTCTACGGTTACCGGCTACGACTGGGAAGATTACCAGCGTATGACGCTCATGCCAGCGGCGCTTCGGCAAGTTACCCACAGTTTCCTAGTGGCATACGGCGCTGATAAGCGTGCCCACCTGGAGCATCTACAGAAAAATGATCAGCCGTTCACGAAGCTTCCCGCCATGTTGCTCTACGAGTTGCCGGACGTATACATATATAATGACCAAATAGAAAGTGAGGGTTACAAAACGTGAAGATAGCAGTGCAGGGTTTGGGGCGGATGGGTATGCAAATTGCCCGCAAATTGGCCGAGAGCGGTGAGCACACCGTGATCGCGCACAATCGTAGCCGGGAGCCGATTGACGAAGCGGCTGGCTACGGCGCCGTAAAAGCGTATGAAAAAACCGATGTGCTGCGTGCATTTGGTAGTGACCGGGTGGTTGTGTGGATAATGCTGCCCGATACGGTGGTTGACGCGCAGGTCGATGAATGGTTGAAGCTGGTGCCGGAGGGCTCGATCATCGTTGATGGTGGCAACTCAAATTTTGTTATGACACAGAAGCTCAACGAGAAAGTAACTGCCGCGGGCATGCACCTAATAGACATCGGCGTAAGCGGCGGCATTTGGGGTTACCAGAACGGTTTTTGCATGATGGCCGGCGGTGGCACGGACGAAGTGTTCGGTTTCATTGAACCGGCGCTCAAAACGCTTGCTTTGCCTGAAGGCGCATATCACTACTTCGGTGAGAGCGGCAGCGGACACTTCGTAAAGATGACACACAATGCCATTGAGTATGGCATGATGGAGGCGCTGGCCGAGGGCTATCATATCCTTAAAGAAGGTCCATATAAAAATCTGGATCTGGCTGCCGCAGGTGATGTCTGGCAGCACCACAGTGTCATCACTTCATGGCTGAATGAGCTGGCCCGTGATGCGCTGCGCAAAAATCCTAACCTCGACGGCATTACGGGATATGTGGCAGAGAATGGCGAAGCACGCTACACCCTCGAAGCGGCCAAAGATGTTGGCCTGAAAATGCCGATCGTGCAGGGGTCGCTGGCCGTACGTATCGCTTCGCAACATGGCAAGGTCAGCTTTGCGACAAAGCTCCTGGCGGCGATGCGTAACGAGTTTGGCGGACACGCCTTGAACGGTGAAGGCGCGGAACCAGGCATCCGCGAGCAAGTCGCCCACGGATCGACGGAGGGCCCAAAAGCTTGAACTACGACTATCTCAAGCGGCCGCTCGTGCTGGTCATCTTTGGCATCACCGGCGATTTGGCGCAGCGTAAGCTGCTGCCTGCGCTATATCAGCTACTGAAAGCCGGCGACCTGCCGGAGCAGCTGCATATTATAGGCGTTAGCCGGCGCGATGTGACCAAAGATGATGTCTACGCCCGTCTGCGTTCATTCGTGGGTGAGTTTAGCTACGCCGATGGGGTAGAAAAAAAACTCAAAAACAGTACGGTTATGGTGCAGATGGACCTCGGTAATGCTGACGCGTACCGCGAGCTACTTGAGCACCTGCAAACTGTGGAAAACGCCTATGATAAAGTCAATCGGTTGTATTATTTGTCCATACCTGCCCAGGCATTTACGTCCGTTATCAAGTTTATGGGCCAGACTGGGCACAACAAATCGCTTAAAAGCGGTGAAGATCCGCATTTGCTCATCGAAAAGCCTTTCGGTTACGATCTGGCATCTGCCAAGCAGCTGGTGCGTGACTTGGGTATCTACTTTGATGAGGGCCAAATCTACCGCATTGACCACTATGTGGCTAAGGAAACTGTGCAGAATATCCTGACGTTCCGGTTTCAGAATCCTTTGTTCGAGAGTGTATGGAACCGGGAGCACATTGACCATATTCTCATTCAGGGCCGCGAGCAGATCGATATCGAGGGCCGGGCCACATTTTATGAACAGACCGGCGCGTTGCGTGATTTCGTACAGAACCACCTATTGCAGCTGCTCGCCATAATTACTATGCAACGTCCGCCACAGCTCGAAAGTGACGATATACATGCCAATAAACTGGAGTTGCTTCGCGCTGTCGAAGCTATTACGCCGGGCAACGTGGCATCAGTGGCGGTACGAGGACAATACGCCGGTTACCGCAAAGAAGTGAACAATCCTGAGTCAAACATAGAGACGTACGCCCGGCTGGAGCTACGGATTGATAACGATCAGTGGCGTGATGTACCGGTTGTACTGGAAACCGGCAAGGCGCTCGATGCTAAGCTCACCGAGATCAGCGTGTGTTTTCGCCAGAGGAATGATGTACCCAAAGAACGGAACCGGTTGGTGTTTCGCATCCAGCCACGGGAAGGCATTACGCTGCGATTGCAGACTAAGCAGCCAGGCATTCAAAATATTACCGCTGATGCGGATATGGATTTTGACTATGCCAAATCATTCAACCAGCGGCCAGCCGAGGCGTACGAGCGCGTGATTGTTGATGCTGTTCGTGGTGATCAGACACTGTTTGCTAGTGCCGCTGAGGTAATCCGTAGTTGGGAGATTATCGAGCACGTGCTGCAGCGCTGGCAGCGTGACGGTGAAGGTCTGCTGCCCTATGCCAAAGGCTCGACGGGACCGAAGTACCCTGTGGAAAATACTTAAGGAAGTTTAGCTACAATAGCGGTTGTGCTTGAGGGCCAACTGACCTATACTGGCACTAGAACAGTGCGTTATTAAAAAATCAGAGGGTAATGAAAATACTGATGCTCGGGTGGGAACTCCCACCTCACAATAGCGGCGGTCTGGGTACGGCGTGTCTCCAGATGTGTAAGGCCCTTTCAAAACGCTCCGGTATCGACATCGAGTTCATTGTCCCGTATCAGGCCAGTCATGACGATATAGACTTCATGACGGTCAGCTCGGCGACACCACAGGGCGTTGCAGCTATTATTCGGTCGGGTATCGCATACGACAGCTATAAATATATCCGCGAAGACGGCTCTGAGGAGTGGCTGAACATTTATGACCAGCAGGCTTTGTATGAGCACGCCGTAGCCAGCATGGTTAATAATCGTGAATTTGACTTGGTTCATGCCCATGATTGGCTTACCTTTCGCGCAGCCATGCGCGTGCGCGAGAAGCGAGGCGTACCGGTGATCTTGCACGTACACTCGGTGGAAGCTGACCGTGCCGGTATGATCGGTGGGGGCAACCCGTTGGTCCGTGAAATCGAGGGCTTCAGTATGCTTCTGGCTGACCGTGTGATTGCCGTGAGCCAGCATACCAAAAACTGTATTATGCGCGAGTACGGCATCCCGGCGGATAAGATTGAAGTCGTACATAACAGTATCGAACTGGGTGATATTACGGTAAGCGCCGATGAAAATGTTTACCGCTATTTGGACCTTATGCGCACGCACGGCTACCGTGTGGTGGTGAATGTGGGCCGTCTGACGGTCATGAAAGGACTCCCGAGCTTACTGCGGGCAGCCAAGGAAGTGATCTATCGCGCTCCTAAAACGCTCTTCCTGATTGTTGGCAGTGGCGAGCAGTATTACGAACTGGTTACTCTAGCAGCTGATCTAGGAATTGGGGCAAACGTGTTGTTCACCGATTTTCAGCGTGGCAAGCGGTTACGCGACGCCTTTGCGGTAGGCGATTTGTTCGTGATGCCATCAACCTCTGAGCCATTCGGATTGACGGCACTTGAGGCTATCGGCTATGGTAATACCCCGGCGCTTGTGACTAAACAGTCGGGTGTTAGTGAAATCTTGCGTAACTGTCTGAAAGTTGATTTCTGGGATGTCAATGAAATGGCAAACCAGATCACTGCTGTAGTCCAGAACGACCCACTGCGGGACAACCTGATCGCGAATGCCCGACTTGAATACGAGCAATTGTCCTGGGACGATGCAAGCGAAAAACTGGAAAGTATTTACAACCAGCATCTGGCGGGAGCGGAAGTATGAGCACAACGCACAAAACGATTGTGACTAACCAAAAAGCTATTGTGCTGTATTTGCATGTGCATCAGCCATTCCGTATTCGTCACTATACGGTGTTCGATGCCGGCGTTGACCACACATACTTCAATGCCGCGTACGAAGACGGGGCAAGCAATGAGCGCACTTTGCGGAAAGTCGCCGAAAAATCATATCTACCGACCAATGCCCGGCTACTGCAGATGCTTCATGAGCATCCGCAGTTTAAGCTCTCTTTGAGCATCACTGGCACCCTACTGGAGCAGCTTGAAGCATGGGCACCCGAAGCCCTCCATTCCTTCCAGGAGCTGGTTAAGACTGGCCGTGTCGAAATAGTGGCCGAAACCTATCACCATAGCCTGTCCTTCTTCTACTCCCGCGAAGAGTTCGAGGCTCAGGTCAAGATGCATGCCGACAAGATCAAAAAAATCTTTGGTGTAACGCCGACAGCTTTTCGTAATACCGAGCTGTGTTACAACAATGACGTAGCATATTGGGCCGACAAAGCCGGCTATAAAGCGATACTCGCGGAAGGTTGGGACCCGATTCTGGGCTGGCGCAGCCCCAATTACGTATACCGGCCGGCCTATACCAAGAACATTCGGTTACTCATGAAGAACTACCGTTTGAGCGACGACATCGCCTTCCGTTTTGGTGATCGCAGTAGTCCGATATGGCCGCTGACCGCCGAAAAGTTTGCCAGCTGGCTGGCTGATAACCAGGATGCAACTAACTTCGATCTGTTTATGGATTACGAGACTTTCGGTGAACACCAGTGGGGTGAGACCGGTATCTTTGACTTCCTGACGCACATGCCCAAGGAATGGTTACGTAATAAGCACCACACATTCATGACCGTAACTGAAGCGGCCGAAGCCTTTGAACCGAAGGACGAAGTCGATGTGCCGGACACAGT
The DNA here is from genome assembly GCA_964570005.1 of uncultured Candidatus Saccharibacteria bacterium. Taxonomy (GTDB): domain Bacteria; phylum Patescibacteriota; class Saccharimonadia; order Saccharimonadales; family UBA4665; genus JAJZCD01. Next base: position 3,156 of record CAZMWE010000029.1, on the reverse strand, counting down.
AACCTGGGCAGACACTGAGCGTGACCTGTCAGCTTGGCTTGGCAACAGCATGCAATCGAATGCTATCGAGGCGCTGTACGGGCTCTACGACCATATACTGGGCACCGGCGACCTGGCGCTTATTGAAGATTGGCGTAAACTCACGGCTAGCGACCACTTTTACTACATGTGTACCAAGTACTTTAATGACGGTGATATCCACGCCTATTTCAGCCCTTACGATACGCCGTATGAAGCCTACATGAATTTCATGAACGCCTACCACGATTTGCATTTCCGACTTGCACAAAAGGGTGTTTCTGTCTGATAATACTGCTTATGGTGGGTAGTATCAGGAAAGGTCGTACATGGGTCGGCCGGTAATTTTGGGTAATGGCAGCTTGACGGTCGGCCTTGACGAGTCAGGGCTAGTACACGATTTCTATTACCCTTACGTCGGGCTCGATAACCTGACGACGGCCCGTAGCTTGCCCCACAAGGTCGGTGTCTGGGTTGATGGCGTGTTTTCATGGGTAGACGATGAAGGCTGGCAGACGGCAGTTGATTTTGAGAGCAACGCCCTGGTGAGTCGGGTGGTGATGCGGAATGAACAATTACAGCTGGAGCTGACGTTCCGTGATTTTGTTGATCATGAATTCAACGCCTTTTGTCGGCAGGTGAATGTGCGTAACCAGGCGGACAAGGTGCGGCAGGTGCGGATATTCTTTCACCAGGTGTTCCAGATTTCACGGGCCGGGCGTGGCGATACGGCGCTGTACGAGCCGGATGGCAATTATATCTTGGATTACAAGGGCCGGTGTAGCCTGGTGATTTATGCGCACGGCGTGGATGGCACGGCTATGGATCAATATTCGGTCGGTGGCTACGGTATTGAAGGCAAGGAAGGTACTTGGCGGGATGCCGAAGACGGCGAGCTTAGCAATAACCCCGTGGAACATGGCGGGGTTGATTCGGTACTGCGCTGTAGTTTGAGCTTGTCTGCCAATTCAAGTCAGGTGGTTGATTATTGGGTTGTGGCCGCCGATGCTCAGTGGAGCGCCGAAAAGATCCACGAACAGCTTCTGCAATCAGGCCTCAGCTTCCGGCTGGAGCGTCAAAAAGAATACTGGCGTGATTGGTTCAAGCCGGCTGAAGCCCACCTAAATACCTTGCCTCAGGGCTACACAGAAGCTATTAAAAAGGCATTGTTGGTCATCAAGACACACACTGACCAGCGAGGGGGTGTGATAGCCAGTTGTGATTCGTCCATTTATAACTACGGGCGTGACTATTACAGCTATGTGTGGCCGCGGGACGGTGCCTATGCGATGTGGCCGCTAATCCGGCTTGGACTGTTTGATGAGCCGAAGCGTTTCTTCAGTTTTTGCCGTGACATTATCAATCCAGAAGGCTATCTGGCACATAAATATCAGCCGGATCGTGCTATCGGCAGTACCTGGCATCCGCTGGTGCACGGCCGGCACAGCGAGCGGGCTATTCAGGAGGATGAAACTGCCATCGTCATTTATATGCTCGGCGAGTATTTTGAGGCCAGCGAAGATTTAGAATTCATTGAGAGCATGTATGCCACCTTCATCCAGCCGGCGGCGAACTTTATGGCCGATTTTCGTGATGAATCTACGCAGTTGCCGCACGCCAGTTATGATCTGTGGGAAGAAAAATTCCTGACCACTGCCTATACCGCAGCGATTGTGTACCGGGCGCTGCTGACGGCCGCCGATCTGGCGGAGGTGCTGGAGTTCCCTGACGATGCCGCACACTGGCGCGATGTCGCCGATGAAGTAGCCGCCGGCTGCCATATCTTTTTTGATGAACAGCGCGGTTATTTACGTAAGGGCTACTTACTCCAGGACGATGGGTCACTGCAATTCGATAACACGCTCGATGTGTCGAGTGCTTACGGGCCGCTGATGTTTGCCACCAAGGCATTCGGCAGTAACGCGATCCGTAGTACTTTCAAGGCGGTCGAAGACACATTGCTGGACAAATCACCGTCTGGTGGTGTCCCCCGGTATGAACATGACAACTATTTTGCAACTGACCCGCCCTATCTCGGCAATCCGTGGCTGGTCACGACCCTATGGCTGGCCCAGTATTATATGCAGCTGGCGCGCAATCCGGATGCCGATAAACTAATTGACTGGACACTCAAGCAAGCAGTCCCCAGTGGCGCTTTGAGCGAACAAATAAGTCCGATTGACGGCTCCCCACTTGGTGTTGTACCACTGGTTTGGAGTCATGCGGAACTTATCAACACACTCTTAGACGTAAAAAACTGAAAATCCCGACTACTACTGTCGGGATTTTGACTATAAATCGAAACTAGGATTTAGTGTTTGCGCGGTTTGACTTCGTTGCGGCCAAGGTTCTTCTTGGTCTCCACGAATAGCACGTGCTTGCGCAGTTTGGGAGAGTATTTCCTCAGACTGAGCTTCTCAGTCGTGTTCTGTGTGTTCTTGCTAGTGTAGTAAATGCGCTCACCGGACTCTTCGCTCACGAGTCCAACTAGTTTGCGCTTGTCGCCTTTTTTTGCCATATCCCTGTTAGTTTAACAGATGTAGGCGGGTTTGTAAACTGTTCAATATAAACAAAAATACCGGTTGATCAGACCGGCATTTTTGCACTTCTTCTTGCAAGAGAAATTATTTTCTTAAGTGTATTTCTTTTGGATTTACACTTCTATTGCTAGGATAACGCGCTTATGTCTGACTGTCAAGTACTTTTCAACCTGAATTATCCACAGCAGCTTCAGGGCCAGACACGAAAAATAACTGCGTCCAGAATCCAACCTATCGTTTTTGCCATATCACGGTCGCAAGCATGATAAAAGAGATAGAAACCCATGATGAGCGTTGCAAAGCCGCCTAACACCCACGCTAGACGCGACCAGGCCGCGGGGTTTCCGAACCCGTCACGTACACCAGCATAAACTAAAAAAGCGCCAACCCCTATCAGAGCCGCGCCGATGAAACCTACAAGTACTTTAGCGAGTTGTTTAAGGAAAGACATAGGCTAATTCCACCTGGAGCCGTCTTCGGGATTTGAACCCGAGACCCCTTCCTTACCATGGAAGTGCTCTACCACTGAGCTAAGACGGCAAGTGGTGCAGGGAGAGGGATTTGAACCCCCGTAGGCACTAGGCCGTCTGATTTACAG
>CAZMWE010000028.1:0-13804 GCA_964570005.1 uncultured Candidatus Saccharibacteria bacterium | reverse complement strand
TAAATACCCCATAAGGTAATCCACTGGTTCTACCAGTGTGACTCGCAAAGGTTTGACCTTCCGCAGCACAACCTAAAAAAGCATAATACCCGGCCGTAAGGTCGGGTATTATGCTCATGGTTGTCCCCGCTGAAAGGAAACACCAATCATGTCCACATCAGTAGACTACCACAGTCTAGCCCACTCCAAGTGGGATTGTAAGTATCACCTGGTCTTCATCCCGAAAGGGAGAAGGAGGGAGCTCTACGGTGAGATACGACCCCGCTTGGGTCGTATCTTTCATGAGCTTGCCAACCAAAAAGAATGCAAGATCCTGGAAGGGCATCTCATGCATGACCACGTCCATATGCTCATTGAAGTACCGCCGAAGTATAAAGTCTCCGAGGTCATTGGCTTCATGAAAGGCAAAAGTGCTATCGCTATTGCCCGTGAGTTCGGCGGCAAGTCGAGGAACTACACTGGCGAACACTTTTGGGCAAGGGGCTATGCCATCTCAACCGTCGGGTTCGAGGAATCTGCCATCAGGAAATACATCCGGGAACAAGAGATTGATGACGAAGCTTCATCGGCACAAGGTACTTTCTAATATTGGATAACTAACGTTGCGGGGACAACCGTCGCCTTTTAGGCGACACTACTCATCAAGCCACCGGCTTGCCGGTGGTGTCTGACTTGTCCGATTTGTTCAACATGGTGAACAGTTTAGCAAAAATTACTACATATGCAATACTTTGGACGGCTAGTTCAATGAAGACTTATGCGTAAACAATCACAAATTAAAACTGGTACTGCCGTTTTTGGTTCGTCCCTGATCGTGCTTTCATCTATCTTCTATGGAAGCTACGGAATATGGACGCGGCTGATGGGCAATAGTTTCGGCCCATTCATGCAGTCATGGATTCGAGCGCTGATTGTAATCGCCATCCTTTTACCCATTGCGCTTTACACACGGGTGTGGCAATCAATACGGTGGCGCAGAGATAAATGGCTACTGACGGGCTTTGTGCTGGTAAATTCTTTTATCGGGCCTTCGCAGTACTATGCCACTACTCGCATAGGTATTGGGTTGACGCTGCTGACCCTGTATTCTGGCTACCTTCTGGCGATGTTTGTGCTGGGTTGGAGATTCAACGGCGAACGCTATTCTGCTGACAAACGTGCCGCCACCGTGCTTGCGGGTGTAGGCTTGGTACTGACGTTCGGCTCCTCACTTGGCCATGCAGCCCCGTTCCCCTTCTTTGCAGCCCTGATCGCCGGTATCTTTATAGGCGCACAGATGCTGACGGTACAGAAGTTACGGTATAACGCGGCGCAGACCAATATTCTGGCTTGGGCGACTGGTATGGTCGGTACGGTCCCTTTAGCATTCCTACTTCACGAGCATGCTCCTAGCCTGCAGGCCCGTGCACAATGGGGCTACCTGCTGGCATTTGTAGCTGTATGCATAGCTTCGTCGTGGTTGTGTATGCACGGTGTAAAGCTCGTTGAGGCCGGTGCGGCAGGCATCTTGGGGTTACTCGAAATTGTTTGGGGAATGCTCTTCGGGATACTGTTTTTCCACGAACGTCCGGCAGGCTTAGTCTATCTCGGTGCAGCCTGTATCATAGCGGCCGCTGCCATTCCGTACCTAAAGGGTTTTAAGAAGCCTAAACAGTATGAAGTTATTGAGGAGGTGCCGGTATGAGTGTGAGCATAGAGAATAATCAGCTGGATTACATGGAGCTTGGCCAGGCGATCAAAGAAGTGTTTACCGAGAGCGGAAATTATACCTTCGACAAGCAGGTGCCAGTACTCAAGGTTGACGGGAAGTACATGGGCGATTTCTTTGAGTTTGTTATTTTTGAACCGCGCCACAGCGAGCCACCCATCATCTACCATACCTACAGCCCATACGATATCGTATCTGGTAAGTCATCACAGTATTGTGCGATATTTCAGTCTGCAGAACTCTTGCTCCATGCGGAGGTTTCGCCCTACGTTAGCCAACGCACCGGTGTGATGTCCTCGTTGGTACTAAAGGCTCTTGGGTATCAAGACATGCCGGATAAGCGGGTATTATTCGTCGGCACGGGCAGAGTTGCTCGATGCGCGCTCGCTGCGTTTAAGTTGTACTTTCCGGGCGTACGGAACATTGACTTTATGAATTCGGGTAGTGACGCCGCCGCATTTACGAAACTCGCATCCGGTCTCGGTATAGAGGCACAGCGAGGTAAGCTCGACGAAGTCGAAGTTTACGATATCATCATTTGCCATAGCTCAGCCAAAGAGCCGGTGTTGACTCCCGAACTACTCGGCCGGCTGAAGCAGGGTGCATTTATTAGTTCGTTCGCCAGTGAGGACCATATGGAGTTGGCCGAAAACTTCTATAACACTACTGAGGCCCAGGTGATCGTAGATTGGGAACAGACTACTTCAGAGGCTGTAGAGCTACAGACCGCGCTTGATAATGGTATCGCCAAGAAAGGAGATCTAATACTGCTCCGTGATCTCCTTCGTGGGACGTACTCACATGATAATGCCAAGAAGTATACTATCTACCGCAGCCACGGTACGCCCATGCAAAATTTGGCATTCTTGCAGCTGCTAATGGCAAACCGGTAGGCTATTTCGAGAGACTCCTCTGGTATAGCGCAGCCAAGCGCTAGTTGTGCTAAGCTTAAGTGGTATGGAAGACATTAAAACTGAACTTAAAAAGCGCGGGTTTAAAGGTGAACTGGATGACTCGGCTGAGGCTAAAGAAAAATACAGCCACGACGCCAGCATGTTCGAGCTGCGGCCCAAGCTGGTCGTGATGCCGCAAGATAGTAGCGATGTGGAGAGGCTTGTAAGGCTCGTTTCTGAAAAAAAGGAATCGATGCCTGATTTGTCGGTTACGGCCCGCTCTGCGGGCACCGACATGGCTGGTGGTGCGATTAATGAATCGATCATCGTCGATTTTAACAAGCACCTGAATAAGGTCGAGCAAGTAACCAGCGAAGAGGCACAAACCCAACCCGGCGTATTCTACCGTGATTTCGAAAAAGAAACGCTGAAGCACAACGCTCTGATGCCCTCGTACCCTGCCAGCCGCGAACTTTGTACGGTCGGCGGTATGGTCGCCAACAATTCCGGCGGTGAAAAATCGCTCGAATACGGCAAGGTCAAGGACTTTGTGAATGAACTGCATGTGGTGTTTGCCGATGGCAACGAATACGTGGTCAAGCCTCTCAGGGGTGAAGAGCTCAAGAAAAAGCTGGCGCAAAAGGACTATGAGGGCAAGATCTACAAGCAGGTTTATGATCTGTGCGAGGCGCACTATGATGAAATTAAGGCTGCCAAACCGCACGTCAGTAAAAACAGCATGGGCTACACACTATGGGAAGTCTGGGATAGGGAGACCGGCGTGTTTGACCTCACGAAGCTTATTGTCGGTTCCGAGGGCACGCTTGGCTTCGTTACGGATATTAAATACCGTCTGGTTCCCCACCGCCCACACTCTGGCTTGCTGGTACTCTTTATGCGCAACATCAACGATCTGGGTGAGCTCATCCCCAAGGTGCTGGAGCACAAACCGGCGACGTTCGAAAGCTTCGACGACCAAACGCTGTGGCTGAGTATTCGGTTTATGCCGAGTTTCCTAAAGTTGCTGGGCTGGAGGCGATTCATCCACCTGCTGATTACCCTTATCCCCGACGGTCTGCAGCTGCTGCGCGGTATCCCCAAGCTGATCATGATGGTCGAGTTCAACGGTGAAACTGAGGATGAAGTTCGTGAGAAAGTGAAAGCGCTGCACCGTGACCTCAAGCACTACCGCGCTCGCTACGAAATCAACGGGTTCGAGGAAGACCCCACCGAGGGCAAGAGTGAAAAGTTCTGGATTATGCGCCGCTACAGCTTTCAGCTGCTCCGGAGCAAGGTGAAAGACAAGCACACGGCGCCATACATTGATGACTTTGTTGTGCCACCGGTACACTTGGTGGACTTTTTGCCGAAGCTGCAGAAGGTCATCAAGAAATATCATTTGTTTGCGACGATTGCCGGGCACATGGGTGACGGCAATTTCCACGTCATCCCGCTGATGAAGATCGAAGACCCTAAGGAGCGCAAAAAGATTGAGCCGTCACAAAAGGAAGTCAACGACCTGGTTCTGAAGTATGAAGGCAGTCTAAGTGGCGAACATAACGACGGCCTGGTGCGCGGTCCGTGGCTGGAAGCACAGTTCGGCAAGCAGATCGTTGGACTGTTCCGTGACGTCAAGCACATTTTTGACCCGCAAAATATCTTCAACCCACACAAGAAATCCGACGCCAATTGGGATTACAGTTACTCGCACATCCGCGACCACTTTTAGAGTGGTATGGGGAAACCGGAAAGGTTTCCCCATCACGCCGGGTACAAGGTATAGGCTAAACTCTCGGGCTGCTTGTTCCTTAGACTACGACTCAAGTCTAAAAGCCTTCGAGGGGGATGTCGGTCTTCTCGGAGACCTTGTGTGCCCATTCAAGCGGGCGCTCGCACTGTGTGTCGCGGAAAACCTGCTCGGTTTCTTCACAGTCGAGGCGCTTTACAGCTTTACAAAGTCATGAGCGGCATCAGTCAGCCGGTCAACAGTGGACTGAGAGGCCTTTTCGTCCAACTTTTTATTAACCCGGTCAAATTCTTTCTGCATATACTTGAATAGCTTGGTAAACTCGCCTTCGTTCATCTTTTCCTTATACTACTTATATGCCCCCCAGCGTTCGCCTTGTGATACTTGCTCAGATGAGCCTTGGGCTGTTTTTGTTGGTCTGCTTTGTGCTGATGCCACATTTTTTGCTCCAGTCGGACGAAGGCGGGGTGAGTAATTACGGGACCTACTCGGCGACGATCATACCGTATACTTTGGCGTTCGGTTTGTGCGGTGTACTGACGCTTCAGGCGGCGCGTGTGTTCTGGACAGACACTGCCCGAAGCCGACAGCTTCGGCGAGTGCTGTTTGGGTCCGGTTGGTTCTATTTGGCTGTGCTCGAATCAACATATTTGTATCAGGTGAGCGGGCTGCTTGATGACATACATATTGCTGTTGGCGTGCTGCTTCTGGTATTCCAGATAGCGACGGCGACATGGTTCGGCCATGTCTTTACGCGTGACGTATTGCAAACTGTTTTGCTTGCGGCACAAGGCGCCGGCTTTATACTTGCGGTATTGACGCTTTTCGGCGTTCTCCATGTGTTGTTTATAGCTGAAGTGGTGACAAGCTTAACATTCGGCTGGCTGCTTATTCGTGTTGTCCGCCAGGCTTGTCCGGATTGTACGGACACTAAAAACCTACGCTAGAAGGCACGGCCGGCTTTCTATAAACTTCACCATCCGGCAAGCGATCGAGCGTGCTACAATAAGCGTAAGAAGGATTTGACCGACGAGGGAAATGAAAACACAGCGAAAAGTTTTGGTGGCGGTGCTGGTATTTTTTACGTTGCTCGCGGCTTTGGCGGGCTGGTACCTGCATCGCTACCCTGTCTCGGTAGTACAGCCGGCGGGTGTGATCGGTCACAAAGAGCGTAATCTTATTATCTTCACGGCCTCAATTTCACTTGTCGTTGTTATCCCGGTGTTCGCGATGCTCATCGGGTTCGCCTTGCGTTACCGTGAGGGCAACCCGCGGGGCCGCTACAGCCCGGATCTGGCAGGCAGCCGTGTCGCCGAGACCATCTGGTGGCTGATACCGGCCATTATGATCGGTATGATCGGGACTATCACTTGGCGCAGTAGCTATGCGCTTGACCCGTTCAGACCTTTAAGCGGCGGCAAGACAGAGCAAGTGCAGGTCGTGGCGCTTGACTGGAAGTGGCTGTTTATTTACCCGGACCAGCATATGGCGAGTGTCAATGTGGCGTACATCCCCGCAAATACTCCGGTGGACTTCCAAATTACCAGCGACGCGGTGATGACGAGCTTTTGGGCGCCGCAGTTAGGCGGCCAGATGTATGCCATGCCGGGTATGTCGACGCATCTGAACCTGGAGGCGAACCGTATGGGTATGTTTAACGGCAGCGCGGCGAATATCTCTGGCAAGGGCTTTGCTGATATGACATTCCGGGTCGTGGTGTTGTCTTCGAACCAGTATGCGAAGCAGATGCAGAGCCTCGGGACCGCTTCAAGCACCGGACCGCTCACGGCAAGCGCGTATAGTAACCTGGCACAGCCTAGTGTGCTACATGGTAACCGGTTCTACCGTTCAGTCGAGCCTGATTTGTATGATAGGATAGTGCTTAAGTATATGACGCCGGTGAGTGCAGCGAGTAACCTGGGAGCGAGTTTGTAATGACTTTGTTCGCTTTCGCTTTGCTGGGAAAGCTGGCCTGGAACCAGTTGCCGCCGAACCCGATTGCCTGGGGCGGTGCGCTTATGGTCATATTCGGCCTTATAGCGGTAGTCGGGCTGATTACCTACCTGCATCGCTGGCAATGGCTTTGGAAGGAATGGCTCACCACGCAAGACCCGAAGCGAATCGGTGTGATGTACGTGATCGTGGCGCTTATCATGCTGCTGCGCGGCGCGGTGGATGCCGGGCTTATGCGGGCGCAACAGGCCGTGGCGGTTGGCGGCACCCAGGGTCCGCTTGACGCGAGTCATTTCCAGCAGATTGTGAGCGCACACGGAACCATTATGATTTTCTTTGTGGCGATGGGTCTGATGTTCGGGATCATTAACCTGGTGCTGCCGCTGCAGATTGGCGCGCGCGATGTCGCCTTCCCGTTCTTAAACGCTACCAGTTTCTGGCTGTTTTTTGCCGGTATGGCACTCATGATGGGTAGCCTGGTAGTCGGTGATTTTTCGGCTGCTGGCTGGCTGGCCTATCCGCCTCTTTCCGAGCTCAAATACAGCCCAACCGTCGGTGTGGACTATTGGATATGGGCATTGCAGATCAGCGGCGTGGGCAGCTTGCTTTCCGGCGTTAACTTTTTAGTGACGATTATCAAGATGCGCGCGCCCGGCATGGCGCTCATGAAGATGCCGCTGTTCGCCTGGAGCGTGCTGACCAGCATGAGTCTGGTGGCTTTTGCCTTCCCTATCCTGACGGTGACACTGACGCTGCTGGCACTTGACCGGACCATCGGTACCCACTTCTTCACGGCTGGCTTCGGCGGTAATGCCATGATGTACGTCAATCTGATCTGGGCCTGGGGACATCCGGAGGTCTACATTCTGGTGCTGCCGGCATTCGGCATCTATTCTGAAATTGTAGCGACCTTCTCGCGCAAGAAACTTTTCGGCTATGTGAGCATGGTATGGGCGCTGGTCGCCATCATGATTTTGAGTTACACCGTCTGGCTGCATCACTTTTTCACCATGGGTGCCGGAGCAGACGTGAATGCCTTCTTTGGCATTATGACGGCGGTTATCGCGGTGCCAACCGGTGTCAAAATATTTAACTGGCTGTTTACGATGTACCGCGGGCGGATCAGATTTGCCAGTCCGATGTTCTGGTTTATGGGCTTTGTAGTTATATTTACAATAGGCGGTGTAGCAGGCGTGATGATGAGCGTTCCGGCCATTGACTACCAGGTGCACAACAGTCTGTTCCTGGTCGCGCACTTCCACATGATGATCGTCGGTGGCGTGGTGTTCGGTTTCTTTGCCGGGCTGACCTACTGGTTTCCTAAAATCTTTGGGTTCCGGCTGCACGAGGGCCTGGGCAAAATCGCTTTCTGGTGTTGGGGCATAGGCTTTGTGACCGCCTTTACACCGCTTTATGTCTTGGGCCTGATGGGGGCGACACGCCGGCTTGACCATTATAGCGCGTCGCTGGGCTGGCAGCCGCTGTTTATCGTGGCCGGCATCGGTGTCGTGATAATCGCCTGCGGTATTGCCGCTCAGCTGCTGCAACTGGGACTGAGTGTTTTGCAGCGTGACTCCAGGCGCGACCTGACCGGTGACCCGTGGAATGGCCGTACGCTGGAATGGTCAGTACCTTCCCCGGCGCCGTTTTACAGCTTCGTCAAACAACCGGTCGTAACCGAGCGCGACCAGTTCTGGGCCGACAAACAGGCCAAGGTACATCACAAAAAAGAATATGAAGACATTGTACTGCCTAAAAACAGCGGCTGGAGCGTAGCTATCGGTGCTTGTGCGTTCGTGTTTGGCGGCACGGTGGTCTGGCACATCTTCTGGCTGACACCGTTAGCTCTGCTGGGTATCGTCGCAGGCATCATTATCCGTAGCATGAATGACGAACCGGAGTACCGATTAACCGCCCGTGAAGTGGAACGGCTGGAACACCAGCGGCTGCGCAAAGTCAAAGCATACGAGGCGTCACAGATATGAACGAAGAACTAGTGTCAGAACATCGGCGGGAATATGAAGCCACCCAGAAAACCATCGTCGGTTTCTGGGTCTATCTGATGACCGACTGCGTGCTGTTTGCCAGCCTGTTTGCAGTGTATGCCGTGTTGCATGGCAATACGTTCGGCGGCCCGAGCGGCCGCGACCTGTTCCATCTGCCCTACGTGCTGGTGGAAACATTCGCACTGCTGACCAGCAGTTTTACCTGTGGTCTGGCGATGCTGGCGGCGCAGCGCAAAGCTAAAAACGAAGTCCTATTCTGGTTGTTCGTGACGTTCTGCCTCGGTGCACTGTTCCTGGGACTAGAGTTGCACGAGTTCGCCAACATGGTACACGACGGCAACAGCTGGCGGCGCAGCGGATTCCTAAGTAGCTACTTTACACTCGTGGGGACGCACGGCACGCACATTACCTTTGGCCTGCTCTGGATGGCGGTACTCGGGGTGTACGTGGCAAAACGCGGTATCACCGAAAGCATTCGTAAGCGGCTCACCTTGTTCAGCCTGTTCTGGCACTTTCTGGATGTCATTTGGATCTTTATCTTCACGGTCGTGTATCTGTTCGGGAGTCGGGGCGTATGAGTAATCGGCCGCGTGTTTCGGAGCATAATGAGCACTCGCTGACATATGGCAAATATGTGGGCGGCTTCCTGGGGTCAATATTTTTGACGCTGTGCGCCTACTGGATCGCGGTGCACGGTCGAGGCGGCTTAGGCATGCTGGAAGTCTCACTGGCGGTATTGGCGGTGGTACAGTTTATTCTGCAGATGGTGTTGTTCCTGCATATTGGTGAGGAACATGGACCGCGCTGGAAACTGGCGGCGGCTGGTTTTATGCTCGGCATCATACTTATTCTGGTCGGCGGATCGGTCTGGATCATGAATAATCTGAATACGCGCATGACGCCGCAGCAGATGAACCAGTATCTGCGCAGCCAAGATAATCTGTAAACTATGCGGCTTAAAGCGTATATAGAGGCTGTGAAGCCGGAGCGCACGTTTTTTAACGTGATGATGACGGCGGCCGGCCTTTTGCTGGCCTCCAAGTGGCACATTGACTGGAAGCTGGCAGCGGCTGCTATTGCTGGAACCAGCCTGTTGGTTATGAGCGGCTGCCTGGCCAATAACGCCACTGACGTGCGGCTGGACGCGATAATGCCCCGTACCCGAAAGCGGGCCAGCGCTACCCGGGCGGTTTCCACGCGCCACCTCGTCTACTTGGCGGCTGCTTTCGGGGTGACTGGATTTGTACTGTTGGCAGTGTGGGTTAACTGGCTAACGACCCTGCTGGGTGTCGCAGCGTACGTGGATTACGTGGTGCTCTATGCCTGGGCTAAGCGTACGACGCCGTGGAGTACATTGATTGGCACGCCGGCCGGCGCGTTGCCCTTAAGTGCTGGCTATACGGCAGTTATGGGACGGTTTGATGCAACTGCGTGGGCACTCGTGTTTGTGATGGTCTTCTGGCAGATGGTGCATTTCTATGCCATCGGTATTTATCGTTTGAAGGATTACAAGACTGGCGGGTTGCCGATCTGGCCGGTCCGTTATGGTGTACGTAATACGCAGATTTGGATGCTGGTCTACGTGGGGCTCTACCTTCTGGCGGTTCGCTGGCTGGCTGTTACCGCCAACATGGGCGCGGTGTTTTATTGGTGTATGACGCTTGTCGGGCTCGTTTGGATCTGGCTGGGCGTGATCGGTCTCCGCGCACAAACTCCGGAAAAGTCGGCACGCCGGATGTTTGGTGTCTCACTATACGTCTTGCTGCTGCTGGCAGTCGGCATAGCGATTGCTCCTCTGACGCCCTGACCCGCAAAGTCTGGTAGAATGGTTCGATGACTGACCACTCTATTCACGCAGCGACCACTTTTCTTGATTCCTGGCTGGGCTACCGTGCTCGAAATGTCGATATTCCCGGTTTTAGCGTCGCCATCTGGTCAAAAGATAAAATAGTTTTCTCTAAAGCGTACGGGTTAGCTAATCTGGAACGGGTGAGGCCGCTCACTACCGACGTTATGTTTGTCGCTGCCTCGCATTCCAAGATGTTTACGATGACCGCCATACTGCAGTTGGTCGAACGCAATAAACTGCGACTGGATGATGCGGCGCAAACCCACCTTCCCTGGCTTAAGGAGCATAAAGATCATCGCGTCCATGCAATCACTATCCGTCAGTTGCTGAGCCATAGTGCGGGGTTGATTCGCGACGGACTGGACACTGATTTCTGGATACTTCAGAAACCTTTCCCAACTGACCAGGAGGTGCGCGAGATGACTCTTGCCGCCGATCTGGCGATTGAGCCCAACACGGTCCTGAAATACTCCAATCTTGGTTTCGGGCTGCTGGGACAAATCATCACAACTGTTAGCGGGCTACCGTTTACGGAATATGTCACCCGGCATATTATCCGGCCACTGCATCTGCAGGATACCTTTGCCGATTACTCACCGGAGCTTAATGGGCGCCTTGTAACGGCTTATGGCGTACCCTTCGAGCATATCCGACCGGTTTTGGAACTTCGTACCACTACCGGTGCTTTTGCACCGGTAGTGGGTGTCCATGGCACACCTGAAGACATGTGCCGGTTTGCGAGTGCCCACTGCTTCGGTAACACGACACTCCTGAGCGATGAAAGTAAAAGGGAGGCGCAGCGCACGCAGTGGTGTGGCACGGGTTACGACAGCGGCTATGACTACGGACTCGGATTCGAGATCCAAAGGGTTGGCGAACGGCGGATCGTAGGCCATGGGGCGCACCTGGCGGGCTGCCTCAGCGCCACCTACTTTGATCCTAAGGAGGACCTGATTGTGTCGGTCATGGCGAACTGCAAGGACGCGCCCAGCACGCAGATCGTACGTGGCATTTTTGAGGCGCTGGATTGGTTCAAGGAGTTTGCCGCGGACAAGCCGGTCGCGAAGATTCAGCGACTCAATGCCAGGCTTTGCAGCCCGACCTCTGTTGTCGAAGTGGTCGCGGCGAGCGAGCGTATCGTACTGATCGACCCGGACGATTGGGAGCCATTCACTTTTGGTGAGACGTGCGAACAGATAGATCCAACTACGCTGAAGATTACGACCCCTGGTAGTGTCTTTAATGCACAGGAAAGGCTGCGGTACTCGTTTAAACAGGGTGTGGCGCAGTCGGTCCGATATGCGGGTGCGACGTTTCTGTCGGAAAGTATATATAAACAACGGTTGCGTGGCGTATAGGGGGTAATCAGAGCGCTTCTTAACATAAAAGGCGCCGCCGTTACCGGGGCGCCTTTTGGTGTGTCGCTCTAGACGAGACTAAACACCAACGTGCTTGCGAGCAGCGGACTTCTTTACCTGCTTTGCGGCACCGTCTTGCCCACTGCTTCCATTAGGATTGGATGCGCCGTTCAGCGCACTTCCACCTTGATCGTTGCTCGAACCCGCTGCGCTATTACCTTGACTATTGCTTGCCATTTTTAGCCCCCTTTAATTAAAAAAACTGGAATCTTTGAAACCAGCCTGGAGTATTCAACACCCTGCGCAGATTATTGTCAATGAAATGCGCGCTATTTTAGGGTCAATCGACAGACAGTGTGGATAAAGTATCATTTCCAATAACTTATGGCTTGGGATAACTAGACTTGGCCCACTTATGGAGCCCCTCATGGCGTTTTTGTAAACCATACGGTACACTAACGTTTATGCTTATTCTCATACATATTACGGCTGCCCTGCTCAGTCTCTTACAGGCGACTTACGGGTTGTTCGTGCCTTCGCGTGGAAAGCTGCAGGCAACGTATGCGCTGGTGGCCGTTACATTCGCTACCGGTACCTACCTGGTGTGGCATTTGCATGCACCGCTGCTGCAGTCATGCCTGAGTGGGCTTGCATATCTCACGCTTATCCTTGCCGCGACGGTAGTGACCTGGCACCGTCTACATAGGGTAAGCGGGTCTTAACCTCCCATCTGGCGTAATCTGTTAAAGCGGGGCGCACATCATGCTGTTGATCGTTGATAGCGACCGCACATGTGCGCCCCGCGGCTTTACTTATCCCCCATAATCACCTTGGCGACTTCGAACATTGATGTACTCGATGCGTCGGCGTCAGCCCTTGCGACGGAGTAGAGCACGCCGCCCGCGTCGAAATAGTAACCGTTTCCTCGGGGTGCCTCCGCGTATGTGTATGCTCCGTAGGGGAACTGTGATGAATCCCCAACACTGAGAGCCTGCCCGTACATGGTCCCATGGGGATCTGACTGCCAGGTGATGAATATTATCACGGAGCTGCCTGTGCTGATCGTGCAGGTGTCGTCCGAACTTGGGGTTACCTGTACATTCTGCATGCCAGTGGCTTTCTGAACCTCTGCGGCAGTCACTGGGCATTTGACGTGAGGTGGTATTTTGGGTCCGTGGGGATGCCAGATGAGGCCGGATGCTATCCCTACAAGGATTACCATCAAGCAGGCCAACCTGAACAACCGTGGGGGTATTCTGGATACCCACGTCCACCACTTTGGCTCGGATGTCTCGGACATCGCACCTCTCTCGCTGAGGTCTGGGAGGTTGGTTGTGCGTAAAGCCTTGTTCCTGCCCGTAGGGCCGTGAACAGCTGGCAATTATACCGCGTGTTGAGTATTACGTCTGTCGGACTGGCCGCTCTACTTTGTCACCAGTGTGCCGTCCTCAAGACGGAAGGTCGTGTCAGTCTTGCCGGCGATTTCGAGATCGTGCGTTACTACTAAGATTGTGGTGTTCTCTTTGCGGCTTAGGGCGTGCAGCAAGTCAAAGATCATCTTGCCGGTCGTGGCATCCAGATTGCCGGTCGGCTCGTCGGCGAGGATGAGCCGGGGTTTGTTGGCGAGGGCGCGGGCGATGGCGACACGTTGCTGCTGCCCGCCACTTAAGCGGCCCGGCTTGCGGTTCATCTGGTCTTCTGCCAAGCCTACTTCTTGCAGGAGGAGCTTGGCACGAGCCAGGCGGTCAGCTTTGGCTACGTGTGCGAATTCCATGGGTAGCATGACGTTTTCCAGCGCGGTCAGCGACGGCACCAGGTTGTAACTTTGAAATACGAAGCCGATGCTCTTGCCGCGGTAGCTGATGAGGTCATGGTCACTCATCTGGGTGATGTCTTTTTCTCCGACCACGATGCTGCCGCTGGTGGGTTTATCGAGGGCGCCGAGCAGAGACAGTAAGGTGGATTTACCCGAGCCGCTGCGGCCGATAATGCTGGCGAACTGCCCGTCCGGGACGATGAAGCTGATATCGTTGGCGGCTGTGACACTCGTGTCGCCGCTCTGAAATTTTTTGGTGAGGTTTTTAACTTCCAACATAATCAATAGTCTCCTATTCTGCTCTCATTACGGTTGATGGCCGCACCTTGGCGATCATGCCGGCCGCGAGTGCGCTGCCTAGCACCGCGATGAGTACCGCCGCGCCGAAGCCATCCAGCAGTATACCTAGGCCGATTTGCGTCTTAATGTCGCTCAGGCCTTTAACCGCGCCGTTACGCTGTAAGCCGTCCGTAA
>CAZMWE010000027.1:0-13830 GCA_964570005.1 uncultured Candidatus Saccharibacteria bacterium | reverse complement strand
GGCCGTATATCATTCGCTGCTTTATTATTAACAGTTACAAAAATCAACCATACGCCTATTAGAGCGGGCAGTGTAAAAATAGCACCCCATACGATACCAAATATCGCTTTGCCACTCCCGCTTAAGCGTTTCTTTTTAACTTCACTCAGCGCAACAATGGATACAATCAAGCCGACAGGTGGCAAAACTATAGACAGAACGAGACCTACAATGCTCAGCTGAGATTTTCCCAGGTCCGTTTGCAGCACATTTTTGTTTGCATTCATGGCATCAATAATATCACGTGGCCGGGAAGCTAAGATGGTACTTACACCCCGTAGGAGATGGTCGAAGGCGGGATCAGTATAACAAAAATATCGTGGTCGACGAACTATGTCGCCAAACGAACCTGCTATGCAAGCCTTGCACACTATACTACTTAACTTCGGTAGCATCAAGAATGGGCTGGATCAGTTATATCTGTTAATTGATGATGTTGTGTATTCTGAGAGAGCGTCAAAAATGCAGTTTTTGTTATAGCCATGCTATGCTGGACTTAATGAAAAATATACATAAAAATGAAGCTGGATTTAGTGTTATAGATGGTTTAATCGTCGCTGTAGTCGTTATTGTCTTAAGTGTCATAGGATGGCTTACATATAGTCATTTGGCCGTACCTCACACTACCGAGGCCACCCCTCAAGAAACATTGCATGACATCTCTGCTGCTATATCGAAAAAGTTTCACACTTCAAGTGTGGCAGATGCAACGCAATCCACCCCTACTAAACAGGGTGACATAAATTACTCAAATTCCGGTGAAGGTCAGGGATCTGAAACATGGAAAATACCAGATAACGACTTCTATGTTGACCTTACCGCAAGCTCAACGACTTACGCATACTACGCCAGTAGCTCAGACCCACTGAATACTCCTATACATATTCCTAGTGCTAAGAAACTATACAGCATTATTGACACAGAACTACACTTAGACAGCTTATCCAGAGCGCCAGCAAACACCACCGTTGACGATACGAATAACAATGACGCCAGCCCAAGTGCTATATATGCATACCAAAATAACAAAACCTACTGCACCGTCCTATTCTCTGGCGATAATAATCAGTACGTTACGGTTGCTTGTGACAGTGCATTTGAAGCCACCTCACAAACAAACACAGTCAAACCATTCGCGGCCGTCTACCTAGCGGCTAATCCAACACTGAGCGATAAAATTCTGTTTGATAATACTAGCGGCATTGACTACGAGAAGAGCAAAACACCAGGTTATTCTCTCGCGAACATTCAAATTGAAAATCCGTTCGACAGTGCCTCGGGAGTTCAGACGACTACCTCAGCAGCCGCATACTTCTATAAGAAAGCTAGTGGCACATGGCAATACATATCAGTAAACTATGGTTTGGGTGATGGTCTAGGTGATGTCATAGCCTGTGAGCTGTTTCCAAAGAACAATCAGGATGCATATCTTGCATATAAAGGACAAGATTGCACACATAATGATACAGCCCAAAGTTCTGGCACTTTATAACGCCCACGCCTAACCAAACGTGGTGATAGCCATACAATAACTTGCCAAAGAAAAATCACTGATACATCATCAGTGATTTTTCGTGGTCGGGGAGACAGGATTTGAACCTGCGGCCCCCGCGTCCCAAACGCGGTGCGCTACCAAGCTGCGCCACTCCCCGGACAGCTTGCAAAATTATACCGTAAAGTACCCCTAAAAGCCAGTTACTGTTCAGAGGTGCATGCTATTATAAAAGAGTATGAAATATGTGTCGGTATTCGTAACTATCGTGCTGATATGGATTGCAGTTATCTTGATGGCTGCCACGCGGTCCGTGCCCGACGAAATTTTTAAACTCTACGTCGCTGCCATCATCTCGACGATGGCGTTGTTCTTGATAGGCTTTGCACGGAGTTAGCTATGAGCGGCAGTTCACAAAAGACCATCGCGGCTCTGAAACGCGAGCGCACCCGTCGCTTGGCGAAACTTGGTGCCCGTGTGTACTACCTGCGCAAGCGCGGCCGCGAGCAGGAGATGTACGAACTACTGTGTAACGAATTTCTGGAACTGGGTGGTGTGTATGTCAAATTCATGCAGGGCGTCATGTATAATACTCCGATCATGCGGCGTTGGCACAGCCCAAACCGACTCAAAATTTTTGAGAATCTGGATACCCAGCATCTCGATATCGTCCAACTACTGCAATCCGAGCTGCCGCCGGATCGCCTCCATGAGCTGGCGCTGGTGCAACCGGAACCATTCGCCGCCGGCAGTTTCGGACAGGTGTACTTGGGCCAGCACGCCAATGGTCAGAAAGTGGTCGTTAAGGTACTGCGCCCGATGGTGCGCGAGTTGCTTAAGTATGATTTGCGGCTACTCAGCATTTTTGCCCGGCGCTTCGCCGCACAGGAATACACTAACTTCACCCTGAAGATGAACAGCGCCATCAAGGAGTTTAAGCACGCTACGCTGAACGAGACCGACTATGTGGCCGAAGCAAAGTTTGCAGCCGAGCTGTACACAACGTATAAGAACCACCCGTATATCGTCATCCCCGAAACGTATCTGGAGCTCTGTACACCACACATCATAGTGCAGGAGTATGTCGACGGCATTTCCGGCGCCGAGCTTATGAAAATCGAGGAAGCGGGCGGTGACCCGGCCGCTTTCATTAAAGAACGGCTCGGTTCGGACCTGGATACCCAGCTCGTCATAGCGGGTGTTGAAAGTCTACTCGGCATCTTTTCCCTGCCACGCGTACCAGGGGACCCGCACCCGGGTAATGTACGGTTTATGACCGACAACCGCATCGGTCTGATTGACTTCGGCATCTCAGCACCGGCACCGCGCAACCGGCCGGCATTTTTCAGTTTACTGCAGGAATGGGACCGTGCCTACCAGAACGAGGCGACTGTCGGCGACATATTCGAACGGTTCATGCGCTATTTCGTCAACGATCTGTATCGGGCACTCAAAAAGCTCAGCAGCCTGACCTCAGGAACACAGGCGCTCGCCAGCAAGGCCGGACAATATTTACCAGAAGGTGCCCGGTTTGCCGCACCGGCGGAGGGAGGCGGCGACCTAGTGCGGGAGATCGGGCGTATCGTGCAGGGAGCCTTTGACAGCGCCACCGGTACCAATGACCTGCGCGAGCTAATCGAAAAGGGTCAATTACTCCATGCCTTCGGACAGATCGCCAATAAAGACAACCGGCTGGGTCTGGTAGTACGCCTGGAATCTTCCGAAGTACTACGTGCCGCACAAACGTACATAGCGCTTCTTAGCGCACTCAAACGCGATTCATTGTATCCGCTGATTTTAGGCCGAGCGGTGACCATTATTGAGCACGACTATCCCGAGATCGTACGCGCCACCGATGAATCGCTCAGCCCCTCGCAAGCCATCGCCATCATCAACAAGTGGCTAGAGCGAGTGGCGCTTCGTGACCCGGTGCTGTTCAGCCAGTTGCTCGGGCGTATCAGCCCGCGTGAACAGGCGGCTAAAGCGATACTAAAAACCAAGGAGGCAGGCGATGCTTAAAGACATTATTTTGTTTATAAAATATCCCTACACAGCGGGTGTTATAGGTACGGTCTGGCTCGGCAGCGCCATTTTAATGGCGCTGAATTCGGGATTGAATGCCGTCAATATTGTCATCATTAATATGATGGCAACAGTCGTGCTGGCCGTCATCGGCTTTGGCGGCCGCGAGGGCTAAAAAACCTGGCGAATATGCCTGGTTGTCGTCGCATGGCCAGTGGTTTCGTCCACGCTCACGAGCAGAGCATTAAACTGCTTGCGGCCAGTGGTTTCGAGCACATTGCGAGTCTGCACCCCGTCGCGCCAGCGCGGGATGACGCTGTCAAACGCCACGCCGAGCGACGAATCGAGCGAGCCACACATACCCACGTCAGTGATGCGAGCCGTACCTTTCGGCAGCACCTCGGCATCAGCCGCAGGAATATGCCAGTGATCCCCTACCACCGCGCTTACCCGGCCGGCCAGGTAGTACCCGATGATGAACTTTTCGCTGCTGAAATCGCCGTGCAGGTTCACGACGCACGCTACACGTTTGTCCGGTGTTTCCTCGCTTAAGATTTTGTCGATGATTTTGAGCGGGTTGTCGGCGGGCTTATCGGCATCACGGCCGACAATTTGGCCCATCAGGCTCACTACCAGCACATCGCCTTTTGGTGTATGCGCGTACTTGTGGCCAAGGCCGGGCGTGCCTTCCGGATAGTTCGCCGGACGGATTATCGGCGCGTCCGGGTCAGCGAGCATCGGATGTATTTCCTCGCGCGCCAGCGTCCAGTTGCCGCCGGTACAGAACCCCACGCCCGCACCACGCAGCCGGTTAAAGTCCGCCGGCGTAATGCCGCGTCCTTCTGTCACATTTTCGGCCTGGGCTATCACCAGATCGACGCTGTACTCCTTGCGCAAGTCCGGCAGCACGCGCTCCACGGCCTGCACGCCCATCTCGCCCATCACGTCACCAATGTATAGGATATTCATCGCATCGGCTGCAATCGTTCTTGAAAAAACTCCGGCAGCGAGTCACCAAACAACAGCTCTGACAACGAATTGACGTTATCGTCCTGTGACATACCTGGGTACTCATTCCGGTATACAACATTTGGGCCACCAAATTTTGCATCAGTCCAACTAAATCCCAGCGGTTCTGCCGCCATCCTTATGGCAACTTCGGACGGCCCTTCGATCTCAAGGAATGGGTCGGCCCATGGCCATTCGTCCAGCATGACTTCTACCTTGCCAAACTGCCATGTCTCACGCTTCTGCTCAATCACACCGTAGTTCTCAAGACCGATTGCCTCCAGCAACTGCGTAGTAGCGGCAAAGTCGCCGACAGTGGTTTCTAGTTCTTGCACGTAGTTTGAATCGGTGCTGTCTTGTTTGTACGTTAGTACCACTCGATCGCCCTCGTCACGTAGACGCAGTATTTTACGTGGCCGAGACGTCCGAAACCGCTCATCGGGATAGTCGAACATATTACGGCGCATCAGACGCATTGGGTGTACACATGTCGCTTTAGCAGCTCTTAGTTTAGTGCGCAGCTCATCGTGATCAATGTGTAAGAACTTAGCTTCGATTTCAGGCTTCATTACTTGGCGAACTCGACCGCCCGGGTTTCGCGAATGACATTCACTTTTATCGTACCCGGATACTGCATACTGCTTTCGATCTTGGTCGCGATGTCGCGGGCCAGGCGGATAGCGGAAAGGTCATCGACCTGTTGCGGACGCACGAATACGCGCACTTCGCGGCCGGCGCTAATGGCGTAGCTTTTTTCAATACCCTTGAAGCCGTTGGCGATGTTTTCCAGGTCCTTCATGCGCTCCACAAAGTTTTCGGCGGAGATATTGCGGGCGCCGGGCCGTGATGCACTAATCGCGTCACAAACACGAACGATAAGCGCCTCCACGCTGGTCGCCTCCACGTCGTCGTGGTGCTGCTCGGCGGCTTGGGCTATACGCTCCGGCGCGCCATATTTGCGCAGCATTTCGCCGCTGATGTGGTGGTGTTTGCCTTCCATCTTGTGTGTCAGTGCCTTGCCTAAATCATGTACCAGCGCCGCATACTTGGCGGTCTTGACATCCGCGTTCAGCTCTTCGGCAATAATACCGGCAATGTGTGCCATTTCGGTCGAGTGCTTGAGAACATTCTGGCCGTAACTAGTACGGTATTTTAGCTCACCCAGCAGGTGCAGGATTTCTTTTGGAATACCGATGACACCAACCTCACGGGCTGCATCCTCACCAGCCCGTACCACATCTTTTTCAACTTGTTTCTGAGCCTTCTCGACCACTTCTTCGATGCGGCCAGGGTGCACGCGCCCGTCTTTCAACAACATTTCGAGGGCGATACGCGCCACTTCGCGGCGCACCGGGTCAAAGCTGCTCAGCACAATATAGCCCGGCGTATCGTCCACCATGATGTCCACGCCCGTCGCCCGCTGCAGGGCCTGTATATTGCGACCTTCTTTGCCGATAATACGCCCCTTCATTTCCTCGTCCTCAAGCTTCACGCTCGTCACCGTGCGTTCAGCAGTCACTTCACTGGCCATGCGCTCCATAGCGGTCGCTATGATCAGGCCGGCCTGCTCCTCGGCCTCGTCCTTGGCTTCGTTCTGTAGCTTTGCAACTAAGCCGGTGAGATCACCGCGAATATCGCGCTCCGTCATCTGCATAAGCTTCTCGGCCGCTTCCTTTTTATCGAGTTTGGCAATCTTTTCGAGTTTCTCCTGCTGTTTGGTACGGATGTCGCGGATCTCGTTCTTAAGCTGTTCTACCTCGTCCTCACCTTTGCGCAGGTTTTCAGTACGTCTATCAAGCTCATCCAACTTCTTATCAAAAGCCGCCTCACGTTGGATTAGGCGGGTTTCGATGTCCTTGAGCTCGTTCCGGCGCAACTTTTCATCTTTGCGCGCCTCGTCGGCGATCCGCGCGGCATCGTCGCGGGCCGTCTGCATAACTTTATCGGCTTCCTTTTTGGCTTTTAAAAGCTCCTTAGCGGCCTTATCTTCATTTGCAGCGTTCTGCCGCCTCGTATAATATATAGCCCCGCCCGAACCCGCACCTAACCCAACAACAGCGCACACAACTGCGAATACTGCTTCCATGTTTTTCCTTTCCTTACGAACAGACCGACGACGCGGACACTCGCTATCACTTCTCTAGTCCGCTAACTCCGTCAATCTGGATGTCAAAAATAATTCACCTGGTTGGAATGTCCCAAACCAACAGTTCCAAACATAATAATACGCCCTGAATTCTCCAAAGGTCAAACTTAGACTACTTTTTCTGTAGCGTTATATGAGCGTCAGCGCCGTAAAACGGCAGTACCTGCTTATCGGTTTCGCCATTCAGCAGACGCCTTATGCCCGTTTCCAACCACTGCGGATCTTGATTCGCCACTATAGGGATGCGGTAGCTGTACGCCAGCGCATTACCAACAGTAAGCCCAATTCTTAGGCCCGTAAAACTGCCCGGTCCCTGGAAACAAACAATTCCCTGCAGGTCGGCCCAATCCTTATGCTGCTTTTTTAACAACTCTTCGATCTTACTATGCAGCGTCTCCGCCAGTTGCCGGTGTGCCAGCCACGTTTCATAGGCAAGCCGTTTGTCAGCTTCGTACAAACCGATTTCAGCCTCCGGCTTATCGGTGCGGATGGTGAGAATAATCATTGTATGCCCTCGAGAAGATGGGTAAGCGTCTGGGGATATTCAAAATTAAGCATACGCTTGTCTTCACCGGTTTGCTCGAAGCGCACCGTCAGGCGGTTCACCGGTAGTACATCGTGTACAATATCGCCCCATTCCACAACGACTACATAGTTTGAGTCGCCGATCACTTCCGCCAGCTCGTCGGCCACGATGCCCGCTTCGCCCAAACGGTAGAAATCAAAGTGCGCGATTATGAATTTAGATGCTTTATATTCGCTGCTCAGCGTAAATGTTGGGCTGCGTACCCGGTCGGTACTGCCCGCGCCGCGCGCCAAACCGCGTGTAAACGTAGTTTTGCCACCACCAAGGTCGCTTACCAGCTCGATAGTTTCACCACCGAGCAAGTTGCGCCCGATCTTTTCGGCGAGCTGCTCGGTCTGTTCGGAGCTGGTTGAGTTTGTTGCCCAGGTCATGAGGTTACTCATATACACCATATCCTACCGCGAGGACTACGACGACAGCAAGGATAAGCGGATGAAGTAGCACTGGACTACCCGTATTATCAGCTGTGGCTGGCAGGCATAGGTATGATTTAGAGTAAGGTCTTACAACGATCGACGGATAATGGGCGGTTGGTGCGAAGTCTTATATACTATAAGTATGCTACGTTTAAGCGAAAGCCTCCTTAATCAACCGGTTATGAGCTTGCGCACCGGTCAACCAGTGGCGACCGCCCGGGAGCCTATCATCAACCCGAACAATCTTAAAATCGAGGGCTTCTATTGCACTGACCGATTCAGCAAGGATGAGCTGGTGTTGCTGTATCAGGATATCCGCGATGTGATTCCTCAAGGGTTTGTGGTAGACGATCATGACGTACTGACGCCGGCGGCCGAGCTGGTGCGACTGAAAGAAATAATGGAAATCGGCTTCACGCTCATCGGCAAACCGGTGGTCACCGTCAATAAGGAGCGCGTCGGCAAAGTGAGCGACTACGCCACCGAGATAGAAACTATGTACGTACAGAAGCTGTATGTAACACAGAGTATGCTCAAAAGTCTCACCGGCGGTAATTTGGGTATTGACCGCAACCAGATCAACGAGATTACCGACCGCAAAATTATCATTAATGAGCTGCTAAAGGGTACACCGGCCACGGCCAGCGTCGCAGCATAAGCTTCTACCACCCTCGGCGATCTGGCACATAGGCAGCGGAACCACTTTCCTCTCAAAAAGGTCTATCGAGCTGCTAATCATGAACTCCTTCTAGGGTGGAGCGTATCAAGGAAATTTGAGGAGGGAGGGCCTGTTATAAGGTAAGCTGGGCCCAGTGTTGCCGGTATTTGTCTGTCGCCAAGCGCAACTACGGATGCCTCGGCAATTTCCTGGACTGTGACACGCTGCTCTCCAGCCATGTCTACGCGCGCGAGCACAACATGTGGTCTCCACGACGACTTATCTTTAATTCGCCTCCTATCAGGTAATTCCATACCTGCGAGGCTATAGTGCGCTAAGCTCCGTTCAATTCGCAGCTTGCTTAAGCCTAGACCATTCCCGGCATCGCCCACGACCATAAAGCCCGCCAAGCGTAAGTTATTACCTACCCCCTGATCAGTGGGGTGGTACCGCCTCATCCATCTATGCGCGTGTATCGCACCTACACCACCTATTATTACATTCATCGGCTCGCAAAGTGTCGGGTCATCTTCAACAAGGGCCTCTGCAGCGTCCTTCAGCACTTTGCAAGCAACTTCCTCAGGGTCTCTTCCGGCGCTTCTTATAAAGCCTGCGAGCAGAGCACTGTTCGTAACTTCAAGCCTAGCCACCCCTCCGGCATGGAGTTTTAAGCCTGGCAAAGGCGCAGGCCTGTACGCCTCTGCCCCCGTAATCTCAACGTCTACGCTCGCCTGCTCTAAAGCAGGGCTCGCAACAATGTCTCTGAAGATAGAAAGGCCGTCCCCTATTACTTGACCCGCTGGGATCTCGCATATCTGCTCAGGTAAATTACCTTTTCGTGATACTATCTCCGGCATTTTTTAAAACTACCCTGATGGCGCATTATTGTCAAATAGACTACTTGGAGGCACTATGATTCGTGTAACACTACCTTGATAGCATCGTAGCTGAAGCCCTGCCGCACAAGGTACTGCATAAGCATCTTGTCGTCTTGATAGCGGCTTTGCTTACGACGGCGGGCAATAAGTTCGCTCAGTACGGCTTGTTCGTCGGTCTCATCTTCGACCAACACGCGTGTAATGATATCGTCCACAACACGCTTGGCCCGAAGCTCGGCTACAAGCCGACGTTTACTGACCAGTTTCAGTAAACGGCGATTACGCACCCAGGCTTCGGCAAATTTCTCATCATCAACCAGTCCCAACGCTTCCAGCTTCTGCATTATGTACTGAGACAGCTCTGTGTCGTAGCCCTTTCGCCGGAAATAGTCGTCCAGCTCATACCGGCTGCGCATGCGGCGCACCGCGTATGCCAATGCTAGAGTGTACGCTTTATCATCCACCGAAAGCTTCTCGTAGGCCTTGAGCTGCGCGGTGTCAAGCTCCTGCCCGACAGTCAATTTTGCCTCCAGCAGCGCGTCGGCGCTTAAAGAAAACGCATACTTACCGTCAATGTATACAGAGTACCGGCCCTTGAGCCGTTCCTGCTGCTTTATGGATGAGATTGTCATATTTTACGTCGCTCCTTGAGCTGAGCCATAACGCGTACGGCAATATACGAAGGAGACATTCTATCTGCTCCTCGGGCTGGTCCACATTTACTCCCACGTCCGGCTCTGGTTTTTGTGCTCACGGTTGATGAATGCCTTTTCCAGATCAATTTCGAGATGATTGCAGATGTCGAGCAGTATGGCAAATACATCTGCTGCCGCGTCATTCAAATCCTCTACGCTTGCGTCAGTAGCCTGCGCTAGATTAGCTCTTTTGCGGGCAGCCTGGGCAAACTCACCTGATTCTTCGAGCAGCAGCATGAATTTCTGGCTGATACGCTCCTGGTCAAAACCGCGCTCACCCATTATCTGCTGCACATATTGCTGGTATGCCGCTAGTGCCGCATCCTGCGTATCGTCAACTCCTGCCATTATTGCCAAATCCTTTCCCGGTTCTTAGTTTCCTTAGACACCAGCGCCTCGTAGGTGTCTACGCCGACAATCGAGCTGAGGCCAAGCAGTACGATGAGTACGTCAGCGATCTCTTCGGAAAGCTCTGTCTGCTTGGTCGTATCCGTAAATTTCAATCCCGCCAGTTTACGCACCGCTTTGGCCAACTCGCCCACCTCTTCGGTGAGCAAGAGCATTTTCTTAGCAGGATCCTCCAGATTGAACCCGCGCTCTTTATTCATCTGCCAGACGTACGCCTGCAATGCCTGAAGCGAGTCCGTATCCGGCAGCGCGGTTTTGGTGGCTACCCTGGTCAATCCGATTACTCCTTGGCGGCCTCTGCCGCGTCCCGGACCTTACCTGCTATTTCGTCCTGCACTTCCGGGTGCTCCTGCAGGTATGTTTTTGCCGCCTCGCGGCCCTGGCCGATTTTTTCACTGTGATAGGCAAACCACGCACCGGCCTTTTCCACGATATTGTATTTGACCGCCAGGTCAAGGATGTCGCCGGAAGTACTGATACCTTGGTTATACATGATGTCGAACTCAGCTTCGCGGAACGGCGGCGCAATTTTGTTCTTGACCACCTTCACACGGGTCCGGTTGCCAATCACTTGATCACCTTGCTTAATCTGGGAGATACGGCGGATATCCATACGTATGCTGGCGTAGAACTTCAGTGCATTACCACCGGTGGTGGTTTCCGGATTGCCAAACATGACACCGATTTTCATTCGGATCTGGTTAATGAAAACTACCGTGGTCTTGCTACGGCTGATAACACCAGTCAGTTTGCGCAGCGCCTGGCTCATCAGCCGGGCCTGCAGGCCCATCTGCGGATCGCCCATGTCGCCCTCGATTTCGGCGCGCGGTACCAGCGCGGCCACAGAGTCGACCACAATGATGTCCACTGCGTTGCTACGTACCAGTGTCTCGGTAATTTCCAGTGCTTGCTCACCGTTGTCTGGCTGGCTCAGCAGCAGATTCTCCACATCTACGCCGATGTGTTTGGCGTACGCTGGATCCAGGGCATGCTCAGCGTCAATGAAAGCCGCAGTACCACCCTTCTTTTGCACTTCGGCGATAGCATGCAGCATCAGCGTGGTTTTGCCGGAGCTTTCCGGGCCATAGATTTCAATGATACGCCCCCGGGGGATACCACCGCCCAGCGCCAGGTCGAGCGATAGGCTGCCTGTCGGAGTAGTTTCCACGTTTACCGCGTGGGCCTCACCCAATTTCATGATTGAACCTTTACCGAACTGCTTTTCAATTGTCTCCAGAGCCAGGCCTAATGCCTTAGTTTTGCCGTCTGCCTCGCCCGTGACCTGCACCGCCGGAGCGTCCTTGGTTGGTGCTTTTGCCATTACTTCGTCCTTTCGTCTACGGCAGTCTCGGCGACTGCCTGCATCAATTAGTGTGTACCTCCCACGCTACGCGCTCTTTTGGCCATTTGCAAACTAAAATCGCTTGCTAAAGGACAGTCCTTTAGCAAGCTAAATTACCCGGCAAGTTCGCGCTTCAGAATATCCAACATCCTCTTATTGTCTTCATGATCTTCAGTAAATTTTAAATATTCAGAGGGCGTCCGAAATAGTTTTAGGATGCGATTTGGCTGCAGCCAGGACACCTCGACTTGTTGCAAATAATACGGCAGACTGGAGTACTCGTAATCGCGCCAATTACGAGGGTTAAGGTGTATGTAGCGCGTGATGTGTTCCAAGTACGCATCGTCTGTGATAAGTGACGCACGAAAGCGGGATTCAAACAGAGATCCGCTAAGCTTGTATCTTTTATTGAAATAGACACTGTAACTGGTCATCAAGCTACGCATCAGTGCCGTCAGCTCACCGGCTTGATGCTGGTATACGAGCAAATGGAAGTAGTTCGGCATGAGGCAATAGGCGTTCAGCTCGATCTTACTAAAGAAGTTGGGGTACGCCTGCCTGTTACGGCTTCTGGTTTCTTCGGGCGCTAGGTATCGCTCTAAGAGCCTCAAAAAGTACAGATAATCCTGTTCGTCCCGAAAAATTCTCTTGTGACTATGGCCACGAGCGTAGACATGATAAAACCTTTCGGACACGTCAGCACGGATAACATTTCTCCTTGGCATACTCAAAATATAGCACGAAAACTTTAGCTTAAGGACAGTCCTTTAGCAGCTGCGGGAACATTACTTGGCCGGCCGATGCACTGCATTAAAAGAGTTATACTGTTCTCGGGAAAACGAATCAACATACTATGTCCGAAGAGCCCTCTACATATCCTGCTGAGTAGTACGTTCCGGAAGTGGAGCAGTTAATCCCCGAGGAGCTTTATCGGGCAAGGTTGGCGACTCTTGAGACTGAGGCGGCCCACGGTTTGTACGGTGAGCCGCTCCGTTTCTTAGGTGCCATGGAACAAGAAGCTAGCATAACGGAGGTGTCAACGGAATTCGTCACTGCCCTCCAGACAGGTACACATGACAGGGAGGCCTTAGAGGAAGCACAGCGTAAGTACAACTTACGGTTGCCGGAAGATATCACGCAGCTACAACCGCTCACCGAAGAAGGCAGAGAAGTATTATTGCAGCAGTACCGCACAGAAGCCCGCGCTTACGTGGCCGCCATTCCCGCACACGACCCAGTTGAAGAAGCGCGGCGGACACAGTGGTTAGCCGAAATCGACGACTTCAATACCGCCGACATTGTGAATTTTCGCCTGTATAAAGAATTCTCCACGCCAACACTTGGGCCAACGGCAGTACCGGAAGGGGCATCATACGATGAAGTGCTCGCCTATACGGCCGAACGGGGCTCGATCGAATTTCGATTCGGTAAGGAAAATTTGCAAAGAGGCTGGTACGATAACGACAAGATGGCCGAGTACCGTACGACGCCCTGTCCCCCATTAGAGCAAGCCGCTCGCGAGGCGATAATCCATAGACGGTTCATAGAGATCGCAGCCGAACACGGAGCGATACTCACAGGCGGCGGACGTCACATCAGCCTAAGTGTATACACGGCGGATCCAGAGCAACTGGAGCCAACCTGGAAACCTATGGTCGGCTGGCGCGCTGGACGCGAGGAAGCTACTATGGCAGCCGTGTCTGGTTTGAGCGCGGCAATCGAGGACGGAGCGTGGATAGGTGAAGGGCTTGCCGCCGACCCCATAACCTTTTTGAACTTTTCCCAACTGCGATCGACCGAGTATGACATTGCCGCGGATCGGCATACACTTATTCGCCTCCATGGAGATTATGTAGAACTGCGGGACGGAGATGCACGCACGCATGAATCAACCGCCCACGGGCTCCTATGGCTTATGGCGGGCGTCTGCTATGGCACCAGCCGCGGCGTTCAACGACTAAGGGATGCCAGGTACACAGTAGCGACGCTAGCTCCAACGCCAGTAGTACACCCGACCCCTCACTACAGGAAAGCTGTCGATGTGCAGTTGCGCCGAGCGGTTGAGTCATCACAGCTCAACGAGCACGGCGGGCTCACCATAAAAGAGAGTCACTTGGCTACACGTGGAAAGGAGCTGGCT
>CAZMWE010000026.1:0-14325 GCA_964570005.1 uncultured Candidatus Saccharibacteria bacterium | reverse complement strand
CGAGTTGTTTTGAGTCAGCTAATTCCCCGAGCGGAAGCTCGTGGGAAGTTTAATGGAAGCGACAGAATATGCATCGTTAGTCCAGCCGCCAGAGTTTTATCACGGTCGGCCGATAGGTAATGCTGCCGATCGGGCGTTTCAGGCTACATTTTTAGATAGACTTATAGTTCATGCTGGTTATAGCGCACAACTCGGTAGCCCAGAGCAGCGAACAGCGTTCCTAGACAGCATGACTGGTGACCAATTTGTTGGCTTGGCATCGAGTATGAACCGCATTTTACTCAACTTACCGCCTGGCATTGATCCAATCGCCGATACGCTAAATAACACATTAACTATGTCTCCAGAGGGATATCCAGTTGGCGTTGCTGATGTGCATCCGACTCCCGAAGACAAAATCCCTCTCATGTACGATGTCCTTGCGGCGGCACAATCAGTTCCTGATCTAGACACTAAGGGTCTCATTCTGGGTGTAGGCAATAATCTCGTGCATCCTTTTGATAGGGGTAATGGTGGGGTATCTCGTGGCATGTATCATCTTGTTGTGAATGACTATTATCCAAGCGAGACAACTGTCCGCATTGCTATGGGGCACGAAGGGCGTTACGAGCTGTTCCTCGATCCCCGTCTCGTCAATAAGGCTGTTATGGATGATATGAAAGTTCGTTTAGGCACCCACATTATGCAGGGCACACGGTTGGTGGCCGTAATGCCGATAGGTGTAGCTGAGCAAGAATTTTTTAATCCACTAGATGCCGCTATCAATCGCCAAGGAAAAGAGCCGAGCAACCGAGCCGTCGACGTCCTCAATGTGCTCGCTCAAGCGGACTTTGGCACCATGTTACCGTTATTGGTAGCTAATAAATACCCGACAGCAGAGGCGACTCAAGCGTCGATACATCCAAAGACATGGATGTCCGAGCAATTTTTTGCAATAGATCGCTTTTGGGACAATGCCAGTGAAGCCGAGATTGAAGCATACTACCAGACATTCCGAGAGTTAAAAAATACTATCATCCGGAATGCTCTGACCCAGCTGACACTTGGTAAGGATAGCCTTGTATTTAATGTGCCCCGGAAAGATGGGAAACCTACGTCATGGCCTGTTGCTGAACTTGCAAAGGCAACCGTTCATATTCGAGATAAAAGAGCCACAAATCTGATCGACCGTTTTGCACGATTACTTGTTGATGGAGTGGAGGTGCAGGAACCTCCTGTACGACCAAAAACGTCTAAGCGAGTGTAAGTCCCAGCTCTTATTTAGATAACACACTTGTGCTTATCATTTGAGAGCCTGGATAAAGGAGACGTTGTCATGACGATTAACTCTCACGAAGTAGTTGCTGTAACGTCACGCCATCAATTGAACCCATTTCATATCTCCTAACCCCTTGAGCTAATCTGTCGGGGTGGGATACCCTAAAGTTGCTAAAACAGGAGGGTATCCCATGGAACATGCTACGTTCTTTATCTCGCAGCCGCAATACGACTGGCTGGCAGCAAAGCTGCCTGAACCGGTCAGTAAGACCAGAAAGATTACGCCAAACAATGAGTTGCTCAACGGCGTATTGTTCGTCCTGAAAACAGGCTGCCGGTGGCAGGATATCCCCGCCTCTATCTGCGTACGGCTACAGTTTCTGTTGGCGCCGACTCAATTTCTGGCGCACACGAGGCGCTCTCAAACTCGTCTGGCAACAGATACTTGTTTTGCTTGACCACGGGGCCAGATCGACCTGTCATTGGGTAATCTCGACGGCACGTTAGTTCAGTCGCCGAAGTATTCGGGCGTTGGGTATGACAGCCAGCACCACCGGTACGGCACCAATATTTCACTGCTCCCCGAGAAGGATGGTTTGCCACTGACAAATATGACGACCAAAGGTAACCGCAATGACATTGTATCTGCCGAACCAACCATGCAGAAGCTCAGGGTTGGGGCGAAGCGCCGGGTGTTAGAACTTAATGTCGACAAAGGATATGACAGCAAAGCATTCCGTCGGCACCTCAGAGCTCGAGGTACTGGCACAAACATACCGGAGTGTCACTTCAAACACCGCAAGAAGCGAGGACGTAAGCCGCACATGAATAAGGCTAGTTTCAAATTCCGTGCATTCGTGGAGCGCACAAACGCCTGGCTGAAGTCGTACCGGAAGCTACGCTACCGCTACGAACGCAAGCGAGGGATGTTTCAGGCGGTTGTTGACCTGGCCTGCTTGCTTATCTGTTTGCGAAGGACGGAGATATGAAATGGGCTCAATTAAGTGTTGGACAAGTTGGCCTATTTTGCTATTTGCGGACAGACTTCGAACACTGAGCCGCACCGTCGCACCGTATTATTTAGAGGTTGATGGCAGAAGACTTGACATGGTCCATCTAGTCAACTAGACTAAGTACATGAACGTAATTAACGTACACGAAGCAAAGACTAATTTTTCTAAGTTGCTTGAGAGAGCTGCTTCCGGTGAGCGTATTATTATTGGCAAGGCTGGCAAGCCAATTGCTCGCCTTGAGCCATTCTCTAGTACTAAAGCGGTGCATCGCCAATTTAAAGGCGGTGGCCTACGCCTGCAGGAGCAGGCTGGCAAGCCATTGACCCCTGAGTATCTAAACGAACTTGCTGACAGTAAGTATGATGCCTAGTTCGCAGGTATTTCTAGACGCTAATGCATTAATATACGCATTAGACGAGACAAGTGACCGCCATGACGAAGTTGTTGCTCTGATACAACGATTGCTAGATGAAGATGTAACACTTTGTACATCGCATCACGTTATAGAAGAAGTGGTCCATATCACCCAGAAGATTAGTACAATCACTGCTGGCGAAGTTATAAAAGAGATTAGTAAGGTGCTCGATTTAGTACTTATTGAGCCAGACGCTGTGTTGGCGTTTGCTGAACGATATGCAGAACTATGTGACGTACAGCATATGGGCGTCAATGATGCCTTACTTCTGCAGCTTATGATTGATGCAGGTATAGATCGACTGTTCAGTTATGACAAACAATTTTTAAATCGAGCCTCCAGTCTTGGCATCAAGTCGGTTGTCAATTAAAACCTGAAGCCATCCCACAAGGTGTTGGAATGAGAGTGCGTCAAACGCACCAAGTATAAGCGTTTTGACCTCAGTAGACCTGAGGTCTTCTGATTTAATAGCGAATAGACTAAGCCTTTACACACGTAAGATGAGGTATATGCATAGGACTGTACGGAAGTCACAGCATGTGATATAAAGGCGTTTTATGCGCACGATCAGCCCCGAAACTAGTTCTGCCGGTATTGCAGACGTTTACCATGTGTTTGCACAGAGACGAAGTGGCCAACATGCCATTATAAATTGGCTCACAAAAGGGCTTGAAAATAAGGGATTGAGGGTTGGGTTTGAGAACGATATATGCCGTGACTTGGATGGTAATCGAAGAGATGTAAGAGGTGTCCTTGGGGCCATGACTACTGCCGACGTCGCCATTTTAAACTATGAGGATTTCCCATTCGGCCTAAGGTATCGTGTGCCGCAATATATTGAAGCACACGAGTATGCAGATAGTGCGAAGCACCACAACATCTTAATAGTCAGAGACTGGTACAACCTTAACACTTCTCGTTTATATAGTAGCGTAACGGCCATAAATGCAGGACGTTATGTACCGATTCTGGATGTTCCGTACAATGCTGTGTGTGAGCAGTGGGAGGAGTGCGCATACATAAGTATTGACCATACGGAAGGGGATTTTGAGCTTATTAACTATAACGAGTGGGTTAGTAACGCGCTGTATAGAAACGTTCTCACCACTCGCCTTGGCCTTTTAGAGCCTGATGCTGCCATGAGCCAAGTGGCATCTATAGGGAGGGGTAGCTCATCCGATGGTATGAGTTTCGATGGTAGCGCACAGGATATGGATGTTACAAGACGCTGGAGACGTCTAGTAACGAGCATGATACCAGCATATAGAGAACTTATCGGCGACCCAGTATTAAGTGATTTGAATACTGCTGCATTTGGATTCGGGCTAGGCCATGTCTTAGAGACACTGCCAGCTTGAGCCTATTTAAGTAAGTGTAACTCCCATCTCTTACTTACCGAGCAAGTATTCTTGATACGGTATCTCCAAAATCCTTTTCCATCTAGCTATCTCATCAGAGGTAAGGCGTAAAATCCTACACCCCCGTTTCGCCAGAGTTCTTATCCAGCCAGCCCAAAAGGTGTTGGAATGAAAGTGCGTCAAGCGCACCAGTTTGACAATAAGCAAAATAAAGTACAACGTCACTCTATTTTTCTTTTGCTATACTCTCACTAATGACTGACCGAAGACATTACGTCGTGTATGTCCCTGGCATCAGAGATGATTTATTTCATGTCCAGCTACTCCTTATACAGTGCTGGCGTTTAGGGGGTATACGGCCGGTTATGCTTACTATGCCCTGGGCGGGTCAAGAAGCATTTGAGCCTAAGCTGGCGCGCTTAGTTTCTAGGATAGATGATTATCGGCAGCGAGGTTATCGAGTTTCATTAGTTGGGGCCAGTGCCGGTGCAAGCGCTGTTTTGAATGCATACTCGCAAAGAAGAGGAGAGATACAAGGTGTTGTTTTCGTTTGCGGCAAAATCAATTACCCTAATACGGTCTCAGCTCAGACATATGCGCAAAATCCGGCTTTTAAGACCTCAATGCAGCAGTTGCAATGTAACCTTAGTCTTTTAGTTGAAGCGGATAAGCGCAAGCTAAGCTCATTCTATTCGCCGGTTGATGCAACAGTGCCCTATGTAGATACGGTAATTGATGGTGTTTCGGAGCAGAAATTACCATCGCTTGGTCATGTGTGGTCAATCCTTTACGCACTATCAGTTGGTTCTGGAAAGCTATTGCGAGCGCTAAAGAGGTGAGGCATTTGGAGGCTTTAATGTAGTAAGCCACCCCAAAAAGTAGTGGAATGAAAGTGCGCCCGGGCGCACCAAAAAAGAAACAGGTAAGGTATACCCTCAAGTGTTACTTGGTTTTACCCACGCATTTTCGATACGTATGAGTTATTACGATAATAAAAGCGCCAACGCACATCTTTTGCGGTACTAATACCAATGCGTGTTGTCTGGACTATTTCTACCTTATCTCGTTTTGCTGGTACGATCAGCCTAAGCGGAGAATTATGAAGATCCTGACCATTAAGACTACTATCGATAGCAAGGGCTTGGCAGAGCTTGGCGGGTCCGTTTGTCAGCTCTATTCCATGACGCGAACGTCGAAGCTCCATGTCTTCTTGGCCTATCAGCGGCTCGAGCGCCCTAATAAGTATTGCCGCTCCCTCACCGGTCGGGCCAGTCACGACATTACAACAATAATGCATGCCATAGGTAAAATACACATATAAGTGGCCTGATGGCCCAAACATAATCTCCGTGCGCGGTGTTACTCCCCTATAGCTATGGCTTGCCGTATCTGTTTGATCATAGGCCTCGGTTTCAACGATTTTGCCGCGTAAAATCGTTCCATTATGTAGCGTTCGTTCAAATATGTAGCCGAGTAGCTGAGGGGCTATGTCACGAGCGGATCCGTTAAGAAACGCTAATGTATTGCTTGAGGCTGTTTTTGTCGAATAGCGACTAGAGGATTGGTCCATTCCTGTAAGTATAAATCCATATCTAGCTCATTTGTAACTTCGCGCATGGCCTAACGGTAATGTGAAGACTGATACTCCGTTCAATGAATGGTGGATGACCCTAGAGGCGATTCAACTGCCTTAAAAGGTGTTGGAATGAACGTACGCCCGGGCGCGCCAAATGAAAAACATCGGACGTAGTAGAGTCCCCTATTGTGTTTTTATCAGCAATTTATCTTCTTTAATAGACAAAACTATGCTGTTATAGCCCATACAAAAAGTCTTGACGAGCCATTTCGTCTTTGCTAAATTACTCTGCGGAAGACCAAGTGAAACAGCACAAGTAAGTATGTGTAGCCAATCAAGTTCGATAGTTTAGAAGATATTTAGTTCGTAGGCTACACCTGTGGGTGCAAGTCTTCCATCAGTTTCTAAAGAGGCACATCAGGTGCCTCTTTTTAATTTGTAAGAGCTGCTAAGGATCATACAGACAATGGGCGTAAGTAGCTGGTATTGTTTTATACATGGATATGTCTTCTAGGGAACGTCGACAAATAGAAAATGAGATGATTTTCCGGAGGGCAAATGAGAGAATCGGTCATGACTTAGATGAGCTTCACGCAGACTTCATTGAAGAAGGGCATCCCGAACTAGCCAGAAATACTGACCTCTTACTGCATCTTAGGTGCGAGTGTTCGGACGAAAATTGTGATGCACGGATACCGATTAAGCTAAGCGTCTACCAAACGATACATGAGAACCGTAACGCGTTTATTATTAAGCTGAAACATCAAGTTGAAGCAATCGAAAAAGTAATTAAGACCGAAGATGACTATAGCGTTGTTGAAAAGAACAAATCAACCGCGGAGCCAAATAATACGCTGAATGTTACGTCGGTAGACAATAGTAAGACTACGCAGTAAACCGCCGATTAAATTCCGATCTAGATAATGCATGGATAATGTAGCGTCAGGATCATAAGAGATGCATGAGACGGGCGCTTGATTTCTATTGGGAGAAACTATGCGCAACCGCTAACTTAGCCGCGACCTCAGTTTGCTGACAGATGTCTATGAAGCTTATTTTGCGCAATTTGGTCCAATTTTGAGTATACGACTGGAACTGTGAGGTTATCTAAGATGTGTATTTGATGCAGGTGGAGATAGGATATGCAGCTCAACCCCCAAGAAGGTAATGGGGGGTGAAAGTGTACCAAGGGCCCCAAAATTTAGCAATTTATCAAAATACGCTTGTAGACGTATTTTGATATGATTAACCCATGCCAGATAATAATTCCGCGAAAGACTATCTCGCATCGTTAGATGACGAAACATGAAAAGATAGTAATGCACTTATTGGAATGATGCACCGAATAAGTGGTAAAGAGCCTGAGCTATGGAATGTTGGCACTTTAGGTTTTGATACCTACCATTATAAATATGCAAGTGGGCGCGAAGGAGATAGTCTAGTTATCGGCTTTTATCCGAGAGAAGGTAGGATAACCATTTATCTGATGGACGGCACGGTACGCTCCACTACTAGCGCGGCTTGGCAAGCATACTACGACCGGATATTGCGTTGTTATTAAGCGGCTAAGTGATATAGATCTATCGATCCTAGAACAAATTCTGCAAAAGTCCTATGACTATATAAAGGGATTATCTCAGGCTGGACCAATAGATAGAATCTTATGGCAAACTAAGAAATGAGCATTTTAAGCTGGGATTAGTACGCCATCAGCCTGCCTTATTTGTCATGTGCTTACAAAGTGCCGCTAGCAATTATCTCAAAAAGTGTATGCAGATTTCGCGGCCCGTATACTCGCTACGCCGATTAACCGCTGCAAAAGGTACTGGAATGAAGGTGCGTCAAGCGTACCACTTCATATTTCTAGATTAGACATACCTCGCTTTGCGGGGTCTTTTTGTTTTGATCAATGATCTTTACCCGTTGCACGGTTGCGTCTTTCTGTTTGGGTGTGGTTTGGCTCCTACTTTGTATTACTGCATGGATGTAATCATTGCCTATAAGTACGCGTTAATCTCTCAGTGCACCTAGCTTTCCTGTAGTACTGTGGCAGCAGCAGCCTCCTGCTGAAACACGCTATACTACAGCAATGCGCATTAGAGAAGCTGTTCTTGAGTATTCCAATACATTTTCAGGGATTGAAACTGTCGTAGCACAGATGAGGGAAAACCTGAGCGGCACAGAGCGTCTAACTAAAGACGGACAGCATTGCACGGTAGTTCCTATACCAATTGCGGCTACAGAGCCCGACCAATCTATTGCAGCAGGTATACGAGCCGTTGGCTCTAATAGACTGTCACGAGCTGTGCTTGCTTTCTCGATCAATTACGTGGGTGAAACCCCTGATGATAGACGACTAGCAGAGGTAGCAGAAGTCGTACAAGCTGCTACGCAGAATGCCCCCTTTGCAAGTACCTTTTTTACTGAGTCATATCCTCCTGAGAATGGAACGATGGGGAACATACGAGCGCGTCTACAGGCAGCTAGCTCAGTTGCATTGATGGAAGAGGGCTATCACCTATCTCGGTTTACTCCCGTTATCATCGGTGATATAGACATATTGAAAGCGGGTACTGGTCTGCTACCAGGGTTGGCTGGAGCTGTACAGAGAGCTCCCCACTTTGCGCAGGCCGCCGTTATAGCAGGCTACTCGGGGAATTTGCACGCAGCTGGCTTGCTTCCACCTAATGTCAGTTTCCCGAATATGGACAGGGTGCTTTACTTCTACAATGCAGCTATTCTTGCCTGCGAATATGCAACGCATGGTATGTGGAACGCGATACTCCTTGGGGACTATCTTGATATTCATGGCTACGACATAACAAAGCTATCCGGGGAAGATTTGGATTTACAAGAACGGTTACTTCGACATATCGGCCAGAGTTTAGTGCGCAGATTACCGCCTGCAACAGGGGCTTTTGCTGTGGCCCAGCAGCGGAGGTATTACGCCCGCCTGCAGTCTGGCCACAGTATCCTTGACTCCGACAACCTTGCCACTGATTTTTCGACTGTCGATGATATATGCCGGGGTAAGCCATACGAAGATTTCCGGGACATCTCAGTAGATGAAGCTGATGTTGCGGTCAAAGCCCTCTGGAGTTTGACGGGCGAGGTTGATCGGAGCCGTACCTTAGGCGATTCAATTGTATGGTGGCGGTGTCGACAACTCGTACGCGGTAGCATTGGCTACAACCTTGGGCGTAATCCATCAGAAGAGGGGTATGAGCTTACCAGACCGGAAGTAAGAGCAGCCTATCAGGAAGCGAAGAGATACGCAAAGACATTATTCGCGCGAGTGCAACATGACTATGCGTATAGCCGTGAGACTACATAGATTAATATTTTGAATGTTGAGAAACAGTTATATCTGGGCTAAATCAGGTGTTCGATTAATCGGCCTATTGTGCTATTTTCGGACCATGTTCTAACGCCGGTAGGGGCCGCTGAGTGTAAATGTCAATATTATAACTATTGATAAATATTATTGTCACTAATAAGATTAAAGCATGAGAACAGTTAGCTTTTCACTAGATGAAGAAACCGCTAAGGGTATCGAGTTATTAGTAAAGTATCAAAGAGCGATATCGTCCGTTCAATGTACGCTCGCATGCGGCTAGAGAAGAGTTTAGAAGAACTTCAGGCGAAAGCAACGCCACTCCTAGAGAAGCTGGGACTACATACCGAAGATGACCTCGCCGCATATGCAAAGCCCAAAGCTTAGGATAGTGCCAGACGCTGGTTTCTACATTGCCGCTGTCCTGAAAGACGGCTTTGCTCGGAGCTACTTAGTGGGCAAGGGCTCCAAATTGTTTGGGTACGAGCTCTTTGCGTCTGAAGCGATTCTGCTTGAACTGCAGACCAAGCTGGAAGATAGGTTTGGCTTCGGTAGAGAAGAAATTGTTAGGACCATCCAAGATATCCGTCGCGTAACAACGGTAGTATATCCTAGGCAGAAGCTCACTATTGTGCGCGATCCAGATGATGACAAGATCTTAGAATGTGCCCTTGAGGCGAAAGCACATATCATAGCCGCATTTGATAAAGATTTGCTTGATCTGAAGGAATACGAGCAAATTAAGATTGTACACCCATCGATGCTTAGCTACTGGTCTCCTCAATCTTAGAGTACCAGCAGGCCTAATCGCCCCAAAAGGCGTTGGAATGAAAGTATGTCAACGACTTGTTCGCCGATGGCGGAGCCGACGTCTTGGAGCGGGAGGACGGTTTACCACAAATGTCCGCTTCGCAGTTGTTGTAGCACTTGCCACCCCCTGGTCGACAGCAGGGACGGCTTACTTGATTACCACGTTCTCCAGATTGACTTTCATGCCCTTCAAAAGCGCGTAGGTAACTTTGTCCATCGTGGTGCCGTCGAATGCGGTGTGCTTGAGCTTGGTGTGATGGAATGACACGCTCTCTAACACCGCGTTCTTAAAGGTTGCCTTCTTCAGTGATGAAGCATCAAAGACCGTGCCGCGCAGGGTCTGGCCATCGAACGATACTTCGGTTAGATCTGACTGCTTGAAGTCGGCATTGTCGAGCGTGGTGCCGCTGAACGAGGCGCCTTTGAAGGCGCAGCGCTTGAGTGTTGCGCCGGTAAAGTTTGCGTCCTGCAAATTAGTGTTTGTCAGGTCGCTGCTGTCGAAGTTAGCGTTTGTCAGGTCGGCGCCGACGAAGCTTGCGCCCTTTAGCGCGGCTGCTTTGAATGTCGCACCGCGTAAGTCAGATTTATCGAAATTTGCACCATTGAGCGCGCTCATACTGAAGTTGCCGCCGGCCAGGTTGGTGTCGCCTAAGTCGGCTTGCTGTAAGGCGGTGGCGCGGAAGCGGGAGCTATCACCGGCAACACTTTGCCGCGACTTGGCTGCACTAGGCGCCATATACTCCATAATTTCCGACACATCGCCGAATGACTCAACAGTCAGCTTGTATGCTTCATCATCGGTTTTGCCGTCGGCTTTCAGGTCGTTATATTTTTCATTCAGATTGGCAAGCAGTTCCTGCTCAACGTCTTTTCGGGCAGGGAAATCACCGTATGGCCTAAAGACATCGTCCAAAAATTGCTTTAATTTGTCATTGCTGTTCGCTGCTGTCATATGTTCCCCCTTATAGTAACTTTTCTAAAATCTGTTTGGCATAGTCCCAGTTGTGCTTATTATTCCTGTACTGTCCTCGGCCGCTGATGGTGATCCGGTAGTATTTCCGTCTGCCGCCTTGCGTCTCGTCGCCCCAGTACGAGGTAATGTGACCGTCGTGTTCTAGGCGCTTCAGGCTCGAATACATCGTCGCTTCCTTGAGCTCGTACTTATGATCAGATAGCTCGTAGACGAGTTTTGTGATTTCGTAGCCATATTTGTCACCACCGCATAAGAATTTCAGAATAATGGTATCCGTATGTCCGCGCAGTAGGTCAGATGTTAGCTTGTTGTCTAGCATGATTACAGTGTATGTCAAAGTACTATGACTGTCAAGGTATTTATATAAACTTAATCCCGTCGGTAAGCCAGGCATAAACACTTTGTAAGAAGTGATTTTTTGTTTGTTATACTTTTTTACATGGGAAGAATGCATCAAGAACAAATAGCTTTAGCGAAAGAAATCGAAGAGGCAAAAACAAGAGTGACGACAGGGGCCAAGTATCGGCATTACAAAGGCAAGGACAAAGTCTACCAAGTTATTGGACTAGGTTTCCTTGAGGTGAATGATGAGCTCTGCGTCATTTACCAAGCACAGTACGGTGAACGGTTGACGTTCCTTCGCCCCCTTACAATTTGGCTTGAGGAAGTTGAGTGGGAAGGTAAAACTGTCCCAAGGTTTACGAAGCTGTAGCCACGCTTGGGGCTTGAAGTGTGTTCACGGCCGTGAGCCCTTGTGCTCGGGTGGTGTGCTTTTAATCTTCAAGGAAGACGAGCGCCAAG
This sequence comes from uncultured Candidatus Saccharibacteria bacterium, assembly GCA_964570005.1. Lineage (GTDB taxonomy): Bacteria > Patescibacteriota > Saccharimonadia > Saccharimonadales > UBA4665 > JAJZCD01. The sequence goes on along the minus strand of CAZMWE010000026.1, from coordinate 2,788 downwards.
GCGGCACACAGCAGGCCGACGTCTCGGAAGGTGACTATGAGCTGGTTAAGGTTCGTGAGGATTATGCCCGCTAGGGTCATAGCCGCTAAGGCCGCTACATACTTCGTACATTTACCGCTTAAGAGGCCTAGGCCTAGGATAATCTCGAATGCCGCTATCAACCTCAAGAGAAGGACAGGGTCGAATATTTTGGTCAAAAAACCCGGCAGGAACCCGGTCCACTCCAAGGGGTGCATCAGCGCTGCCACGGCAGCATACAGAAATACAAATGCCAATCCCAGTCGTAGTATCAATGAAGAAGTGTTTTGGGATTTCAAAATGCTATTCACATTTTACATAATACCACCTATGCTTAAAGTAGCTTCGGCTGAAATGGCAATGTAATGCGGGGGTTAATGTGAAAAAGTCTTATCTGTACGTGCTTATCATAGTAGTGGCCATTGTTGCGGGTGGCGGAGCCTGGTATCTGCTGGCACATAACAAATCGGATAACAACATGAGCTCCATGAATATGAACAGCTCACACATGCACGCCTCGAACCACGCCCCGATATCTACTAATGCCGTGGCCATTCAGAACTTTGCCTTTGACTCTGCAGATATCACGGTTAAGCAAGGAGCAACCGTAACATGGACGAACAAGGACAGTACGGCGCACACCGTCACTGAAACCGACAGTCAGACGGGCCCGAACAGCGGCGACGTTAATCCTGGTTCGAGCTATAGTTTTACCTTTAGCACACCCGGTACGTACCATTACCACTGCGCGATACATCCGAGTATGGTCGGGACAGTTACCGTTACACAATAGCTAAAGCTCAAGGCCGTTGTTTGATTATTTGTCAGGCGAAGCTTAAGCTTAATATAACCAAACGGTTACCAATTACTAAGCAAAGGAACAATATGCGCAAACATTTGTATCGTCTCGGATTTCTCGGTGCGGTCGTGGCATTTGCCCTCGTCGGCAGTTCGCCGGCACTCGCCTTGTCCGAGATACACACCGGCGGGCTCTCTACAGGTCCCGTCACTAAAACAACAGATACGACACCGGCTACTGGCGCCAATTCGGGCACCGGTAAGGGCGACTCTACCAATACCGAATCCCACGATTCAGCCACCACACCCACTGATCAGGAGAAGGGCAAGGCGGGGCTTGCCGCCGGTCAGCTCAAGATTTGTCAAGACAGGCAGCACGCTATCGATAACATTATGGCGCGCATTGCTAACCGGGGGCAAAAGCAGCTGACACTATTCAGCACCATCGCAACGCGTACGGAAGCTTTCTACACCAGCAAGAGTGTAACGCTGAGTAACTATGCCGCACTGGTGGCCGATGTGAATGCCAAGCAAGCGGCTGCACAAACGGCGGTTGATGCCGTTAAATCGGCCAGCACGGGCTTTAGCTGTGACAGTTCTGACCCGGCTACATCAGTCGCAAGTTTCCAAAGCGCACTTAAGACTGAAATTGCCGCGCTGCAGGCGTACCGTACAGCGGTTAAGAACCTGATTGTCGGCGTAAAATCGGTAGTTAGCACCACGACTTCAAACACGACTAGCACTAGCAACGGAGGTAACCAGTAATGCGTATCCAGAGCAATCAACGCGGCTTTGCTGCTCTTGAGTTAGTACTTGTTCTGGCGGTAATTGCCGTTATCGGAGGTGCCGGATGGTGGGTATATAGCAGGCATAACGCCACCACGGTTACTACTCATACTACGGCCAGCACAATGCCCGCTGCAGACAGTTCGTCTCAGACATCATCGGCCGGCAACGATTCCTCGGCGCCGCCGGTCAATTCGGCGAGCGATCTGGACAGTGCTCTTAGTACGTTGAACCAGAACGACCCGAGCGCCGCTAACGGCAGCGACAACAGCCAGCTGAGTAGCCAAGGCAATTTTTAAGCAATCTTTCAGTTAAGTGAGCTAAATCACTGCGGCCGGGGCCTAAAAAGGGCTATCATCCGTAAAAAGGAGGGCGATAGTGAAGAAGATCGGATTTTTTGCCTCCGCAGCTGCAGCCTCTTTATTGGCTGTGGGTTTGTTGGTGGGTATGCCCGTCCATGCTTCTAGCGCCAGCCAGGTGGCGCAAGGGGTGATGAATCACAGTGTATATAAAGCCGGCAGCACAGTGTTTATTACAGGCACGGTGAATGGGGATATTTTCTGTGCCGGGCAGGCCGTAACCATAGATGCGACTGTGAACGGGGATGTGCTATGCGCCGGGCAGGATATTACCGTTGGCGGCAAAGTAAATGGTAGTGTGCGACTAGTCGGGCAAACCGTGGATCTCAGCGGGACAGTAACGCATAGTGCCGCGATTGCCGGGCAGACTGTGGTTGTTGAAGGCGCGGCACACGTAGGCCAGGACGCAAGTCTGGCGGGTAAGACTATAACTGTCGATGGCGCGGTGGGCCGTGATTTGACTGGCGCAGGGAGTACTGTGATGCTTGGCGGCAAGATAGGGCGAAACGTGTCGCTACGGGTAAACGATCTGACGCTCGGCAGCGTGGCCAATATCACGGGCGATCTTACCTACACGGGTCCGCATATGCTGCAGCGTGGACAGGGTGCCCAGTTACACGGCACCGTGACATACCATCAGGCAACAGCAGTACATGGCCACGGCGGCGGCGTGTTGGTCTGGTTTAAGCTGTACTGGCTTGTGACACTGCTGACATTAGCCTTGGTGCTGGTGGCGTTGTTCCCGCGCCTGTTCCGTAGTTGGAATCCGGTACGGTGGTCCGAATTCGGGTGGTCCTTGCTGGTAGGTTTTGTGGCCATGTTCGTTA
>CAZMWE010000025.1:0-14850 GCA_964570005.1 uncultured Candidatus Saccharibacteria bacterium | reverse complement strand
GGAGCCGACAGAGGGATTCGAACCCACGACCCGCTGTTTACAAAACAGCCGCTCTAGCCACTGAGCTATGTCGGCGTACACCCGCTATCGGTTACCGGAGTAGTGTACCAAAACAGGGGTAAAATCTCAAGCTTGCAGGCGAACTAAATCACCACCCGACGAGGGCGCAAGATACGCCTGGGCCGGCCGGCCGGTACAATGAGGCGTTTGAGCTTCTCGCCGATCATATCCGCCTCGGCCTGCATGCCGCGTTCTTCGTAAGCTTGCATAAGCAACGTGTAGGTTTCCCTATTTGGCTCGAGCTCAACGGCGCGGCGCAAGCTATCGAACATGAGCTTTTCATTGCCGAGTTTTTCGCTCACCTTGGCGTAGGCTACGTGTCGTGCGGCCAGGCTGTCTTCAAGCTTGAGAGCGGCCTCAAATGCAATCGCTGCCTTTTCGTAGTTTTCCGTTTCATAATAAATAAGCCCCAAGTTATGCAAACTTGAGGGTGTGGCTTCGATGGAGCTGGCGATTTCGAAACACTCGATGGCGTCGCGGTACTCCTTCTGCTTGGCGTACAGAATCCCTAAGCGGTTGTAGGCGGCGGCGTTCTTTTCGTCGATCTTCAAGATGGTAAGCAAGGCTTTTTCGGCGCGCAGAAACCGGTTTTCGCGCATACCCTGGTGAGCAATATCCCACAATTTACCCATACGGTCGCCGACCTTACGGGAGATATCGGTGATCTCGTCATCGTTGAGCTTAGTGGCGCCTACCGCCAACACACCAAACACCGCGACGATCAATAGCTCGTACATAGTTATGCATACTAGTGTAGCATATGGGGCAAGCGTGCGACAGTGTGCCTACACTGCAAGCATAAGCTCAGTGAGTACCAGTTTGGTGTTGCCGCTGCGTAGCAGTGCCTCTTCCGCCGTATGTGCTGCCTGTAGTACAGTTTTCCAGCGGTCTACGCTGGAGCTTTGTTTACGCGCGGCAGTTTCCAGGGTGGCCATGGCTATGGCAGTAAGCGTGGCTACGAGTGTCAGCGTCGCCTCCTTTTGTTTAGCCAAGTTATCGACCAGCAGCAATCGGTCATAGGTGCTGCTGGCCAGTACCTGCTTGGCTAGCTGGACTGCTTCCGTATCAGGCGCTTGGCTCGTTTCGGGCAAATGGACCGTTTGTACCCGGGAACGGATGGTGGTCAGCAGACTTTCCGGATGGGTGCTAGTAAGAACTAACACTGAATCGGCCGGTGGCTCTTCAAGCAGCTTTAGCAGAGCGTTTTGGGCTTCGACGCCCATGGTGCTTGCATCCTGGATGACTGCCACGCGCTTAATCTTTGCCGTACCCGGCACCTTGAGACGAAAAAAACTTATGAGTTCCCGGATCTGTGCAATGGATATACTGTCCTTCTCTGGTGCAACTTCGCGGTAATGAGGCTGACTCTCCAGGTTGGAGGTGCCGAGCAGCTTCATCGCTAGTTCGGCGGCTTTCTGGGTACGGTCTGTGCCGGTTAATAGCAATGCGTGCGTGGGGTTTGCCAGGAAATGGTCGAGCTGGACATCTGCTACGGCGTGTGCCGATGTGTTGGCTGTATTCATGCCAGCTTCTCCTTAAATTCCGGTGGTATCGGTGCGGTAAACACCTTGCGTTCGTGGTTTTTTAGGATCGTGATTTCTAGTGACTCGGCGTGTAAATATAACCGTTCGGCCGGCTTGCCGCCGTAAAGCATGTCACCGACAATCGGGTGGTGAAAATGCTCAAGATGTACACGCAGCTGGTGGGTACGGCCGGTTTCGGGCCTCAACTCCAGCAGGCTGTAATTGCCGTCTGTAGCGACAGTTTTATATGCGGTTTTGGCAGATTTGCCCTGCGCGCCAACGCGGAACGTGGCGGGCAGCTTGGGATTGCGCTCAATGGGCATGTCGATGATAGCCTCGGCCGGATCCATATGGCCGGTGACCACGGCCGCGTATGTTTTGTGCACATTGCGCGTGGCAAATTGCTTTTGCAACCAATGTAGTGCCTCGGGTGTTTTGGCACAGATCATTACGCCGCTAGTTGCGCGGTCTAGTCGATGTACGATACCGCCCCGTTCCCCATTCAGTCCGCATTTAAGTCGTGAGCGGAGCCAGGTAGCGACAGTAGCTTCGGGGTTGAACGCGCCTTTGCTATGGCTCAAAACTCCAACCGGTTTGACTATGACCACACAGCCATCATCTTCGTACACGATCGGCAGATCGATGTTGGGAATCTGGTGAAGTTCCGAGGTATCATAACCTACGATAACCTCATCATTCTCCCGAAGTTTATATCCTGTCTTGGTTTGCACGGCGCCATTTACGGTAACCTTACCATCTTCAATCAATCGTGCGGCAAATGCCCGGCTGAGCTCTGGCAATAATTCGACAACCTTTTGGTCCAGACGCTGTGCCCTGCTGATTTCTAAATTAGGCATGATTTAATTTTAACCCTGTTACTTCTGTCGTGTTATGTTTACCGCCCATAGCATCAAGTAGTAACTGGGCGGGTATGTGACGAGCTTGATGTGCGGGCAGCCCCGGATCGTGTGCGATGTAACCGCCGTCCTGCTTTGCATATACGAGGATCATATGTGCAACGTAACCTTCCCTTTTATTTAACACGTTACAGTTTAACTGGACGGCCACCAAGTATCCACCGTCTAGTAGTTCGTCTATATCTTCTAACTGGGGGCTACGCATCTCTTGATGTACCTTCTGCAAAAAAGTGGGCAAGAGGGGTGAGATTTCAAGAAGATTGGTATGGGCAAGCTGCCATTGCAATTCCTCGGGTTTCAAGAAAGTTCGTAAATACTCCTTGCCTTCTGCTTGGTAACGGTGATAGTCAAAAGCTTCTATCATATGTATATTGAAGCCGTGAGTTGCCAAATATGCCCAAACCTGTACTGTCCATGCCGCTTTGTCACGCTTAAAACCGGTAATTTTTTCTAGCTCGTTCCAGCTATATTGTTTACTAGTGAGGCATTCTAGCGCTGAACGCAGACATGCCAGCATGCAACTCATATTATCGATACGATTAGCGTAGAACGGTGGGTGCTGCATGTGCTTTAGGCGCGGAGGCCGACGGCTTTCTGGACTTTCAGGAGGGTGGCATTGGCGACTTCGTTCATCTGTCTTTCGTCCGCTTCGAGCTTAGCCATGACCTGTGCTTCGTCAACTTGGGCAAGGCGGGCTTGGAAACCGGCTAGGAAAGTGCTGACCGCATCAGCGACAGCGGTCTTGAGTGGCCCGTACTGTCCTTGTCTGTCGTACTCAGCTTTTACGTCTTCAAGCAGACGTCCGGTGGTGAGTGCCAGGATTTGCAAAAGGTTCTGGATGCCGGCTTGTTTGTGATTATTCACATCAATCTTGCCTAAGCTGTCAGTTGTAGCACCTTTAATCTTCTTCGCGGCTACCTCGGGATTGTCACCAAGGAAGACTACGCCCTTGCCTGTGTCATCACTTTTACTCATCTTCTTACTCGGATCGACCAGATCTTTGATACGTAGTCCTTGGTCTTTACCAAAAAACTCATGCTGTTCCTTAACTGGCTTAGGCACGACGAATAAGTCACCAAACTTGTGATTGAGCCGCTCGGCAACATTGCGCGTATACTCGATGTGTTGCCGTTGGTCATCGCCGACCGGTACATAGGTGGCACCGTACAGTAGGATGTCCGCTGCCATTAGCGCCGGATAATTAAACTGCCCGACACCGATATGTTCAGTGCCGACTTTGGCGCTTTTGTCTTTGAACTCGGTCATGCGACTGAATTCGCCAAAGCCGGTAAAGCAATCGAGGATCCAGGCTAGTTCGCTGTGCGCAGGAATATAGCTTTGGCGATACAGGTGTACGCTGGGGTTATCCAACGGTAGCCCGGCGGCCGCGAAAATACGTAGGTTGTTCATGATGTCGCGTTGCAGGTTGCTGTGATCTATGGGCGTGGTAAAGCTGTGCAGATCGGGCATGAACAGATTGACTTCATATTTGTCTGCATGGTTTTTAGCCATGTCGATCAGTGGCAGCAGCGCGCCAAAATAGTTGCCAACATGCAGGTCGTTGTTGGCCCGGAGGCCCGTTAAAATTACTGGTTTAGTCATTGGTTTCATTATACCGCATCCCTTTCTATGGGTGGTATAAGTGGTGCGTAGCGCTCATATGGGTTGCCGCCGTGGTGGTCACACAAAGCATCGACCACGACCGCGCCAGTTTCAATTGCCGTTTTCATGGCATCTTCCGGTATGCCATTTCGGTGGAAAGTGGCGTCTGCATATGGTCCGTACTCGACGACCATCCGATTGCAGCTACCCTTCCCTGTCCGCTCCCCAGGTGACGTGCCTATGGCGTAATCGCCCAAGCAGCGGATAATGCGCGTTGCCGCAGGTGCGTCGGTATCAGGATTGTGTACAATGTTTCGTGCTTTACTGTATTTCAGGCTTGGTAGATATTGATCTCTCCTCTGTGTCCCTTATATTAAAAACCGCCACTTTGGTGGCGGTCGGTGATTCTAAAGTTGAATATTGTTTTATGCAACTATGCTGCAAAGCCGCCACGAGATCGTGTCGGTAAACCAGTACTGGTTGCTCTGTCTATAAGTGGACATGTACTTTATCCTATATCTCTGGCCTGGTCTTGTCAATCAGGGCTATCTCAATAAACTTTGTTGTGTTACTGTCGTTGTCCTGAATGCCGGTATGTATCGGCTTCAGGCCGTACAGTACACCAGCCGCTGGGCTGGCAATCGCTGCGTATTCAAGTTTGCCGCTATCGGCCACATACTTCGCACTCAGCGCAGTATCGTTCCATGGTATTTGCTTTGCGGCGTATAGTTCATTGGACAAAAACTTCTTGCATTGATCCAGGGCGGGTTGCTGGGAATATACGTATCTTACATCTTCCAACTTCGCTCCCTTAATAACAAGCAACGAATGATGTATCGGTAGTAATATACTGTCCAATTCCTGATACTTGCCTTCAAGGGTTGCCAGCTCAACTTTCGCCTCTTTAATATCACCAATGAGTGCGTTATAGACCGCACATATGACGGTATTTACATCTCCATCTCTCAGAGCACTGAACAGTGCTTGGAAGGTGTCAAAGTACACTAACTTGCAACTAGGGTGTAGCGATAATGCAGCTTGCTCGTGGTAGGAGGCTTTGCCACCCTGTATGCCGATTAATTGTGTCATGTCTACTCCCACGTTCGCTATGCATGTCCGTTAACAAGTTCAGTTCTCAAGGACGCCAAAACCATTCAGACCATCGGCATCCTTTGTGTACGACTGTGTCTCGAGGCGCAGATGTCCGGTCTCATTGCCGCCAATGGTAGTCATTTGGCTGCCATGCACTGTCAGTACAATGTTCGTATGACCCTCCCCGGTGTGGTAGATTGCGACGTCACCAGTTTTGGGTACATATGTTCCGGCGATACGGTATTGATGGTTTGTTTGTAAGTATGCTTGAAGCGTGTAGACACCGGGGATACGCCAGCTGCCTGAGCTTGGATTATCAAAAGGCTGGCCTGCTTTCATAAAAATCCAGCTGGCAAAATCGGCGCACCAAGGTTCTTTTGACCCCCGAGTGTAGGTGAGTACCGCAGCATCATAGCTCGCCGGTTTTTTAGTATATTCTTGTCTGGCAAGTGCTACGATCTGCTTTTGTAGCGAAGTTAGGCCGTTTGTAGAGATGTTCGGGAATGGCGCATCCGGCGCTTGATATATATGGGCTATGGCTGTCTGCACGGTTATACGGACATCACGTCGGAATGGGTGAAACAGGCACATCACACCAGACAGAAAAACCACTGCACCAAAAACGAGCAGCAGCCTTTTAAATCGCGAAACATTGTTTGTCATTGAACTATTGTACAGCGATGCGGTTCTGGGAAGAACAGCCGACAAAATGTGAACCATTTTGCCGGCCTAGGTGAGAAACCCACTCGCATTTGTCTCGTACAGAGTCCTAGCGCTTGGTGAACTGACGCTGCTTACGGGCGCCTTTGAGTCCGAACTTCTTGCGCTCTTTTTCGCGTGGGTCGCGGCTGAGCAGGTCTGCGCGCTTGAGTGTGCTACGGTAATCAGTGTTCAGCTCGGTTAGCGCCTTGGCGATGCCGAGGCGGATAGCGTCAACTTGGCCGGCGTGGCCGCCGCCGCTGACAACGGCGGATACGTCGTAGTCACTGACGGGCAGTTCAAGTGTAGCAAACGGCTTCTGGAGTTCACCTAGGAGCGTTTTGCTGTCGGCCAGATACTCGGTGGCCGGTTTACCGTTTATGGTGACGGCACCCTTACCCTTCTGTACGCGTACACGAGCCGTGGCGCTCTTACGACGGCCGAGGGCATAGAAGTAGTTTTTAAGCGTTGCTGCTGCCATTATTTAGTTCCTTTCAAGCTGATAGTCTCAGGTTTTTGTGCCTCGTGCTTGTGCTCGGCACCCAGATAAATCTTGAGACGCTCAAGCCGTGCATCACGCAGTTTGTTGACGGGCAACATACCGCGCACTGCTTCGTACAGGGCACGTTCCGGTGTGGGGCCATTCAAGACTTCTTTCAGGCTGGCTTCTTTGAGACCGCCCGGGAAACCGCTGTGGCGGTAGTACATCTTGTCTTCCAGCTTGTTGCCGGTAACTTTCAGGTTGGCGGCGTTTACGATGACTACAAAATCGCCGGTGTCGATGTGCTGGGTGAACGTTGGCTTGCCCTTACCGGTCAACAGCGTCGCAACCTTGGTGGCAACGCGCCCCAGGCTCGCTTCGGAAGCGTCTATGACATACCATTTGCGTGTCACGTCGCTGGGCTTGGCGCTGTAGGTCTTTTGGCTCATTATTTAGTCTCCTTGGCAACTGCTTTTTCGGCCTTCGCGGCGATAGGCTTCTTAGTCTCAACCTTTTCGGTCTTTGGCTTTTCGGCAGTAGCACTCTTGGCCACGGGTGCTTCTTCGAGGTCGTCTACAAAGCTGACCTGGGCCATTTCTGCGTTATCACCGCGGCGGGGCGTGGTACGCTTGATGCGGAAATAACCACTGACTCGGCCACCGAGCTTGGGAGCGATTTCATCCACCAGCTTGTTGGCGGTGCTGATCTGCTGCAGAGCGGCAATCACTTGGCGGCGGTTGTGCAGATCACCCTTCTTAGCTTTGGTAATCAAGCGTTCCACGTACGGTACGACTACTTTTGCTTTAGGCAGTGTAGTCTCGATTGAACCGTAGATGATGAGCGACTCAGCGAGTCCCTTTACCAGGGCTTCGCGCTGGTCGCGTTCGCGGTGGAACTTCGTTCCTTGGTATCCGTGACGATGCATGACTAGAGCTCCAACTCCGCGATCTTCTCTTTGACTTCGTCGAGGGCCTTGCTGCCGAAGCCTTTCAGGTCACGCAATTCTGCATCGCTAAGACTGAACAGATCCTGCACGGTGTGAATGTCGTTGTTAACGAGTGCGTTCGTGGTGCGGGCAGTCAGGTTCAGATCTTCGATAGAAGTGTTAAGCAGGGACGCATCATCGCTGCTGCTGGCGCTTAAGCTTTCGCTGTGGGCACTGCCGTCGCTTGTTTCGTGGGCAGCCAGGCGGGTCTTGCCGGCCAGCGCGGTATACTGATTGACCAGAATAGCAGCGGCTTCTTCAAAAGCATCACGCGGGGTGATGGTACCGTCAGTGTCGACAGTAACGCTCAATTTGTCGAGGTCAGTCTGCTGACCGACACGGGTTTTCTCAACCTTGTAGCGAGTGCGTAGCACCGGGCTGAAGATGGTGTCAATGGCAATGAAATCGCTCTGCTTTTTAGCAGTGCTTTCTTCGATGGGGCGGTAGCCGCGACCGGTTTCAACCACGATGTCCATTGTCAGTGTAGCCTTGTCGTCGTCGACGGTAGCGATCAGTTGATCGGTGTTTACAACTTCGACATCGGCGTTACCTTGGATGTCCTTACCGGTTACAACGCCTTTACCCTTCTTGGTGATGCGCAGTGTCTGCGGCTCGTCGCCGTAGACGCGGAAGCGGAGCAGCTTGAGGTTCAGCATGATAGCCACGATGTCCTCTTTTACGCCCTTGACAGTGGTGAATTCGTGGGTAGCACTCTCGATCTTGAAGCTCGTGATGCCGGCACCGGCGATACTGCTGAGCAGTACGCGACGCAGGGAGTTGCCAAGCGTCATGCCGTAGCCGCTTTGCAGGGGCTCGATCACAAACGTACTGCTGGTAGTCCCGTGGTCTTCAACGGCGACTAAGCTGGGGGTTTGAATCATCTTTGACATAGTTTATTCTCGCTCTTCCTTCCCTGTTAGCGTGAGTAGTATTCGACGATTAATTGTTCGTTAATTTCCGGCTCGGCGTCGTCTCGCAGAGGCAGGTTGGTTACTTTAACGGCGGTCTTTTTGCGGTCAACGTTCAGCCAGCCGGGAATAGTCGACGGAGCGGGGCTGACATCGTCTAGCTTCTTGAAGTACTCGGTAGCTTTGCTGTGTTCGCGTAAGGATATTTCATCGCCGATACGCAAACGGATGCTGGGGATGTCAACACGGCGGCCGTTCAGCACGAAGTGACCGTGTGTCACCAGCTGACGCGCGGCGCGGCGGGAAGGGGCAAAGCCGGCGCGGTAGACGGCATTATCGAGGCGACGCTCCAGGTACTGAAGCAATGTCGCTCCGGATTGACCCTGGGTCCGGGAGGCCTCGGCCATCAGGTTGCTGAATTGTTTTTCAAGTAGGCCGTACAGGCGCTTGACTTTCTGCTTCTCACGCAGTTGTAGCGCATATTGGCTGGGCTTATTGCGCATACGGGCGCCAGCGGCTTGACCGGGGAGCGTGGTACGCTTGGCCAAAGCCTTGTGAGCCTTGGGGTGCAGCGCGTAGCCTTCGCGGCGCGAAAGTTTAACGATAGAACGAGTGTCTCGTGCCATGGTTTAAACCCTCCGTGCTTTCTTAGGGCGAACGCCGCCATGCGGCACACCGGTTACATCAGTAATGCTTTCAACATTGATACCGACTGTCTGCATGGCGCGGACAGCGGCATCGCGACCAAGGCCGACGCCCTTGATAAAAGCGTCGACTTTGGCGAGGCCGTAGGTTTGCTTAGCGGCCTGGCCGGCCTTTTCGGCGGCAACCTGAGCGGCGTAAGCAGTGCCCTTTTTGGAACCGCGGAAACCACAGGCGCCAGCGCTGCTAGCCGCTAGCGCACCGCCGCTCGCGTCCGTAAGTGTTACGATAGTGTTGTTGAACGAAGCCTGAACATGCAGCTGGCCCGCGGCCACGCTGCGCTTCGACTTTTTCTTCTTGGTTGTGGTAGCTGTAGATGTATCTGCCATAATATGTAATTCCTAAAGACTAGTAGTCTTAAGTCTTGCTTGCCACCTTCTTGGCGGTGCCGCCTACGGTGACTTTCTTGCCGCGACGGGTCCGGGCGTTGGTCTTGGTGCGTTGGCCCCGAGCTGGTAGGTTGGCTGCGTGCCGTAAGCCTCGATAAGCCTTTATATCCTTGAGACGCTTGATGTTAGCGCTCACGACACGCTGTAGCTCACCTTCAACAGTCAGCTTCTCATTGATGTAGTCCTGGATCCGGGCAATTTCGGCGTCAGTCAGGTCTTTGGTGCGCACAGTGCGCTCCACGCCCGCGGCGGCCAAGATATCGTCGGCGGTCTTAGGACCGATACCGTATACATAGGTCAGGGCGACCCAGATTTGCTTTTCTGCGGGGATTGTTACCCCGGATATACGAGCTGCCATAGATTAACCCTGCCTCTGCTTATGCTTCGGCTTAAATTTGTTGATAACATACAGACGACCCTTCCGGCGGACAATCTTGTCGTCGGGGCTGATCTTCTTGACGCTTGCACGCACTTTCATGCGGATCATTGCTCCTTTATCTGCAATAACACACTGCTTTAAGTTGTTGGGATAGGTAGGGCTCTTAACCCTTGCGATAGGTTATGCGACCCTTCGTAAGATCGTAAGGTGTCAGTTCAACCGTCACGCTGTCGCCGGGGACAATGCGGATAAAATGTTTGCGCATTTTGCCGGCAACGTGAGCTATAATTTGATGGCCGTTTTCAAGTTCTACACGAAACTGGGTGCCAGGTAGAGTTTCTACAATGGTTCCCGTCAGTTCGATTACTTCTTTACTCGCCGCCATAAAATATATCTTCGATATATTTTCCGGCACTCAGTTAGTCGAAGTAAACTTCGCTTCTCCTCCGTGCCGACAATATAACAAGGCCTAATTATAGCAGTATTTACCACATTCTGTAAAGGGTAGTTACGGGTATAATCTATCGGGTTGTCCACAAGTGCTCAGGATGAGCAGACATTGAGTGAGGCGGGCACAGCGTTTTGCGTGGCTACGTCTCGAGGGATACAGTTCTGCCCTACCCATATCACGGCCCATGAATTATCGCTACCCCTTGCTAGTGCCAAGCCGTTCGGGCTTGCGCCGTCGGCAGCAAAGGTACCACTTAGCTTCAAGCCTGTCTCCACGAACCCCGGTGCGGTGCTTGTGCTACCCGGTGTAAGCGCGCAGCTGGTGTTTGCCCGTAGGTCGCTAGTGCAATAGTTCAGGATCGCCTGATTGGCAGCTGAAACCTCGGCGGCTGTGGGCGGATTTACCGGCGCTGTCGCTGTAACAGTGCCTGATGCGTCGGTGGTCTGCTGCACTGGCTGGGCTATGGGTTGGGACCGCATGCTAATGATAAGGCCGATCAGTATGGCAAGACTGATCGGAATCAGGAAGCCAACGACCGTTATCGGGTCAAAGCGTTTATGTGCAGCGAATGGATTGGCTACATGTACCATATAGTAAGCATAGGCGGCTGCGACACGGTGCGCAAGTCGCTACTTCTTGGGTGCCGTTGGTTTTTTACGGCCAGGAATGAAGCGTAGAATCTTTGCCCCGCCAGTAACGGCGGTTAGGTTTTCTCCGCCGGTCGCGTCGTAGAAGAAGTCCTCGCTCTCGTATTGGTCATACGTAACCATCAGGGCGCGCGATTCCACAGCACGTAGAGTCTCAAGGGATACGGACACCAATATAAGGACGCTGGTACCGCCGATAGCGATGTTGCTGGTGTTTAAGAACACCTGCGCAATGATCGGCAGCAGAGCCAGCGCACCCAGCGCTACTGCGCCGAACAGCGTGAGACGGTTCACGGTCCGACTCAAGTATTTCTCGGTTTGCAGCCCACTGCGTACGCCTTCGATAAAGCCGCCTTGTTTCTGGAGGTTCTCAGCAATCTCCTTGCTGTTGAATGTCACGCTAGTATAGAAGAACGTGAAGATGAACACGAGTAGGAAATAGGTAACCGGGTAGATGTATGCCTCCCAACCACCGGTGCTAAAGGTGCTGCTTGAAGGAGGTTGGAACCAGTTCGCAAGGTTCGTTCCGATTTGCTGCAAGTGCGCGCTGTGGTTGGTCTTTAGAATCTCCCCGACAAAACTCGGCACGCTTAGGAACGCCACGGCGAAGATGATCGGCACTACGCCGGCGGTGATAAGCTTGACCGGTAAAATGGTCGTCACACCACCGTACGCCCGGTTACCTTGCACGCGTTTGGCATAGTTAACGGTAATACGTCGTGCCGCTTCGTTTAGCATCACCACCGCCCAGGTTACGAGTAATACTATGGCCAATATGAGGAGCGCATACCAGAACGCACTTTCATTAATGGGCAACACTTTGCCGAATACGTGCCACTTGTCACTCTTGTTATAAATACTGCTGCCAATGCCGCTGATCATACTTGGCAGACTGCCCACGATGCCTACGGTAATGATCAGGGATATGCCGTTTCCAACCGATTGTTCGGTTACCAACTCACCCAGCCACATAAGCAACATGGAACCACCGGTCAGCGCGGCTACCATTAATGCCCATTGCCAGATGGAGGTGTGCGCGGTAATATCGCCGATGCCGCCAATCTGCTGAGCCCGCTGACGTACTAGATAAATGGCGCCGACACTCTGGATAAGGGCGAGCGGGAATGTCAGGATACGGGTGTACTGGTTGATCTTCTTCTGGCCGGATTCACCTTCCTTATGTAACGCCTCCAGCTTCGGAATAGCTTTGGTCAGTAGCTGCATGATGATGCTGGCGTTAATGTAGGGGCCCATGCCGGCGATCATAATGCTGAAGTTGGCCAGCGCACCGCCGGACAGAACGTTTATAAAGCTTAGTAGCTGGGGCGTGCTACTGTTGAAGAGGTTAGTCAGCACCTGTTTGAGTGTTTCCGGATTGCTCAAAGGAATCGGCACATGCGCCAAAATACGGTAGACGAGTAGTATGCCCAGCACTGCAAAAATGCGCTTTCGCATATCCGCCTGGCCGAGTGATTTGCCGATGATTTTCCAGTTCACCTGTTTTCCCTTTTCCTCAAATTCTTTTATGAGTATACAGGGCTGCCCCGGTTCGTACAAGCAGTAGAACCTACGTGAAGATGATGACTAGTTGCGTAAGATGCTTTTAATAATTGCTGGCTAACAGGCACAGGGTGACCATTGTCTTTGAAGCAGTCCCATTCAACAAAACACCGGCTTGACAGGTGGCGTTTGACTATCCGAACTTGCTATGCGGCCGCGGTATTGCCCATCTGTGCCGACGACTGATCCTGGCTTACGGCGACTGCATATGGTATACGTGCTGTAGCCGTTTCCGATGGCTTATTGCTTGATAAGCGGACTGTGACAGCGGCTAACATATCGGATGTATCCCAATTCCATCCAGGGTCGTCACCTAATTCCTCTCGCAAACCTCCTGGCCCGGAAGCATAAAATAATTGAGGACTTACACCCAGGGGTCGGGTATTCTCAACTTTAAAAACTACTTTGTGGAGACTTTTGATACTAAGATTCGACGGAGAGACGTTTGGGTCGTGTGGCACAAAAAATGCCAGTGTTCGTTCAGCTTCATTAGCTAACCCCAGTGCACCCAGTATTCGCACTCGCATTTCTTTGGAGCTGACCAGTTGCGCATCTTCGCTCTCGGCGCTGACCCGATCGTAAATGGGAAACACCAGCATCCGTGCTTCTCTAGTTAGTGTATCTTCAACCTGTGTCATAGCGCTATTACATCATACTCATGCTGTATATTCTGTTCAGCAGCTAATTGTATTCCCGGTCCAAGTATGCTAGCAGCTTCTCTACAAACTTCCGTGCTTTAGTGTCAGCCCAGTTGTCGGGTATGTGAAAACCATCGTTAAACTCCCTTTCCGCTATCATGGAGAAGACAAGATAGATGCCCTTACGGCTTTTTGCAATCGGTCCCTCTTCCTCTAGAGCTTCAATCTCATTCAAGGAAGCTTTAACGTCGATACATATAACCAGGGGTATGCCCCTGTGAATAATCTTGAGACGATAGTCGAAACCCTCTTTATCTTCTTCGGCTGTTGCGCGCTGACATTCTAAACCGGTATGCAGCAATATATCCCAAAAGCCAGTTTCGTGTTGTATCCCTTTGATCCTACTGCCTATATCCCGGGCGGCAGACAGAAGAAGCTCCGTATCTTCGATTGCAAAGTTTGCAGCGTTGAAAAGTGCCATCGTGAGTTCGGACGCCTTAGCATCAGGATATAGTTCTACGAACCTACCAATACCCGTATGGTAGTTACCGATTATGCACAGCTTTTCTGCTAGCTCTTCGTCAGTTTGCGGCTTGCCCCGGTCAAGAGCACCTTCTGCATATATATAAGCGGGAGTGGCTGCCATTAACCCCAGGGCCATAAAGGGCAGGGTATCAGCTCTGTTGTCACCACTGCGCCTCCGCCTGTCGGTCATTATTTCTCGAGAAAAGTCGGCAAGCGTGTACCAATACGCGGGATCTTCGAATGCGGATGGGTCAACACCGGCAGATTTACATCTGGCCTGGAAGTCTTCATCTACGGTCAGTTTATAAAGAGCTCGCAAGCCACTATTAAACGCCTTTCTGAATTCTTCTGGTGTAGCTTTGCGCGGCTCTGGCGTTGGTGGAGTGGGTAGGGCGTCGACTATGACTACTTCTGCTGCAGGGAGCGCCATAGTCCCAGCCAGGTTCGCTGCAGCTACGCCGGTTACGTCAAGGGATTCCTTAGTGCGCGGCAGTAAGCTGGGATGTGCGGCTGGTAAAATTTTATCAGCGTCAATAACGTACCCTGTACGTGGCGGCTCTTCCGCTTGCGTACCAGGCAGTACATTCGGTGGCTCTTCTGGCATTTCACCTTGTGGCGGAAATTCTTGGGTTTCCGATCAACGGCACCATTTCTCCTGGGAGTATCGGGTCAGAGGGGTACTTACCAGGGACTCGCCGTTGCCTTTTGGCTACTAACTCGATGTATATTATTCCTAGAGTGTTCATGGCACCATTCAACCACGCCGGACACTGCATGGATGTAAAACGTATTACTGCTTAGTGAATAATATGCTTTCTTACGGTCCGACAAGGGTGTGAAAAATAAAAGAGACCCTTTCATGAAGCTTCACCCGGTGTATCCTAGCTCAACGGCTTGGCGTCTCAGGCGTTTGAAATAGGGTGCGATGAGCTTGTAAGTCTCAAATTGACCAAAGCCTTCCTCGTATTGTGCGCCACCTCCGCTGCCCCTTACATCCGCGCAGAGTTGCCAGAAGTGGCTTGGGGGCGAGAACCTATCTTCGCGACCGTGTACCAAAAATACTGGTCTAGTAATGTCTTTTGTACTGAAGCCCCAAGGTGACCCCGCGGCTATAATGTCATCATATCTTCCCTCGGCGCGGCAATCGGCGTGGCCCAAGGCCATCTGTCGACGTATTCCCGGATGACCTTCCAAATACCGCCGATCAGCTTCGCTCATATGCGGCTCAACATCCTGTTCAAACGTTGCGTATATATTTGTCTGGGAAGCGAGTGCAACACGTGCGAGGTTGG
>CAZMWE010000024.1:0-14930 GCA_964570005.1 uncultured Candidatus Saccharibacteria bacterium | reverse complement strand
GGGCCAGATAATCACCGCTGGTTGTTTCCAGACGCTTCCAGTGGCCTTCATCGTGAATTTTAGTGACTTCGCCAAATTCTATAACCGCTCCGAACCGCTCGGCCTGTTTTTGCAGATTGTCAGCCAACTCCAGCCCGGCGATACCCTCCGGAAATCCGGGATAATTATCCACCTGATCGGTAATCGCCGCTAGCCCACCCGGCACACCCCGCTCGAACAGCAGTGTGTCAATGTCTTCGCGCGTGGTATAAATTGCCGCGCTGAGCGCTGCAGGCCCGGCGCCTATGATTATGACGTCATGTTTAGGGGTGTCGGTCGTATCGGCCATCTGTTCGCTCCTTAGGATTTAAAAGAATGCTCCGTGTACGGGAGCATCCCCTTCGCTCATCTTTCATTGTAACAGCTTTACGCAATCGCGGGCGCAAGCTTGGCGAGGTTGTAGCCAACCACCACTTCTTTACTGTCATCTTCCCGGGTAACGACCGTAACCGGCACCGTCAGCGCCCCGGAAATGGCCAACGCTTCCTGCTGGCGTTCAGGATTCTTATCCAGATTAACTTCATCATACTTAAGGCCCTTGGCGCCAAGATATTTCTTGACCATCGGGCAATACGCGCATGTCGTCGTCGTAAAGATAGTAATGTTTTTGACCATAATAACTAACCCTCCCCTCACGTTGGTTTGTTTGCTTTTTGTTGGCTTTTTAAGCGTATTTGTTTGGTCGCCTCAAAGTCGTAAATAAAGTATACGCTAGCGTAATCACTAGCGTCAAGCGCACTACATGTAGTGGTTTTTAGTACACTAAAAGACTGGGTACGTTATTCTCCGGCCTGGCGTCGTGCAAATAGTAGCAAGCATGCCAAGGTCTTAGAATCGGTGAACTCATTGTTCGCAATCATGCGGTCAATGTCAGCCCAGTCTACCCGAATAACGGCAGAAATGCCCTCTTCTGCCATCTTGTTATGACATGTCTTGCTCAGCTCTTCAGCAAGAAAAACGGTCGCATGGTTTGGGTCGTATAACATACCGAGCTTTTGCCATCGTTTGGCAGTAAACCCAGTCTCTTCCTAAAACTCTCGCTTTGCAGCGTCCAGTACCGTCTCACCATCATCTATTTTGCCACCTGGGAATTCTGTCATTACCCGGTGCAGCGGATAACGGTATTGGCGAATCATGACAAAATGTCCATCCTGGTACCCTATAACGAGTACAAAAGGTGGGCTTTTAGGATACGCATATATACCGGGTTCACCACTCGGGGTAACAACTTTGTCCTCATACAAGTTGAACCAGGGGCTTTGGTAAACAATACGTGAATCAAGTGTTTTCCAGGGATTTTTTGGCGCGGCCATAAACCGATTCTACCACCAAAGCAGGGAGATACTAGGGGTAGCTCTCTATCTTTTGACCTATTTGCCTGCGATGGAGACAAGTTCGATGTCAAAGACCAGGTCGGCGTCGGTCGGGATGCCGGAACCGTGCGACGGATTGCTGCCGTAGGCTTTAGCGGCAGGAATAAGCAAGCGGCGGGTACCACCGACTTTCATGCCCGGCACGCCTTCGGTCCAGCCGGCGATCACGCCGTCTAACGGAAAGCTAATGGGTTTGCCGAAATCATGCGACGTTTGAAATACATGGCCAGTTTTGACGATAGCGCCGGTGTAATGACACGTCACCGTGTCACCCGGCTCCACAGCTGCACCAGTGCCGGGCACTCGGTCTTCGATTTTAAGTTCCGGTACGCTATCTACTGGGGTAAAGTCTTGCATCATAAGGTTTAGCCCTTCTTAATCCTTTCGAGGGTTACGGTAAATACCAGGTCTGAATTAGCCGGAATACTACCCTGCGCAGTGTCGCCATAGCCAAGCGCAGCGGGGATTTCCAAACGGCGTACGCCGCCGACCTTCATACCGACCAGTCCCTGATCCCAGCCCTTAATCACCTCGCCCGCTCCTAATGTAAACTGGAGCGCCTGCGGCTTATCATAGTTTTCGTCAAACATCGTGCCGCTCGAAGCTAAGTTCCCCTGGTATTTCATGACTAGGCAGTCGCCGTTTTTAGCCGCTTGGCCGCTACCAACGGTGAGATCCGTGGTCTTCAGCACTGCTACCGGACCACCCGGCTGATAGACCGCGGGTGCAGTCGTCGCCGTGTCTGTTACTGGTGCGCTGATATCACATTTATTTTGAGTTGTTTGAGTTGCAGTTTTAGTACTGTTATCGGCTGACGATGTCTGCCACACGGCGTATGCCGTTATCGCACAGGCACTTATTAAAAACAACCCTGCTCCAAAACCTGCAAAAATCCGCTCACGCATACGCGCCATATATCTAATCCTCTTAAATGCTGGTTCTATTTTGACACGTTTTCCGGTTGCCAGGCAAGCTCCCGCGGCGTTTCCGGGAAGCCGTTCCGGATTCCGTCCATCACCGCCTGGGCTGCAGACTCGGAGCGAAACGGCACTTTGGCTATATGACTCACCGGTAACCACAGCGGTTCATATATGTTCTGACCCATCGCCGATATCTTGGCTTCCTCGGAATTTGGGTCAAGCGCCGGTTCGCCGCCCTTGTACTCGCACAGATAAATATACTGCAGGCCAAACAAGCTGCCGCCGTTTTCAACGAATACCAGTCGTATGACACCTACTTCCAGACCAGTCTCCTCCCGTAGTTCGCGCCGGAGTGCCGTTGGCTGATCCTCGCCCAGGTTCACGCCCCCGCCAACTAGTGTGTAGTACGCCTGGCCAAATTTGTTACGTTTTAGTGCTAGTATTTTATCGCCGTTCAGTATAATCGCCCGTACCGATTGCCGTTGTAGCATGTTCATCTGTCTCCTACTTCATATTATTGTACCTCTTGGAGTAGAAGAAAACTTTATATTTTTCATCCCCACAAACCACACCTGTTTCGTATGGGCTCTGGGGTTGAAAAGACGGTACTTTGCTTAAGCGCGATGCGCGGAGTGGGTCGGTGGGCCTGCTAGCTCAGTTTGGATGCCGGAGGAAATACATCCTACCGTAATCACAGACCCACCGACGTTTACGGGGAGGTGACGACTGCCTTAGACAAGCCCGAATCACCCCTGGTAGCCGATGTAGCGACTCCAAGTGTGGCCCCTGTGGGCTCGCCCCCTCATATCATATGACAGTCGTCACCTCCCGCCCCCCTGAGCGACAGCACTCGCGAAGGA
Organism: uncultured Candidatus Saccharibacteria bacterium; assembly: GCA_964570005.1. Lineage (GTDB taxonomy): Bacteria > Patescibacteriota > Saccharimonadia > Saccharimonadales > UBA4665 > JAJZCD01. Next base: position 11,738 of record CAZMWE010000024.1, on the reverse strand, counting down.
ATCATTCGATCCCCTAATCGACTAACCCTCGGTCCGTCAGCTCCTACAGGAAAGCTTTTAAAAGTACCGTCTCTTTAGCTTTAAAAAGCCAACATTTCGTGTTTACACGAAGAAGCTATTAAGCTATCCGAAGCTTAGCATAGACATTCGTTGAAAATAGTTAAAATATTTACGGTTTATACGCGTTCGGCGTGGTACTTGTTTTGTGCGACAGCGGCAACACTATCGAGCAGCCGGTTGACCTCTGCATCGCGCAGGGTTTTTTCATGACTTATGGCATGCACCCGAAGTGTAACTTGCTTATGCCCCGTGTCATCGCCACGCTGATACATGTCAAGTGGTTCGGCCGCGAGTTGGAGTTGGTCGGACGCAAGACTACTAAGCTCAGCTTGCACCAGCGCGAATAGATCCCCGTACGGTACCTCGCTCGCGATCTTGAGAGTTATGTCCTGTGTAATGCTCGGGAACCGGGAGAGTGGGTGATAGACTGGCACGATTCCAACGGCGATAACCCCTAAGTTGATCTCAAACCCGGCGGCATAGGCCGGGAGTTTCAATGCCCGTCTGACGCCGGGCTTGAATTCGCCGACGACACCCCAGATCTGCCCGTCTCTAACGATAACCGCGGAGCGCCCCGGTTCGTAGGGTGCGGTCAGCTGCCTACCCCATTCGTCCTGGGCAAGGTCAAAGTCCGCAAGCGGCGTTAGTTTAAGCGACTGCAAATCAATAATCTGTTCGAGATATTTGCGGGCATGGTAGTACGGTGCACCGACCGGCTGCTGCTTATCGCCATACGCCACAACGAGAGCGATGTGGTCATCTTCGTTCGGTACACCCGGGTCGTTAGCGTCCATTTCGCCCACATAGTGCACCCTGCCCAGTTCAAACAGAGCAAAACTGCCAAACCCCGCTTTGATATTCGGGTGAATTTTGTCGAGCAGGCTCGGCATGATACTGAGCCGGTAATATTGCAGATCAGGGCTAAGCGCATTGCCAACCTGGAAAGCGTGTTCGGGGTTTTGCCCGGCCCTTCCGAGCAGGTCGCCGTGCACGAAGCTGTAGGTCAGCACCTCGTTTGCACCGGACTTAACAAGCGTGTCGCGCAGTCGACTCTTCAGTTCTAAGGCTGCGTTCCTGGCAGCGGGCTTGATGCTACGCCGCGGCAGCACGAGCGGCAATCGGTCAAAGCCGTACAGTCGACCGACTTCTTCAACCACATCCTCGCGCAGTTCGATATCGGTACGCCAGAACGGAGCAGTGACGGTTATTTGGTCGCCACTTGCCTCCACGGTGCACTCGACGTTCTCAAGCAATTGCTTCATTTCAGCTGCCGACAATTCAAGACCAAGCCGCGTGTTAATAAATCCGGTCGCCACTGGCACTGGTGGATGCACGGAACGACGTTCACGGCCTTGTTCATCGACGTGATTGTCGTCAATCAGCGGTCCGGCGACTTTTGCGCCGGCCAGTTCACGCAGCACCTCAACCGCTTTGGCGGTCACCTCGTCGTTCTGCAGGGGGCTCTGGCCCTTGTTGAAGCGGGTCACTGCATCCGTGAAAATGCCGTGCGCCATAGAAGTCCGACGAATCGAATACATATCCCAGTTGGCCGCTTCCAGAATAACATTCCGGGTATTCTCATCGACTTCAGTCTCAGCACCGCCCATGCTGCCACCCACACAAAGCAAGTGTTTGCCGGCTGCAACCATCATGGCTTCGCTGCGCGGCTCGATAGTCTTGCCGTTTAGAAGCGTGATCTGCTCACCCTGATGAGGGTAACGGACGGTGATAATAACCTTATCGTCCTCACTGAGCGCCTTCACTTTGTCATAGTCATAGGCATGCATCGGCTGACCGGTGAGCAGCATCATGTAGTTCGTGATATCCACCATGTTGCTGATCGGCCGCACGCCGCTGCGCAGCAAGTAAGTCTGCAGCCAAAACGGCGACGGGCCCATAGTTATATTGCTTAAGGGCACGGCGACAAAACGGGGGACTAACCCCGGCAGCTCGTTCTGGATTTCGAGAGTCAGCGGTTTACCATCAGGAGTCAGCGTGTCCTGCAAAGTATGCAGGTACCAGTCAGGCGATGTAAATTGATGGCCCAAAATACCAGCGATCTCGCGGGCTACGCCCAGGATGCCGAAACAGTCCGGCCGATGGGTAAACATTTTATTCTCGATGTCGATGATGTAATCGTCCAGGCCAAAGAGTTGAGCGAAATCAGCGCCCGGCTCGATTTTCAGACCAGACGGCATAGCCGCGTTGGCGTCAAGCTCCAGCAAGCCTTCATGGTTATCACCCAGGGCAAGTTCTTTCGGGCTGGCCAGCATGCCATGGCTCATCGCGCCGCGCATATTACGGCTAGTAAGTACAAACGGGTCTTTGTCGACACTTTCCGGTACCGTGATCCCCGGTGCCAACCACACCGCCCACATATCCTTGTGCACATTCGGCGCACCGGTGAGTACCTGTACCAACCCGTTCGCATCGCGTTCCACATCCTGCACTTTGCCACCATCATCCACCAAGCAGCGGTGCAGGTGATCGGAGTTTTCGAGCGGCTCGCATTCTACTACTTTTGCAATGACGATGCCTTGGTACTTTTCGCCGAGGCCTTCGACCTCTTCGACCGCCCCCAGTTGCGCACCGATGCGCTCCACCAGTTCGTCTACCGGCGGCAGCTCGAAATCAAGATATTGTTTGACCCAGTTCAGACTGACTTTCATTGTTGCTTACTCCAGGGAAGTTGGTATTTCGTGCCCTTTTCACCATCAAACTTGCCATATTCGCGTATGATTTTCTCAACGTCCACATTCATGCTGCGGCGATCCTTTGCTCCAAACTGTCCATAGTTTTTAGAAATTCCTTTTCCAGATCAACTCCGTAGTGATTGGCAATGACCAGTACCGACCACATGCAATCAGCAAGTTCATGGGCAAGCTTTGTATCAACATCTTCGCCGCGGCGTAAGTTCTCTTTGGCCATGATAACTTCGAGTAATTCACCCACGTCACCCACTAACCCCATAGCATATTCTTTGCCGCCCCATTTACCGTGGCCATCTTTGGCATTCAGCACATTATATTTCTGCCGGACTTCCTGTGCCCGTTGCGACAGGGCTTCTAGACTAGACGATGCTTCGGGCAGTAGAGAAATAACCTGATAGCCATGCTCCTGCACGTCGTCAGGGTCGAAGAAATCCAGGTCCTTGGTCTTTAACACATACCCGACTTTTTTCGTTATCGAGCGGCCGGTAGGCTTTTTACTGCCTTCGCTGACCTCGTCAAGCACCAGTGTGTCACCAGGCTGACAAACAAAGTCCGCGACTCGCAAATCAAAGCTTTTACGGCCACTTAACACTTCTCCGAATAGGATTGGGTAGGCCTTTTTGTGGATCGTAGTCATGCAAACTGCCTCAGGAAGTCGAGCTTGCCGCTTTTAAAGTGACGGATGTCCTCGATACCGTATTTCATCATCACAAGACGCTCCAGGCCGCAACCCCAGGCAAAGCCGGTATAGGTTTCTGGGTCAACGCCAGCGGCACGCAGCACGTTCGGGTGAATCATACCCATGCCAAGCAGCTCGATCCAGCCGGTGTGGCTGCAGATATAGCAGCCTTTTTTCTGGCAAAACGGGCAGCTGAGCGCCAGCTCAAAGCTCGGTTCGGTAAACGTGAAGTAGAACGGCTGGCTCTTGATTTCGATGTCCTGCTGATAGTATTCGCCCAGGAATGTCTTGAAGGTGGCGAGCAGGTTCCCGGCATTAATGCCCTTATCCACATATACACCCTCGAACTGGTAGAACGTATGCTCGTGACGGGCATCGAGGTCTTCGTTGCGGAATACGCGGCCAGGGAGCACTACCGCAATTGGCTCGCCCTTTTCCAGGTTGCCCTTGTGCGCCTGCAGTGCGCGGTTTTGCATAGTGGAGGTATGGGCCGGCGCAATGAACTGTTTGCCGCCCTCGTCGGTCTGCGTGGTTGTGAACGTGTCGTAATCATCGCGGGCCGGGTGGCCTTCAGGAAAGTTCAAGGACCCGAACATATGAAAGTCATCGTCAATCTCGCGGCTTTCGAGCGCCGTGAAACCCATGCGATAGAAGATATCGAGCACAGTTTCAAGCTCGGTCATCAAGGGGTGTTTGCTGCCGGTTTCGCTTGGCAGCAGCTGCGGCCGCCTATCCGCTGGTATATTAATATCGAATGGCGCAGTAATGTCGATGGGCGGCAGCGCCTCGGCCTGTTCGCCAGCTTCGTCCACCATCATCTGTAGTTCAGCACGTAATTCGTTCAGTTCTTTGCCGAACGCACCACGCTGTTCGGGTGGCAAGGTCGGGATTTCTGCGTACAACGCCCGCAGCTCGATGGCCTTTAGAATATCGACCTTGTTTTGTAGCTCAGCGAACCGGCTTTTCAACAACTCGGCCGCTTCCTGCACCTTCGGATTTTGGTAACTCATTGCCCCAGTATAACAGGGATGGCGATGACGGCGAAACGTATTAGTTTATCGGAAATGGAAGAGGCATTACGGCACTAATACCAGTCAGCCGCCTTCTATTTGCGTAGGTTTGCAGTTGTCAGTATCTGTGGTTATTATAGGTATCTCGCTTCGTTGAGTAGAGTTACTCCGAAACTGAGTTAGCCGGCCTCTGGTCAGCTGGTACCTTGACAAACAGACTATCACGGATGAGCAACAAAGGCGTACTTCGGCATGGCGCTTTCGTTGCTCACCTGTGGAAACACTATAGCTCAGCCAGCCAGTCAAAGGTTGATTAAAAGCAGCAACGCTTACACCCCCCTCAGTACGGGATCGCGTAGCGGTCCAAACAGAAAGGACGATCACATGCCTGCACTTACCATCGAACCCGGGCCGCTGCCACACCTCGAAGCTGAGCCTCTACTGACCTCGGGCGAGGTGGCAACTATATTCCGCGTGGACAAGAGGACGGTCACGCGGTGGGCGGACACCGGTAAGCTGACGTCAATCCGAACACTCGGAGGGCACAGACGCTTCCGGGAGGCCGAGGTAAGATCTATGCTTCCCTTCGCTGAACCCCTACTGACACCTGGCGAGGTGGCCACAATGTTCCATGTTGACCCGAAGACAGTCACGCAGTGGGCAAAGGCTAGTAAGCTAACGTCGATTCGTACACTCGGGGGGCATCGGCGTTACCGGGAGACCGAGGTCCGTGCACTGCTCGCGGGCACTCCGCAGCAGCGGTCCGAGTAGCGTTTCTAATCGTGGCATTCGTCTGCGGAGCGATGGCATTTTGTTCATCAAACCATCGCTCCGCAGGCCTGTCGCTGTGTGTTTTGCTTTTTAGCTTTTCTGTTTGTCATGGTTCGTTTTCCATGCATGTGAGTTTATTGACAAGCAAGAGACCACAAAAGGGCGCACCAACCAACAAGCCTGGTGTTTTTATAAACGTTGACTAAACTGCAGACGACTTTATCGATTGGCGTACAATTGAGTTATGGCAAACTTTAGCTTTGACGCAGTAAGTGATTATGACAAGGCCGAGATGAACAACGTCTTCGACCAGACCAAACGTGAGATGGACAGCCGTTATGATTTCAAAGGCACACCCGCCGACCTGGAGTGGCTGGATGATAAAAAGGGCTTAAAAGTCACCGGCAGCGGCGCCTGGCAAATCGACGCCATTCTTGATATCGTGCGCAAAAAACTGGCGACACGCGGCATCAGCCAGAAGGTACTCGATACTTCTCGCGACGTCGTGGAAAGTAACCTGAAAACCACACAGGAAGTACCATTCAAACAAGGGCTCGACCAGGACAAGGCCAAGCAAATCACCAGGCTGCTGCGCGATACCTATCCCAAAGTTAAAGCCCAGATCCAGGGTGATGCGGTACGCGTCATGAGCACTAGTAAGGATGACCTCCAGGCGGTTATCACGCTGCTCAAACAGCAGGACTTCGATTTTCCAATCAGCTTCACAAACTACCGCTAGCGTTACATTTTGGATGACGCCCCACTGTCGCTATACTAAACAGTAAGCATGAGCGACAACACCGAAACGCCGAACAAGCCGGATCTGTTCACGCAAGCCACGGAAGTGTTAAAAGCCAATGACCGCGGCAGCTACACGGTGCCTGCCGGAGATCTGTACCCGCACCAATGGTTATGGGACAGTTGTTTTATTGCCATCGGCCTGCGGTGGCTGGATGTGGACCGTGCCCAGACCGAGCTGCAGAGCCTGCTGCGCGGCCAGTGGAGCAACGGTATGCTCCCGAATATGATCTTTAGTGACAAGCGTGAATACGCACGTGACCGGAACATGTGGCGAAGCTGGCTCAGCCCCCACTCACCGGATAACATCGCCACGAGTGGTATTACGCAGCCACCTCTGCTGGCTGAGGCGGTCTGGCAAGTCGGCCAACGGCTGAGCAAAGCTGAGCGCCGGCGCTGGTTTAAACATATGCTGCCAAGCCTGCAGGCTTACCATGAGTGGTTTTACGCGGAACGCGATCCGCACCAGGAGGGCCTGGTACTGCAAATCCACCCGTGGGAAACCGGGCTCGATAATACACCGCCGTGGATGCATGAGCTGCATGACCATTTGATGCCACCCTGGGTTCGTGCCATCCGCGCGACCCACACCGATGGAATCATTAACCTGTTCCGACGTGATTTGCACTACGCCCCACCTGGCCAGCGCTTCAGCACGCTGGAGGTACTGAGCTTGTATGATGCCCAACGGCGGCTTCGCCGCAAGCTCTACAACACGAACGATATATTAGATCATGGTCTGCTCGCTATCGAGGATCTGACGTTCAACTGCATTTTTATCCGCGCCAATGCTCGTTTGCGGGAGATTGCAAAAACCATTGAGCATGAATTACCGGCCGAGTTGCTCGCAAACATGCACAAATCTGAACTGGCACTCGAAGCGCTATGGGATGAATACGCCGATACTTACTGGTCGCGGGACTTCGTGACGCATCGCCTGATCAAGGTACCCAGCATTGCCGCCCTTATGCCCCTCTACGCCGGTTGCATATCCAAAGCGCGGGCCGCCAAGCTGGTCAAATTGCTGGAGAACGACAAACAGTTCGGTCCAGTCTATCCGATACCGACCGTGCCGCTCGACAGCCCGGATTTTGACCCGCAACGCTACTGGCAAGGCCCGGCCTGGATGAATACCAACTGGCTGATCATGGATGGCTTGCAACGCTACGGTCACGATGACTACGTCGATGCTCTGCGCGAAACCAGCCTGGAAATGGTAGAACGCAGCGGCTTTGCCGAATACTTTGACCCCAACACCGGCGAGCCGCTTGGCGCCCATAATTTTTCGTGGACAGCGGCGTTGGTTATTGACCTGCTTAAAACAAACGAGCTTTAAAGACGCTCGAAACTAACTGTGACATAAGGTTCACTCTTCTTCGAGCGTCGGTTTTTCAAGCAGCAACGGCTCGACGCTCGGATTGGCGTCTGCGATCTTCACGACGTCTTTATCGATTTTCTTAAGTTCTTTGTGCGCGTTATTGAAATGGTTTACCGTCGTACCTAGACTACCACCAAGTTTCTGCATCAGGCCTTCATACGCGGCAATGTGGCGGCCAAGCTCACCGACGCGCACCTGGATGTCTTTGGCCTGTTCCTCAATTTGTAATGCCCTAAGGCCCTGCAACACTGTTTGCAGGTAGGCCATAAAGGTGGTAGGGCTTACAATGATTACGTTTTTCTCGCGAAAGGCGTACTCGATGAGATCACGGGCGCTGGTGGCGGTCACGCCTACTTTATTGACCAGTAGGTCATAATAAATCGCCTCGCTCGGGATGAACATAAAGGCGTAGTCCATGGTATGTTCGCGCGGCCGGATGTATTTGGCAGTTTCGTCAATACGACCCTTTACGTCGACTTTAAACGCCCGGGCCAGCTGTTCACGCTCTGTCTTGTCGGTGGCCTCTATGAGACGGTTGTAGTTTTCCAGACTAAACTTACTATCTACAGGTAGTATCTTGCCTTTCTCGAGCATGATCACGGCATCAACGATTTCGCCGTCCTGGAATTTATACTGCATTTGGTAGCGATCGGGCGGCAGCACGTTTTTGAGCACTTGGTCAAGGTAGTATTCGCCGAGCACCCCGCGCTGCTTGGGGTTTTGTAACACATTTTGCAGTGTTTTAAGTTCGGTTGCCACGTCGACGACCCGCCGGTTGGTGTCGTCCAGCTTGGTTAAACGCTCCGTGACTTCAGCGATGATTTTGGAGCTGGCCGCGAACTGCTTCTGCAGCCCATCGCGCATCATTTCCTGGTTCTTATCGAGCCGCTCGGTAAGCTGCGTCTGCATACCCTCGCGTAACCGCCCAATGTCTTCGCTGAGCGCCTTCAAGTCTTCTTTGAGCAACAGTGCGCTTTCGGAATCCCGTTTGGGCCCTGACTGCCCACGCACTAACACGACCGTCAAAGCCGCCACCAGTACCCCCAAAATTACCACCGCTCCAATCATTAGGTTTAATTGTATACTAGTTTACGTGAACGCTATACTCGTGCCCGGTAGACCGGACAGAGACGAACATTATGATCCAAAACGGCCCAGCAACAGCGAAGACCACTGGTTTGCTTGGCTGAAACGTCAGCTAATCTTGCGTGATATCCATGCTGTGAGCATTGAGCCTCCATTCCCTTTCCAGCCTCGATACGACGAATGGAAGAAGGAGTTCGAGCGGTTCGATATTGCACCTGATACAATCCTGGTTGGTCACAGCTGCGGCGGAGGTTTTCTGGTGCGCTACTTAAGCGAACAGAAAGGCGTACGAGTTGGCAAAGTAGTACTAGTGGCACCTTGGATTAATCCGGACAACAACCCGGCCAGCGCCACAGCCGATTTCTTTGAGTTTACGATCGATCCGGGCTTTCCGGCCCGTACTGCCGGTACGACGGTTTTTGTCTCACAGAACGACGAGCCGAGTGTACTCAAAACCGTGGATACACTGCGCAGCGTATATGATTTGGATGTACGTGAGTTCGCCGACAAAGGTCATTTTACATTGAGCGCTTTGGGCACGGTGCAATTTCCGGAGCTGTTGCAGGCCGTTACACCTGCCGAACCGGTACGAGTTTAAGCAAACCGGGTCACGAAGAACATGAACACTGCACCGAGAATGGTCAGGCCGATGGTGGCGTAGGACGAATGCTTGCTGTGAGCTTCGGGCAGAATCTCGCTAGCCCCGATGTATAGCAGGAAACCGGCGAAAAAGCTGAGATACAGTGTCAGGCCGCCGTCACTGATGTGTACCAGTGTCCCGACAATCGCACCAGCCACCGGTGCCAATGCGTCGGTCAGCAGCAGCGCGACCGAGCGGCGACGGCTGTTGTTGTTGACCAGCATAAGTGTCACAGTATTCAGGCCATCAGAAAAATCGTGCGCAATAACCGCGATGGCCACCGCAATACCGACCACGTTCCCGGCCTGAAACCCCAGGCCAATACCGAGGCCATCCAGAAAGCTGTGACCGCTGAGTGCTAGGGCGCTGGCCAGGCCGACCTGCGGGTGATGATGCACTTCATAGTCATGTTCCTGGCTGTGGTGGATGAGGATAGACTTTTCGACGATATGGAACAGCAGGAAGCCACCCATGAGCGCCACCATAGCGTCGCGCGCGCTCACGCCGTGGCCGAGTGACTTGAAGATTTCAGGGAGTAAATCAAACGCTACCACACCCATAACCACACCGGCAGTAAAGCCAAGTAGCCGGTGTAACCGGTCACTATTCCTAAGGCCAGTCAGGCCACCGACTAACGTTGAAAAAAAGGCGCCGACAGAAAGTACTATTGCGATCATTAGTTTATATGTATTGTGGCATATTATATCTGCATGTGCCAGGCAGTTTGCATACCATGATCGACACGCTGACCAAGCGAAGCTCCTCCACAAAGGGAAGCTAGACTAACTACAATACAAGTTCTAGGCAAAGATTCAGTAACCTGAACGACTGTAATCACTTCTATAGTTGTTTATAACGGTATTGACATGAGTGCAAGCTTCGGTGGTTCTGCGTATACTTCAAGCGGAGACCAAGATCCTTATTTGGCTGAGCGAGACGTTGCAATCGATCTGTTTAGGGCCTACGGCTTTACACTATTGGACGATATAACAGACGCAGCCCTCGTTACCGGCGTTGCTGGGGCCTTTGCCCCAGACGATCTGGGGCCAGAGTGTGCCATCCCAGATGTTAGCCTTCAAACGCAGCGGTATTTTGGGAATACGGTACGACCACGGCTTATCCGTGACATGGAAGCCGGAAACCAGAAAGCCTTACAATTGGTTCATCAGTTTGGACGTTTTCTAGGCGTAGCCTACCAAGGAGGCGTCGTGGGGGTACAAGGTTCGCGGGATCTTTTTATCACCGATACACATATCGTTATTGATGGTATAGAGCAGCCATATACCCTTGAGGCTAAGCAGATCGCTGACTTTGGCATGAGCTTTGCGGGTATCGTTGCTCATCTACAGAACGTGAGAGCAGAACGGTATAAAGTACTGGGTCTACAAGAGATGTTGGGTCAGGCCGCGCTGTTACAAGGTGTCGCGCTACAACGCGGGATAGCTCGTGACCGATTGCAGGTTTACAGTGGCGGTATTCAAGCTAATATAGACAAAATCGAACCGCACGGGCTTGACGTCATCATAGCTTCGCGCGTCCACAGTGCCGGCAAGGACCTTGTGTTTGGTATAGAACGAGCAGCAATGCTACTTCGCAGTGGCGGCGTACTTGTGGCACGCGGTCCTCGTTATTATGAAGCGAGTGGCTACGATAGAGTCTTCGGCATTATCCGGGACGACCCGGCAATGAGGATTCTTGAGAACCGGACATACGAACGAGAATCCCCCTGGCGCGCAAGCGAGCCCAGCCGAGTCATCATTGCCCAGGCAAAATAACACACCAATCAGGAGACGGTTTAACCGAAGATTGAGGGCTGAGTTGCCTCTACCGGGTGTGGCCGAGCATATAAAACCATTGATGATATACGAAGTCCCAGCCTCAAGGTTAAGTTCAGGACCGGCAGAGTGAGTCAAACCAGGTTCTACGAAACAAATGCCTCGTTGGCCGTTTAAGGGTATAATTTGAGTAGAAAAGGAGGGTTTAGAATGCAGAAAATCACGCCTAATCTGTGGTTTAATGGTAATGCTAAAGAAGCTGTTGATTTTTACGTTTCGGTTTTCCCGAATAGTAAGATACTATCTACGGAATATTACCCTAGGAGTAGCGAGGAGGGTCTGGCCGATTTCCAAAAGGATTTAGCCGGTCAAGTACTTACAGTTGAGTTCGAGTTAGACGGTGTTCGTTTCATAGCTATCAATGCCGGGCCAGAGTTCAAGTTCAGCGAAGCGATATCTTTTGCGATTGACTGTACAGACCAAGCAGAAATTGATTATTTTTGGGGGAAACTGTCGAGTGTACCAGCGTCCGAACAATGCGGCTGGTGCAAAGATAAGTACGGTCTGAGCTGGCAAGTCGTGCCTAGTAATATGGAAGAACTCATGCGAAAACCGAATGCTTTCGCCATTTTGATGCAGCAAAAGAAGATTGTGATTGGCGAATACTAGTTCCCAAGCCCCTCACCACGGAGTGCCAAGCATAAACACTCTGCGAAAGCGGAGCGTTTATGCCTTTTAACGGATCGACTTGAATATATAATTACTCTAGAAGGAGAAGCTATGAACTTGAATGGGGTACAACTCGGTGCAAGTTTTGCTAAAAAGTTAGC
>CAZMWE010000023.1:0-15444 GCA_964570005.1 uncultured Candidatus Saccharibacteria bacterium | reverse complement strand
CAGGTACCGGCAGTGTCGTAGAACACAACGTAAGTACCGGCACCCGAGTGGGCAGCGTATTGGCCGGTTGAGTCGCTCGGGTTGAGCGGGTTTGTCACGCCAGGTACTGCCTTTACAGCGCCAGTTGTTGTGTCGATTACAGTACCAAAGTCGCTGTTACCGACTTCTGTTGGGCTGCTTGCCGCGACATTCAGGTCGCTCAGCTGGTTCGTAACGCTGTCAGCGTCACGGTAAGTAAAGGCGACACCTGATTCACCGGTAGTGACGTTCGCAGTCAGAGTAAGGTGGGTGTTGTCGGTCACACTCAAGACAGTGTAGGTGCGGCCACCGGCAGTCGTAATCAAGGTGCCTGTCGGCTCCTCGGTCGTAAACGCCGTACCAACACCTGTCACCGCGGCACTAGTGCCGGTTGTGGTAATCGTGCCGGTGCCATTGCCAGTGGCATCATCACCGGGAGACGTACAAGTACCTGCAGGTTGGGTGCAGTACTGGAATGTCATCGTCTTTAAAGCACCGTTGGCGGTACTGTTATGAAACCCGAACATGTTACCAGTCTTCTGACCGTTGGCGCCACTGTTCGGCGGTGCGTAAGTACTATTGCCCGAACCGTCGGTGTACGCCCAGCCAGGCGATGAGCTCGACAGCGTCAGGCTACGCTTGGTCAGCGGGTTCAGCGAGTCGGCTGATACAAAGGCCGGCATGGCGGAAGTACCTATCCCGACCAGGATGCCGGCTGCACCAAGCAACGCCGAACCGCGCTTTGCAGCGTCTTTAAGTTTATACATTAGTATTCTTTCTCCTTTGCTGATTTTTTGTTTTGGTGGGGTACGCACGAATTGTACCACCGGGTTTTTTTAACCACAAGTGACTTATCCACAGGCAGACCGCAGCATTTAGTACAGTGGGACGACCAGAGCAGAAAAGCTGCCGGTATATTTGCCGCCGGGCGTAATGTTGGAGATATTCAATATCATCGAGAGGGTGTAGTCAGTTTCACCGGTGCTTACCGAACTTCCGGCGACGGCATCACCGTTATGATATTTAAACAGGTTCGACTGGTCGTAGTTCGCCGTAACATTCCCGAAACTAAACGTGCCGCTGGGCACCTGTACGGGTGCCGAACCGATGGCAGGCGTACTGTTGGCCGCCAGGTTTATGCCGAATTGCTCGGTCCCCGGCTGCGAGGTACAGGGGCACGAAGTATCAAGCGTCGTCAGGTTGTGGGTACCCTGGCTGGGTGATGGCCCGACAACGTACAGTGAGTAGCCCGAGCTTAAATAGCTGCGCACATGGACACCAAAGGTGGCCGTGCCGGTCGTGGTCGGTTGGAGCACACCCAGGCTCTGTATGCCGCCGCTGACTATTTCCTCGAGCAGTGGTATATCGGTGGTGTCGGAGCCGAACTGGGCGGAGTAATTGGTACTACTGCCGGTACCATCTACCGTGTCGCCCACCGACTCCTGGGCACAGTAGGAGCCGCCCGAGCAGACTTGCTGGGTACTGCCGCTGCCGCCTATCTGCACACCGCTGACTGAATAATGCGATGATGAAGATTGTGACGTATCGGCATGGGCATCGCCAACATAACCGAACGGCAACAGGAGCGCCAAAGCCATAACAAATCTATACCGCCGGAATCTGCTAGTCCCCATATGGATACTTCTATTATCCTCAAATCACGCCTGAAAGACAAACCGCTGTTGTTTATCTCTGGTAGTTACCAGGCTAATTTAGTACACTTTAAGGGAATAAGCTTAAGCTGCTCTCAGGTGGGGCGTGACTGGAAATGGACGCAGATAAAAAATCAGAGGATGTCAAAACGGCCACTCCGGCGGGCAGCGGAGAACACCCGCCGGCACCCAATGCGCTCGCCCAACCGAACGATGAAGCTACTGATGCCAGCATGGCCAACGGGGAAGCCGCCGACAAGGATAAGGCTAAAAGTAAAGCCCCCAAGAAATTAAGCCCTCTCAAGAAACTCTCCCGGCGCTTTAACATCTATCTGCTGCTTTTTGGGCTTGTCATTGTCATCGGTGGCGGTGTAGTAGCCTATTCGTACATTACCGGCAAGAAGGCCCCACCGCCGGTCTCCATCGCCAACCAGACCCTAACCCAGGGAGAGCTCAAGCAACTGGCAAACTCAAACGCAACCGTAGGCGGCAGCGGCCAGACACTGACTGTGCAAGGCAATACTGTTTTTTCGGGTAACGTCCTGATACGCAGCAATCTGAACGTCGCCGGGGCTATTCAACTTGGCAGCAAACTGGACGTCGCACAGTTCAATGTCTCCGGCAGCAGCAATCTTGCAACCACACAAGCAAATACGCTGCAAGTAGCCGGGAGCGCAACTTTCCAAGGAGTTGTCACCATCCAGAACGGCTTGGCCGTGAACGGCAACGCTTCTATTAACGCTGCCACTATCGGCACGATAACCGCAAACAAAGTTATCATGAGCGGTAACGCCCAGTTGGAAATACCCAATCACATCAGCTTCAGCGGATCAGCTGCGCCGCGGATCGCTAATCAATCCGGTCTTGGAGGAGGCAGCGCCTCAATTAACGGTACCGACACGAGCGGTACGGTCACTATCAACACCGGGGGAAGCCCTGCGGCCGGATGTATGGTTGGTTTAACCTTTAGCCAAGCTTATTTCAGCACCAAACCCAACGTGATCCTTAGCCTGGAGAGCAGTAATGCAGTCGCCCTGCAGTATTATGCCGGCAGCCTCAGTACAACAGGGTTTAACATATGTTCAGCTAACGCCCCGCCCGCCAACCAACAAATTGCCATAGCCTACTTCATTACTGCCTCAGCAGCACAATAAGTCTTAAGCCCTACACTCATGGACACAAAAGACAAACCAGCAGAAAGCACCGAGCAGAAAGACGCCACGCCAGCTGCCGCTGATTCCTCGCCGGAAGTCATCGACGCCACAACGGATAACTCTGCCTCTGGATCAACGACGAAATCTGACAAGACTGATGATAGCGGCAAAGACAGCACCCCTGCTCCGCCATCCAACTCGTTCAAACAAACCCTAAAGCGCATCAGAGTTTATCTGATAGCCGTCCTGCTACTCATTACAATCGGCGGTGTCTTCTTAACCGTCTCCGCCCTCAACAGCAGGAAGACCCCGCCTCCGCCGAACATACAAAGCCAAACACTAACCCAAAACCAGCTTAAACAGTCCGCTGGAGCCACAGGCACTGCCACGAGCGGCCAGACACTGACCATCCAAGGTAACGCAACACTGGACGGTCAAGCACAGGTGCACAACAGCTTGTACGTCGCCGGCGATGTCCAGTCGGCAGCAGGCTTCAGCGCACCCCAGCTTACCGTTTCGGGCACCGGCAGCATTGGCAGCGCACAAACAGGCGCGCTTCAGGTTGCCACTACCGCCACGTTCCAGGGGCTTGTGACACTTCAGAAAGATCTGAACCTAAGCGGGAACGCCTCGCTCAGCACCGCCTCGGTTACAACACTAACCGCGACGAATATCATTATGAGCGACAACGGGCAGATCAAGGTACCTGGTCATTTGGCGCTTATGACAGTCGTCCCAGGAGATCCTCCGATAGCGGGAGCTTTTCCGGGACGCTCTGTAAGCTTCGGCGTGCTCGGGAACGGAGGATCCGCATCAGTGAACGGCAGCGACACCAGCGGCACTGTCAATATCAACACGGGGAACAACCCTGTCGCCGGATGCTTTGTAAGCCTTACATTCGTCGTACCCTTCACTCATGTCCCAAACATACTGCTAGGACCAATAGGCTTCGGCGCAGGAGCCATCACCCATTACGTCAGGCCGACTACGAACGCCGCCGGCACAACTACCGGATTTAGGATATGTACAAACGACACACCAGTGCCGAACCAGGCGTTTGGCTTTAGCTATCTCGTAACTAACTAGTGCGCCCGAGGCTTCAGAGTGCCGGAAATTCTACAACGACAAGGCAAAAAGCCTGGCGTTATACTATAGGTATGAGCTTAACCGATGAAGATCTAACCCAGGTACGCAGCATCGTGGTGGATACTGTCACAACCGCAATTCAAGAGCTCATCCTGCCCCGCTTCGACGAGCATGACCGGCGATTTGACATACTCGAGGCAGATATGATCCACGTTAAGGAAGATATCGGTGTGCTCAAGCAGGACGTTGCGGTATTAAAGGAGGACGTTCGTGTCCTTAAGAGTGATATGCGCGAAGTCAAGGATCGACTAGGCGGCCTGGAGGGCAGGGTCGAAGCGATGGAGGCGGACATCAAAGAGCTGTACGCTATGGTCGCCGCCCAGAAGCCAGAGTATAGCAACAGTAAACTCACCAAATTGTCAGTCGAACAGAAGGTACTCAGAATGTACGAAGACGTGAAACTGCTTGCCCGGGAAGCGGGCGTCACACTGCCGAATTAGTTCCGCTTAAGAAACAGTTTATACGTCAACAAAGACGGTGACTTTTTCGGCTTTGACATGCATGAGTGCGCGGGCAATTTTGATTCGCTTGGTTTCGTACGGCGTTACGATAACCAGTTCGCACGGCACCAACATACATAAAAAATTGTGGTGGTGCGCCAGGATGTCGAACGGACCGGTCTCATTGACCCCGGAGATACTGTAGCCTTCGCCTTCAAAATAAACCCGGAATGGAGCGTACACCTTGATTGCCATGACCGGTTTCTTAGGGTCGGCAGTTTGGGCTGCGTCCTGAGTCGCCGCCTTGTCTTCCACCATCTGGCCGGTGCTGGCGTCTTGCCGCATAACCGGCTTGGTTTCATCACTCATACGAGAATTTCTTCAATGCCGTTTAATGTATCCTCGCGAGTATGTGTCTCACCCTTGATGCCGGTCATCTTTTCCATCACATTGAACTGCTGGGAGAAGTACTGGATGAGTTTTTTGGCCTTGTTGTAGTCGTCGCGGTCTTCGTTCGATAATTCTGCCTCGCCAATGATGGCCACGATGCCCCTCAGCGCCTCATATTTCTGGAGAATGCCTTGCACACGCACGCTGAGCAAGTAGTGCCGCTCGCCAACTATGTCGGTGGTCAACAGCGACGAGCTCGATTTGTTGATGTTCACGGCTGGTCGAATGCCTTGGGCGGCCACAGCACGGTCGAGTACGATAGTGCTGTCCAGCTCATGCTGGATCATCTGCACGGCCGGGTCGCTTAAGTCGTCCGCCGGCACATAAATGGTCTGCAGGGCCGTGATAGAGCCGTTCTGGTTACTGGCGAGGCGGTCCTGCAGTGCCTTTACATCCGAGAAGATCGTCGGCTCATAGCCGCCTTCAGCCGGCGTCTGGTCGATGATGGTCGACACCTCGTTCCGGGCCTGGATGTAACGGTACATGTTGTCAGCAAACAACAGGATGTCCTTTTTCTGGTCATCGCGGAAATATTCCGATAGCGTGATGGCGCTCAGGCCGATCAGCGAACGCTGCACCGGGTTCTCATTCATCTGCCCGAAGAACATGGCCGTCGTCTTGAGCATCTCGTTATCCTCAAGCGTCTTGTAGAGCTCGTGACCCTCACGGATACGCTCACCGATACCGGCGAAGATGCTGAGCGCACCCGATCCGACAGCTACGTTGTTGATCATCTCCATGGTGAGCACCGTCTTGCCCACACCGGCACCGCCGATAATACCGATCTTGCGCCCCTTAACGAACGGGGTGAAGAAGTCGAGCACCTTAATACCCGTCTCCAGGATTTCATCCGGGCGGCTCTTGAGCGTCGTCTCCTGGAAAGACGGACTGAAGATTGGCCGCTTGATCATCTTGTCGAGTACCGCCTGGTCAAGCTGCGGCTTGCCGTCAATCGGGCGACCCAGCGCATCCCACACGCGGCCGATCATCTCGTTGCCCACCGGGATTTCCAGCGAGTGACCGCTACGGTTGACCAGCTCCCCCTTCTTGATCGAACGATCGCCGGCAATATTCAGGCAGACTGCGGTATCACCGTGCTCGATGCTGCTTACCAGCAACGGTGTCTTCTTCTCGTTTTCGACATATACCATTTCGTTAAGATCCGGTATGTCATCATCAAACTGGATTTTGATAACCAGATCTCTTAAAACGCGGACCACACCCTTGCTCATTCGTCAGCTCCTGCACGTATTTTCTTAAGGCCTGCCAGACTTTCCTTCAGACGAACGTCAACCAGTGCGCGCTTGGCACGCCTGAACTGAACATGTAACTCTTCGGCCGTTTCGGTAGATTTTTCTTTAGCAGCAGTCATCGCCCGGAAGCGGCTCGCCAGTTGGGCCAGCCGGCTGTCGTAAATGAACTGTGTGAGCATCAGTCGCAGGATGGAGGTTTCTAGGTGTGCAGCCACGGTGTAGGGGTCCGGCTCAAAAATGTAGGTCTTCTCGGTGATCTTGTCCTCGTCAACGGTGTCGAGGTCAGCGATCTTACCCATGCGGGACACCACTTCACCGAGGTCAAGGTCACGGATTTGCTGTTCACTGAGCGAGATATAGTCTTGGTAAAAAACGCGGCCGGTCCGGTATTTGCGGATTTCGACCATCAGAGGATCGACGTTAATGTAATCCTTGTTCGGCATATCAAAAAACAAGTTGTAGTGGATTTTATACTGATCGAGCTGTTTGGCACCATGACGGCCGATTACGATAATGTCGTTGTTTTCCGGCTTGTAATATTCACGGAATTTTCGGATCAGACGTTGGTCAATGTCCCCGGACAGACCACCGGCGGCCGTGATAAGGATTAGTAACTCCTTATCAATCGGTTTCTCGTCGACAGAACGACCAAAGTTAAACATAACGTCCATACGGATCTGCTTATAAATAGTCCAGACCTCAGTGAAGAACTGATTGGAAATCAGCACCTTACTCTTGGTTTGCATGATCTTCATGCTGGACAAACTTTCGAACGCGCTCGTCAGACTCACGATAGTGCGCATTGATTGTTCCTGGGCGGCAATCTCAAGCGGGCGGCTCATTTTTTAGCCTCCTCAGGCTGTTTTTCTGCTTTTTTGTCAGCCTTGTCATGATCTTTGTCTTTTTTGTCGTCTTTGGTGTCTTTGTCGCCATCTTCCTTCTTGTCGTCTTTGGCGTCTTTATCTTCTTTCTTATCAGCACCGTCTTTTTTGTCAGCTTCGCCTTCAGCCGGTTTTGCGTCGGCCGCAGCCGCACCGGGAGCTGCGGCTGCCTGTCCAGGCTGCCCGGCAGGTGCTGCAGGAGCGGCCGTTATCAGAACCTTGCTCTTCAGATCATCACGGAGCACATCAAAGTTACTATTGTCCTTTTCATCAACGACTTTTGGCGAATATTCCTTGACCAGCTCCTTCATTTTCTTGATGTCAATCTTATCACCCAGATTGGAGTTCAGCACGATGTCAAGCAGGAACTGCTGGTCCATCAGCGAGTAACCTTCACCGATTTCCTGGCCCATTAGCTGGAAAAGTAGCTTGCCCTTAGTGTAATCAGATTGCGCTTCGGGTGACAGCTCGGTACCGAAGTGTGCGTATTCTTCTGCCTGGCGGTAACCAGCAAGCGTTTTGTTGAGGGCTGCCGCCAGCGCTTTCTGACGTTTGTTCTGACCAACGCCACCAACACGTGTCACCGAAAGACCGGTGCTAATAGCCGGACGCATGGTGTCTTTAAAAACGGCCATATCCAGAATCCACTGCCCGTCCGTCATGGACATGACGTTGGTCGGCAGGTAGGCAGTAATGTCGCCGGCCGGCGCATATACGATCGGCAGAATGGTCTGCGAGGCGTGGTTGCTTGCCAGACGGCCAGCCCGCTCGACGAGCGATGAGTGGGTATAGAACATGTCTCCCGGATAGCTGTCACGCCCCGGACTCACGCCGGCCAGCAGGGAAATTTCACGATAGGCCTGGGCGTGGCTGGTCAGGTCGTCGTAGATAACCAGCGTATCCATTCCGAGCTGCTGCCAGAAATATTCGCCGTGCGCCGCACCAATGTACGGTGCCAAGTACGTCGCCACCAATGATTCGAACATGTTCGTCACGATAACGACGGCCTTTTTAAGCGCATCGTTCTTCTCCAACCGGTCCACCAGCTGCGCCACGTCACGCTGGCGTTTGGCAATCAGCACATAAATCACGGTAATGTCGGTGTTCTTCTGGTTGATGGCGATCTGCGTCGTCATGGCCGTCTTACCAACCTTGCCATCGCCCAGGACAGCCATACGCTGGCCGCGCACGAGTGAGAACAGAATATCGAGCACCGTGATACCAGTTTCCAGTTGGCTATCAAGCAGCTGGCGTTCATAGAGCATCGGCGCATTATGGAAAACTTCCCAGGTTGCATCAGGCTGTACTGGCCCCTTGCCGTCAATCGGATCCCCAAATATATTGACAATCCGGCCGATATAGTTTTTGCCCACTTTGGTCAGCAGCTCACTGTGCTGCACGACGCACACCATACCCATACTAAGCTGCGTCGTATCCAGCTTCATGACGATCACGTAGTCTTCGTACACATGGTGTACATAGCCACGACTGCCGTCCTCGAATCGGATAAGGGCATGTACGTTTGTCGGCTGCAGGCCCCGCACCTTGATCAGGAACGAGTCGAGGCCGATAATTTCCCCGACGGGGTTGCCGCGGTTGACCAGCTCATCGAACAGTTTGTCTTTGGCTTGGCTCATACGGCCGGTTCCTTAAGCTGATCCAGTGCCTCCACGATAAGCTTACGGCTGTCTTTCATGAAACTGCGGATACTTAGATCATGCACGTGGTTAGGGGTACGTACGTACACACCGGCCACAAGCGACGGCTGCAGACCGGCGCTGACCAACGCCTGTGGGTGCAGCTCGCGCCGCACCCATGCCGTGATAGATTGCATGGACTCCGGGTCGACTTCGGTCGCAAAGGTCATGTGCAACACCGGGGCGTGGTCCTTCAGCTTTCTGAGCTGCGCCTTAAGATCCAGGCGGACATGGTCGTCGCCGACATCCAGCTTGTTGGCCGTTAAAAAATCACTGAGTGCCTGACTCAGAGTCGGCAGCTGGTAATGGCCGGACGACCCCTGGTGACGCGCCTTTTGCTGCTCCAGCTCGTTATCAACCGTCTCCAACTCACGAATAAGACGCGTCATATCGGCGCGGCTCACCACGCGTGCAGGCAAAACATATTGGACGACCGGCGTGCTCACAAAAGCATATCCTCCAACATCTCTTTCTTGTGGTCTTCCATCTGCTTCATGATGTACGGCAATTGGGCACGCATATCAAACTGTTCACCAAGCGATTGCATGACGTAATGCTCTACAACTTGTGCCATGTTGGTCTCAAAGTTCTTCATCATGTTTGCCTCGTGAGCCGTCATGCCCTTCTTCATAGACTCGCTTAAGGCCTGACGCTGTTGCTGCAGGTCATCGGCAGTCTTCTGGAGCACCGCAATTGTCAGCTCCTGAGCCTCTGACATGGCTTTAGAGTAGTTCGCGAACTCAGTGTTGAGCTTCGCAGAGATCTGCTCCTTCATGTACTCGTTGATCTGGGACATCGTCATATCCAGGTCTTGTTTCAGGAACATGGCGTTGTCGTCGATGATCCGCTCGAAACGCAGGCGGCCACGGTTGCGCAGCTCTTCGCGGAACTCCTTGTTGAACAGGTGGTTCACGTCTTCTTCGGCCATGTCCGAATAGGCCTTGTCGAGGTCGGCTACCGATTTGCCTTTTTTACCGCCCTTACTCTTGGCACCGCCGTCCTGCAGACCGCCTAGCTTTACGGCGATCCACACGAAACCCAGCAAAACAGCGACAAGGCTCCCGATGATGAAACTCAGCCACCAGATTGTCATGTCGTTGTGCCCATCCCTTTTATGCTTATAACTTTAATAGTAAATATACCGCAAACAAACCAATTATTAAAATCAAAAAGCTGGTCAGCACGATCTCGAACAGGCCGCGGAAAATAGATTTTTTGCTCAAAGGGTTGCGACCGATCGCGACCATAGCGTTGCGAACACCGGCGTACAGTGTCACGAGCGCCACAATAACGCAGAGGCCCGTGATCGTAATCGCCAGATACACCCGGACCGGGCTGACCTGCCGCTGCGCTATTTCCTGGCCGACTTTCTGAAGCACTGGCGGCAGGTTCGTTTTGGTACTCTTGTCGTTCGGGTTGCGCTGAATGTTAATGGAAACCGAGACGACGCCGATCTGGACCGTTGCATCGGTGCCACCGTTGGACTTTTTGAGCGTGGTCGTACCAATCACGCTCGCCTTGCCGTCAAAACCGCTCACCGCCCTGCCTAAAACCATAGCCTGCTGGTCGTACGTGCCTGCCTTCATGGCTACGCCATCGACCGCGGACATGGTCACGTAGTCCCCGTCTTTGATCGTACCATTCTGGGTATCAACCAGAACTTTGTACGTGCCATTCGTGGCCACATAGGTCTGGTTAGCAACGCTGTCTTCGGTAATCGTCAGCGGGAGTATGTTCGGGTCCACGGCCACGCCATACATTTGTTTCATAGCGGCGTATGTCGCTGGTTTCACTGTACTGGCGCTTGTGCCGTCTAGTTGCAAGACTGTGCCGTACTGCAGCGCACTCTTGGCCGTGTAGATCTGGATGCCCGCGGCACTAGATTGTGAGTTTGAGCTGCCCGTGCTGCTGGACGAGCTGGATGATGTAGACTTGTTGGAGCTATTCGACTTCGCGCTTGTAGCTGCTCCGGCCGTACCGACCAGGCCGCTGAATACCAGGGCACCAAAGACCGTGTGTAACGCAATTCTGGCAAGTTTCATACCGTGTAATCTGTTTCTTTTAACTGAAGCGCTACCATTATTAACTGTCATAAGTATAGCTTAGTTGCGCACCCGGTGTCACTACCGAAGAAGCTTCACTGGTTCACGATTGAGGCCAGTACATCCATTGCTTCACGCAAGTCCGCTTCAGTCGTCTCCCGGCCCATAGTCAGACGTAACGACGCCTGGGCGTCACCATTAGAAATACCCATGGCATGCAGCACGTGGCTCGGCTCGTCATCGGAGGCAGAGCAGGCAGAGCCGGCGGCAGCAAGAATGCCTCGCTCGTCCAGTTCAACCAGCAGGCGTTCGTTGTCCTGGCCCGGCAGCGTGAGGTGGACGTTATTAGGCAAGCGGTGCTTAAGCGACCCGTTGATAACTGCGCCAGGTAGCTTTTCGGTGATGATGTCAAAAGCTAATCGTTGCAAACCCTGCAGCCGCTCACTCTCCTCGTGCCACTGCGCAGCTACCAGCTGGAGCGCCTTGGCAAAGCCGATCGCACCCGCTACGTTCTCAGTGCCGCTGCGCAGATTCCGCTCCTGGCCGCCGCCGCGAATGATCGGCTGTAGCTGTACGGTGTGCGACACGAACAATATGCCACTTTGTTTGGGACCATAGATTTTACCGCTGTTCAATGTCATAAGGTCAACGCCCAGCCGTGAAACATGCAGGTCGAGATAATTGGCCGCCTGGCAGGCATCGGTATGCAAATACAGCGGCAGTTTAGTATTAGCTTTGCGGCGCCGTTCACGGATTTCTTTGATAACCTGCGCGACTTGTCGGATCGGCTGCACCGTGCCAACTTCATTGTTGGCGTACATCACACTTACGAGCACCGTTTGGTCGTCGATCTGCTTTTTGAGATCGTCCAGGTCAATAATTCCCTGCTCGCCCACCTGAGCAATACGACAATCGAACTGCGCAGCCGGTTCAAGCACGGCGTCGTGCTCAATGGCGCTCACCACCACGTTTGCGTCTGGAAATGCGCGCATTACACCGGCGATTGCCAAGTTATCGCTCTCGGTGCCGCCAGCCGTAAAGACAACTTCACTTGCTCGCGCGCCCAGCACTTCGGCCACATCCGCCCTGGCCTGCTCCAGCACTGCCCGGACCTTTTGTGCCGCCATATAATTCGCCGATGGGTTATAAAACTGTACGTCAAAAAACGGCTGCATAGCCGCCAGCACTTGTGCGTTGAGCGGCGTCGCTGCCGCGTGGTCGAGGTAGATCATATGAGTTAATTGTAGCTTAAGCAGCCGGAACAAGATGAGGTGCAGCGAACTCGTTTATCATACGGTTATATTCCGTGGCTGCACGGTACAGAGTGACCAGCTCTTCCTTGCTCAGCGGCTGATACGGCTGGCCGTCCTGCGCCTTGAAAACTCCATGTGGACGGATGTCGTAACGTGTAGTTCTGACATGATGCACCTTATCCGTCCCCGTCCATTCTTCGTGCCATATCCATGTATTCTCATCCAGGCAGAAGAATTCACGACGCGTTCCCTTTGGAATCGGGCCGAAGACCGTCCCACCGATTTTGGCACATTCACGCAAAACTACCCGGTACGCTTCACTACGACGCTCATCGGATGACTTTGGAATAATCAGGCCAAGCAAACCTCTTCGCATCTTAACGCATCCCTTGAGTCGAGCTCTGACGCATGTCTTGTGCAGCAGCAACTAGTCGCTGCGCTACGGCAATAGGATCTAGAGCTTGAGCTTCCATGATCGCTTCGCCTCCTGCTGCGACAGGCCCCGACATTGCCGGTGATCGAGAAGCTACATCTGTTAAATAGCCTTCAGGTTGCTTAACTCCCCGTTCCACATAGTCTTGAGGGATTTGTAATTCAGGGATACCCGCAGAAGTCGGGCTAGATTGCGTAGCCTTGTGCCCTAACATAGTCTTGAGTACACCAACTTGTGATTGCTGATGCCCTCGCGTAGCAAGTCCACCGACAGAGCGGACATTTGTTTGCTGGGGAGCAGGCAAAAGAGTTTCTGGTGCGACAGCATAAGTGTGGTGGGCCAGCTTTGGTACGCTCCTATTAACTACAACTCTATGTGTTTGAAAAGCGTCGTTGATATCTGGCGTGAACTTAGGAGAATGACGTTCTCCCGAGTGCGGATTGGCCGACATGTAAGTGTTTGACATAAGCTAAACCTTGAATAATGCCCGAGCGTTCGCGGTCGTAGCACTGGCAAGATCTTCGAGGTGTACCCCGCGGAGGTCAGCCAGATACTCGGCTGCCTCACGCACGTGTTTTGGCTCACAAATTTTACCACGGAACGGAACCGGAGTCAAGAACGGCGCGTCAGTTTCTAACAGTAGTAGATGTTGTGGAATTGTGCGATATATCACACGCTGCGCTTCGTTTTTAGTAAACGTCACGATGCCGTTCACGCCCAAAAACAGACCGTGCTTGACCGCCCGCTCCAGATTGGCAGCGTTGTCAGTGTAGCTGTGCAGCACACCGCGTATTTTCGCTCCGCTATAACTCTCCAGAATCGGCCAGAAATCATCGAATGCTTCACGCACATGGAAACTCAGCGGCAAGTCATACTCCAGCGCCAACTCTATCTGGAACTTCAGCAATTCAACTTGCGCCTCGCGTGGTGAGTGGTCATAGAAGTAGTCCAGCCCACACTCCCCAATCGCCACAATTTTACAAGCTAACGGACCGTCCTTTAGCAGTGCTTTGAATTGCGATTTGGTGGCCGCTGAGAGGTGGTCATGGGCTTCGTGCGGATGGATACCGATGCTTGCCCACAGGCCGTCACGCTCAGCCACAAATTCCACCGCCAGCTCGCTATCCGCCAAGGTGGTGCCGACACAAAGCATACGCTTAACACCAGCATCACAAGCGGCCTGAATGACACCTTCGGGCATACGCTCAGCACCATCGCTGTGCCACTTGTCGTACACGGGTGTAGTGCGGCGCATCATCTCGTGAATGTGACAATGCGTGTCGAATAGGTCGATCATGGCGCCCACTTTTCCCTTACGACTCTGCTGGTTCGGTTTCGAGCTTGGGGAAGAGCGTGGATTTCTGCGGATGGACGAGGCCATCTTTGAATATGCGCTCGATTTTAGCAGCAGTCCCCGGCAGGAAGGGTGCGAGTAATTCGGCGATTTCCAGCAGATCGCTCACAGCCTGGGCGAGCACCTCGCGTAAATGGTCTTCATCTTTGAGCTTGGCGATTTCCCAAGGTTTTTCCTGGTCGATGAACTGGTTTACTCCCCGCACCTGGTCCCATACATGGTCAAGCGCCCGGTCAAAGCGGCAGACTGTAATCGCTTCGTCGTAGGCGCCCATATCATGTTCGGCACCGGGTATGTTACCAACCATGCCACCCTGGTATTTCAGAACCATAGCTGCGATACGCTGCACGGCGTTACCGAGCTCGTTAGCCAGCTCGTTGTTGTAGGCCGTTTCGAATTGTTCCCAGGTAAAGTCGCCGTCGTCATAGCTGGGGACATGGCGCAGGAAATAGTAGCGGAACGCATCAACGCCATATTTCTTGATGATCTCGGCCGGAGCGATGACATTGCCGAGTGATTTGCTCATTTTTTGGCCGCCCACATTCACAAATCCGTGCACATAAAGCTGTTTCGGCAAACCTAGCCCAAGGCTCATAAGCATCGCCGGCCAGATGGCGGCATGAAAGCGGATGATATCCTTGCCCACAATTTGCGTGTTTGCGGGCCAAAAGTTTTTGAAATCGTCGTGCTCCGGGTAGCCCAGCACCGTGATGTAGTTCATAAGCGCCTCAAACCACACGTACATCACTTGCGTTTTGTCAGCGGGTACCGGGATGCCCCAATCCAGCTTTTCGGCCGGACGACTGATGCTGATATCACTTAAGCCGTCTTTGAGCAACGCAATGATTTCGTTACGTTTGGTGCGCGGTACGATTTGCAGGGTGTCGTCCTCAATGGCTTTCAGTACCTTATCGGTGTAACTGCTTAAACGGAAGAAGTAGTTTTCTTCCTCCAGTTTCTGGTACGCCTGGGGGTGGTCAGGCTTCATGCGCTCCGGATCGGCCTGGGCTTCGGGCACGAACTCTTCCTGGCGCACGTCGTACCAACCGACATATTTGCCTTTGTAGATATCTTTAGCGAGTGCTTTCCAGATCAGCTGAGCACGCTGCACGTGGCCTTTGTCGGTGGTGCGAATGAAACGGTCGGGCTCGACGTCCAGCAGATCACCCAGCGTGCGGAATTTGGCCGACACTTCATCGGCAAACTCCTTCGGGGTTTTGCCCAAGGATTCAGCCTTCTGGGCGACTTTAGTGCCATGCTCGTCGGTGCCGGTACAGTAGATTACCGAGTCGCCGCGGGCACGGGCAGCGCGGGCCAGCACGTCTCCGTATAGTAGCTCCATGGCGAAACCAATATGCGGGTCGCCGTTGACATAGGGAATAGAAGTTGTGACGTAATAATTACTCATCAGTAGTAGTATTGTACCTTGTTTAAAGTGATGTAGGAAAATTGATAAGAGAAAAGCTATGCCCGGTTGGGCATCATCATGTTGCGAGCGAACATTGTAGCTTTCATTGTGAAGCGATTATATCATACCTACCAGCACAGACATACAGGCTGTCTGGAGCTGCTTAGTTAGTATCTTTTAAGAGTTTTTCAACTTCTCTGCGTTCCAGGTTGTCGAGATCAGCGAACAGATCGCGCTCAAACTGCTCGGACACAGTATAGATG
>CAZMWE010000022.1:0-15455 GCA_964570005.1 uncultured Candidatus Saccharibacteria bacterium | reverse complement strand
TAATACGTCTGCGTTCCCATGGAGTGTGCGTGATATACTTAAAAGAAGTACGAACGAGTGGGGGAATGGCGGGCGAAGGGTATGCAGCGGGTCGGTAATGAGGGAAGCTTGAGCGCACAGGAACGGTTATTTTTGAGCGTTGCAGAGCAGTTAAGCCGGCCTCTGTTAACACTTTCGCGGCTGAGCGAACTGGCTGTCGATGACCCGCCAGTAGCGGCTGCCCAGTGGCCGGTTGCACATGCAATCGCCGAATCCTCACTGCATCTGGTAGAAAACTATGCACTTGGCTTGCGAGTGCATGGCAAGGTGACGCCGCTGGCCTTGGAGCCGATAGCCATCTCGGCACTTCTATATGACACGGCCGAACAGCTTAAACCGTTTGCCCAGCAATATGGTGTGGAGCTTGAACTCGATGCGGGGCCGCGCACGCTGCCGGTACTGGCCGACCGCGCGGTACTGCAGGCGGCGTTCGAGAGCTTGGGTCAGGTTTTTGTGGCCGCCCAGGCAGAAGCCGAAACGCCCGGGCCAGTCCGGTTAATGGCCCACCGCGGCCGCTACGGCGTGGTCGCCGGGCTGTACGGCGATACTCCGCAGTTGGGTGTGGACAGTTTGCGTCGAGCGCAAGTGGTGCAGGGCCGGGCACGCCAGCCGCTCCAACAGCTTGTCAGTGGACCCGCGGCCGGCGTTTTTGTAGCTGATAACTTGCTCCGTACGCTGGAATCCCGCCTGCATGTGGCACGGTATCATAACTTGAACGGTCTGGCGGCGACACTGCAATCAAGTCACCAGTTGCAATTTGTCTGATGCGCGTGCTGCTCATTGAATCGGATAGGTTACAGGCTGACACCTACGTGGCAGCCTTAAAGCGGGCCGGTCATACGGTAAGCCACGCCGCCAACGCGCAGCTCGCAGTGCATGCGGCCGATGAACACATCCCTGATGTAGTGGTGTTGGAACTGCAACTATCCGGTCACAACGGGGTAGAGTTTTTGTACGAGTTCCGCAGCTACCCGGAGTGGCTGCATGTGCCGGTGGTGCTGTATACCTTTGTGTTGCCGGACGAGCTGGCGCCTGCGGCAACCTTGCAGCGAGAACTAAACGTACGGCGTGTTCTTTACAAGCCGGCCACTAGCCTGGCGGAACTGTGCGTGGCGGTGCAAGACGTGGTGTTGGTAAAAGAGACATGAAGCTCCGGGCTCAATTGGTTGAAGCTACTCAACCGAAGTGGAGCTGGGTCAGCAAACTGCGGAAATGCGATATTATTTTTCGCAGTTCAGGCACCTCACTGTCCGCATGTGAACGGTGGCTTCGGTCAATTGAGCCTGGAGCGGTTGTAACTCTATGAGTGCCCCGCAGCAGGTTACTGACGCCATCGTGCTCATGCGCACCGATTATGGCGAGGCGGATCGCATCATCACGCTGCTTACACCGGACCACGGTAAACTGCGGCTGATGGCTAAAGGTGTGCGCCGGGTTAAAAGCAAGCTGGCTGGCGGCATCGAATTATTTAGTGTCACAGACCTCACGTTTATAAAAGGTCGAGGAGATATCGGCACCCTGGTTTCGGCTCGTCTACAGACGCATTATGGGCGCATTGTGCAGGATATCGACCGGACCATGCTGGGATATGGGCTGATAAAACAGCTGCATAAAGCGACCGAGGATGAGCCGGAACCCGACTATTTCCATCTGTTACAACAGGCGTTCGTGGCGCTGGATGACCTGGCTATCCCGCTGGATTTGATACGGTTGTGGTTTAGTGCTCAACTTTTGCGCCTGGGCGGCCATACACCCAATCTGCAAACTGAGCCGGACAGCACCCGCCTGAGCGCGGACCAGACCTACGAATTCAGCTTTGATGCCAGTGCGTTTGTAGTGAACCCGAACGGGTCGTATAACTCTGATGCGATAAAATTCTTACGCCTGGTATTCAGTGGTAATCAGCCATCCGTGCTTGCCAAAGTGCAGGGTAGTTCGCAGCTCGTTGGCTCTTGTATGCCCCTAGTCACCAATATGCAGCGGACGTTTTTAAGAAGTTGAGCTAAGTTTTTTCCCATTTTCTTTCTCGCGGTTGAGTAATTTAGCCCTTAAGTAGGCGAGTGCACGCTTGGCTACCTCCTCTTCCACTCTACTGGCAATAAGGGCAGCTAGAAAGCGTTTCGCGGCGACGCCTTCTGTAGCTACGTCATCGTCACCGCCGTTGTACCCGGGTAAACGACGCGCTAACTCCATGCGGGCATATGCGCCATCGTCGTCATCACCGAGTAGTAAGATTGCATATGCAGAGACGCACAAAGCATCAGGATTAAGGCGGGCAGCAGCAAGCTGATCATGCCATTTTTGAGTAGCTCTTAGTACAGTATCCTCTAAGAATAGCAATGCGCCGGGTTGTAGGGGGTTTTCAAATTCCATAATCGTTATGCTTACTATATAGATATGTAGCCTCCCGATTTGTGAGCAACCTTACACTAGCTGTTTTAGATGGAAACAGTTATAATTCGGTCATGAACACGGTGCGGTTTGTTGGTTTTCTGTGGAAGAATGTAGGCGGTATTGGCTTCGGCCTGTACTAAATTTGTATGCAGCAAACCGACAACGATAAGAGAGATTTTTACTATGAGTAACAGTGTAAAACTGGAAGATATCGTATCCCTGGCCAAGCGGCGCGGGTTTATTTACCCTGGCAGCGAGATATATGGCGGATTAGCAGGAACGTACGATTACGGCCCACTTGGCATCGCGCTTAAGCGCAACATTACTAACCTGTGGTGGAAGACGTTCGTGGACGATCGTGATGACATGTACGGCATCGATAGTACTATCATCATGAACCCAAATGTCTGGAAGGCGAGTGGCCATGTTGATACTTTTAATGACCCGCTCATTGAGGACACAAAGACCAAAAAGCGTTACCGCCTGGACCATTTACTGGAAGACCAGGGGATTGAAGACGTTGATACTATGACACTTGAACAGATGGCGCAAGTGGTCAGGGAAAATGGTATCAAAAGCCCGGATGGCAATGAACTTGGCGCACCTGCACAGTTCAATATGATGTTCAAGACACAGGTAGGCCCAGTTGAGGATGACGACTCAGTGGCGTACCTGCGTCCCGAGACCGCGCAGGGTATGTTCACGAATTTCAAGAACGTGATAGACAGCTTTTATCCGGATCTGCCGTTCGGGTTGGCACAGATCGGCCGCAGCTTCCGTAATGAAATCAGCCCGGGGAACTTCATTTTCCGCCTGCGCGAGCTGGAGATTATGGAACTCGAATATTTCATCGACCCTAAGGAATGGGATACTATCTTTGAACAATGGCTGAAAGCGCAGCACGACTGGTTCAAACTGCTTGGTCTAGGCCATGCGAAGATCAGAGAGCACGAAGTGCCCGAGGCGGATCGCGCCCACTATAGTAAGCGCACCGTAGACTGCTACTATGATTTCCCGACTCTAGGTTTTCAGGAGCTCTCAGGCTTAGCGTACCGGACTGATTTTGATCTCAAGAACCATCAGGAAAAGTCCGGTAAGAATCTCGAATACCGTCCGAAAGATGGCAGCGCAGCATTTCTGCCACACGTCATTGAGCCGACATTTGGTTTGGACCGTCACGTCATGGCTGTCTTGAGTGCTGCCTACACCGAAGACGAAATAAATGGCGAAAAGCGCATTTTCCTCAAACTGCCCGCGCACCTGGCACCTGTCAAAGTTGCCGTGCTGCCACTTGCCAAAAACAAGCCGGAGTTAGTCGCCAAGGCCCGCGAAATCTACGCCATGCTCAAAAAAGAGTTGGGTGCAGTCATGTGGGTGGATACTGGCAACATCGGTAAAAACTACCGCAAAATGGACGAAATTGGGGTACCGTACTGCGTCACGGTCGATTTTGACACGCTGGATGACGAGCAAAAAGACACCGTGACCGTCCGCCACCGCGACACGACCCAACAATCCCGCGTGGCTATCGCAGATCTGGCCGAGCAGTTACAATACTAGCCGTATGCAAACACTTCTACAGCTGGCTGGGCCGTGTGTCCATGTCATCGCGCGCGCCGGTGGGGGTGGCTCCGGTGGCGGCGGTGCAGGTGGCGGGGGCGGTGGTGGAATGGGCGTCATTGCCGCAATCGGTTATTTCCCGGCACATTTTGTCACCCGGTGGTGCAGGCGGCACACTTCACGGTGGGTGGCGGTTATCGTCGGCAGCATCGTAGTACTGTTGGTGAGTGTGCCGATGTTCTGGCTAGGAATTCTCTTTGGTTCGCTGGCATTCATCGGTGGTGTCGTAGGCGTGCATAGTGGGCTCAACGACTGGCTGGGTAAATTCAGGCGGCAGTTTGCCACGGGCAAAAAGAGGCTGGATTTTGCTGCCAGTAAGGACCCAGCTTGGCGGGAGGATGCGGTACGGCAGAGAGTGAGCGACGTGTTTTACTCCTATCAGCATGACTGGAGCACTTGTAACGTGCAACATATGCAATCGTACCTGGAGCCGCACTACTACCAACACGCCCAGCTGATGATGACGGCGCTGCAACAGATGGGCCGCGTGAATGTGGTTGATAGCCCCAGAATCCTTTCAGCTAATCCGGTCAATGTGATCGATGCGGCCATCGATGACCAGGATGCGCTGAGCATGGCTATCCAGGCCACCGCAAATGATCAGCTGATCGATATTGCTACTAGCAAGACACTCTACACCGATAACAGTACTTTCGAGGAAGTGTGGTGGTTTGACCGCAATGGCAACACCTGGGATCTGATGCGGATCGACCAGGCGACGGCTAACGGCCGTCTGTATGATGTAGCGCTGGGGCAGTTCGCCACCAGCAATAGTATGTTCTACAGCCTGGACTGGGGCTGGCTGCTGCTGCCGCAACGCGGCCAGCTGTTCGGCAAAGCTAGCTTCAAAAATTCCGATGTCAACAACCACGTGATCGGCGAATGGAACGGTCACATCGTGCAGCTGTACACGTTCATTCCGGCCCGCGGCAACGCCGAAAACTATCTGGTGGGGCAAATCGCGCTGCCAAAAAGCTACGGGGGGATCATCATCAAGCGCAACGGCGGGTGGTTGGGTAATCTGTTTGCGCCGCACGCCGGCCAGCGCCCGCGGCGAACGCTACGCTGCCGCGCTGGATGTCCTCCAGGCCGCCTACAAAGAGCTGTATATGTAGACCATATTTGTGGCATAATATTCGAATAGGGAAATGATATGAAGGCTCCGTTTTTTCACGAAGAGTTGGCGGTCAAACAGCAGTTCCTTGGGTTAGCTTGTGAATTTGCCCAATCCGGCGAGGTGGTTGTAAAAGAGAAAAGCAAAGTAGCAGAGAAATGAAACGGGCAGTAATATTGCATGGGACAGATGGGACACCGGAGGAAAACTGGTTCCCGTGGCTGAAAAGTAAGCTGGAGGCTGAAGGCTACCAGGTGTGGGTGCCGCAGCTGCCGGAAGCGCACACGCCGAACCGAGAACTATGGGACGACCGCATTCTTGGCAGCCGTGACATGGCTGATACTATCATGGTAGGGCATTCATCGGGTGCGGTTGAGGTACTGAACTTGCTGATGAACCCGCGCTGTCCGCATATTCGCCTGGGCGTGATGGTCGGCGCCTGGGCTGGTGGCCCGCCGAAAGCTCCCACAGGATTTACATGGGAACCGGGTCAGTTCGACAAGCTGTTCCCGCCGGACGGCTTCGATTTCGCGGCCATCAAAGCCAGGGCCGACAAGCTGGCGTTCCTGCATGGTGACAACGACCCGTTCTGCCCGCTGGAGCAGGCCAAACAACTCGCCAAGCAACTCGATGCGCCACTGACCATCGTGCATAGGGGCCATCACCTCGGCTCAAAATTCACCGAACTCCCCAAGCTCTGGGAAATCATCAAACCGTCTCTGTAGCGCTACATGCGTGGTATCATGAGGCGATACTTAAGGAGTAGCCGGTAGTGTCCACAAATCACATGCTATATCAAGTGACCGTAAAGGCGCTGCTCTTTAAAGACGGCAAATTGCTCACGTTCATTTCACCGAATGGCTATCTCGATTTTCCAGGTGGTAGGGTAGATGCGAGTGAGTGTAACCTCACGTGGGAGGAATCGTTGGAACGCGAAGTGGCGGAGGAACTGGGCCAGGACCTGCACATAAAGGTAGGTGAAACGGTGTTTGTGACCAAGCGTGCCTATACGTTCAGCGGTACTGCACACCACGTTGCGGCAATTTACTTTAAAGCCGAATATGAAAGCGGACAAATCACTCTGTCCGATGAGCACGCACGCTTTGACTGGGTGGACCCGGCCGCTTTAGCCACGACTGATTACAAATTTGTTTCAGCAGACGAATGCCGCCAGATGCGGGCGTATTTCGCTCCCGAGCGTTAGATGCATCACGCCTTAAGCCCATCATGGACAACCACCGCGCACCGGAGCATAATCAGCTTATAATTAACTGGAGGTTTTTGGGATGATGGGTATCGAAGTCAACGTTTGGGGTGTGTTACTGGCAACAGTCTCGAGTATGGTTGTGGGCAGCTTGTGGTACATGCCGGCAGCGTTCGGCAAACAGTGGATGAAGCTGACCGGGGTCAATATGGAGAAAATGCGTAAGTCGCAGCAGCCGGCGGCAATGGCCTGGGTGTACGGCAGCGTATTTATGGCGTCGTTGGTCATGGCCTATGTGCTGGCTGCCACGGCGTTTCTGGCGACTCGTTTCACGCATGATAGCTACCTTCAGGACACACTGATGCTGGCGCTGTGGCTCTGGTTGGGCTTTACAGCCGGCCGTTTGTATGTGCACGATACGTTTGAAGGCCGCCGCAAAAAGCTCACCATTTTGAACTCCGCGCATGAGCTGGTCACGGTGCTTGTCATGGCGTTGATACTGGGCTGGCTGCACCCGTAACCAGATTACCGTCTACCTCTGTAAAGTATTATAATAATATTGTAATGCTTTGCCATGTGTGCTACGATTCATACTATGACGACAACTACGCAAACGGCTATCAAAATCGGTGACAGCATGGGGGTGACACTACCCGCCAAGGATCTCAAGCGCTACGGTATAAAGCCAGGCGATCGGTTACGCATATCCTTCGAACCGGAAGTCCCGGTACAGGACGACGTTATGAAGGATTACGCTAACTTTAAACGGCAATACGGCGAGACACTGAAAAACCTAGCAAACCGGTAATGACAAAATATCTGACGCTGGAAGAGATCCTGCGCTTGCATTTTCAGGTGATTAAAGACTATGGCGGCACCCATGGTGTACGCGACGAGGAACGGCTGAAATCTGTCGTGCTGGCGCCGCAACAGGAGGTTTTTGGCGCAGAGCAGTATCCGGACATATTCGAAAAAGCGGCGGTATATATGCGCAATATTATTGGCGACCACGCCTTTGCTGATGGCAATAAGCGGTCGGGTGTAGCGGTGGCTGGTGTGCTTTTGCTGCGTAACGATATCACGCAAACTGCCACACCCCAAGAGCTCGAAGATCTCGCAGTACAGGTGGCGGTGGAGCACCTGGACGTGCCGACCATCGCCGCCTGGCTGCGGGCGCACAGCAAAATAGGGTTAAAATAAACATATGACCAAAAGACTGTATCGCTCACTCAACGACCGTATGATTGCTGGCGTGTGTGGCGGCTTGGCTGAATATTTCGATATCGATCCGGTCGTCGTGCGGATTATCGCGGTGATTCTGCTATTGCCGGGCGGGCTGCCCGGGTTCCTGCCATATATTATCTTGTGGATTATCGTGCCCGAAAACCCGGACCAGTTATAATGATATTCTGATGTTTAGATACTATACGGATGGCAGCGCCAGCCCGAATCCCGGTCCGGGTGGCTATGCCGTGATTATGGACGGCAAGCCGGCGGCGCTCGGTACCGAACCGGACGGTTCGGGGGTGAGTTCGCGCCAGACGACCAACATCCGCATGGAAGGCTACGCGCTCATGAACGCGCTAAAGCTGGCGGCAGGGGAACCGTGCGAAATCTACACCGATAGTGAGTTCTGGATAAACGTGCTGACCAGGTGGGCACCGGGTTGGGCGGCCAAGGGTTGGAAAAAATCCGGCGGCCCTATCAAGAACCTCGACATGGTGCAGGAACTGTACCCGCTATACAAGGCCAGTAAGGCTGAGCTGATCTGGGTGCGCGGTCATAATAATGACCCCGGCAACGAGCTGGCCGACGAATGGGCTAACAAAGCCCGCCAAGGCGCGCGACTGTGAAGACCGCCTTCATAACCGGCGGCAGTTCGGATATCGGTCGTGCGATTGCCGGCACACTGAGCGGTGAAGGGTGGAGCGTTATAGCTCCATCACGTAAAGAGCTGGATCTATCTAAGCTTGATAGTATTGGTGCGAAGACCGAAAAGATTATAGAGGATGTGACTGCACTAGATGCCGTAATCCATGTGGCTGGTGTCTGGCATGATGACGAGAGTGTGTATCGAAAAGACCTTGAGGACTACTCCGCCGGCCAAATCGCCGATATTATGAACGTAAGCCTGACCGGCTTCATGGTGCTGCTGAGCAATCTCCTGCCCAAGATGCCAAAGAATGGGGCGGTGATAGGGGTTAGCGGCACATTTGCCGATGGTGCTTCGGGGTGGCTACCGTACTATGTAAGCAAACGCGGGCTGGAGGATATGCTAGTGGGTCTGAGCCAGGATTATCCCAGTGGCCCACGTGTGTATGGTGTTTCGCCGGCTGATACTGCTACTCAGGCCTATGCACGCTTTTTCCCGGAAAATATCAGTGACGCTCAGCCAGTCGAGATAGTCGCCCGGACTGTGCATCGGTTACTGGGAGATCCTGCGGTTACCAGTGGTACTGTCGTTGCGGTGCGGCAGTCAAAGGTACGTCCGGGCTTTCATAAATAAGTTTGCGTCGGTCCGTGCCCATGAAATTTTACAGCAAACGCTTTGCCAAATTGCGCTTCGAGCAAAAAAGTTATTGAAGTATACGGGGACCATCAGGCTAATTGCCAAAGAGGCCGACATCACCTTGCCACGCTAAAGTGCATTAGGCAAATTTTACAGCAGGCGAGCCGGAAGACTTACGGTACAATATTTTTCTGATGGACACTGACGCAAACTCTCCAGCCGCCGAAGCCGCGGTGCCAACTCCACCTCAGGAACCAACCGTACAAACCCCAGCACATTCGGCTCCAGTAGACATTGTGCCGGATGATGGCTACCGGCCGGAAAACTACCAAGAAACCGACGTATTCGCGTGGGCCAACAACCTGGTGCAGTACAAAGATGAACTGAAAGTCGAGCTGTTTTTTATCAGCAAAAACTATGTGCTGTACAAGACCAATCTGGCAGAGCAACTTAAAAAGCAGTTGGAGCCGATTTTTATCGACGAAATGCTCGAATTTATCCTGGAGGGGGTTGATAAGGGCCTGATCGTGCGCGGCTTTGAGCAAGCCGAGGCCGAGGAACTGGTGCTGCAGCGTACTCAGGTGAGCAAAGTGGAAAAACTGCGCGAAACGCTCGGTTGGCTCAAAACCCAGGAACACGAAATCGTGCTGTTCAAAGAGGACGAGCACGACATCAATCACATGAAGGGCGTGCTGGCGCGCGTCCGCCATCCCGAGATGGCCAAGCCGTTTTATGTGGTAAAAGTCTTGCCCAAGAGCCAGGTGATGAAGGGTAAGGTGGGGTGGATGCTGCGCGGTGACAAATTTATCCCGTTTGATGCCGATGCGGCGCTGCGGCTGCCAACCGACCCGCAGCTGCTCGTCATCGACCAAGACCTGTACGTGTTTAGCCAGCCCAAACTCAAGACGCTGTTCGGTTACGATGCTAAAGAGCAGGCGATTGCCGAAAGCAAGATCCGCGAAATCGAAGAAACATACCGACTGAGTTTTGCCGAAGGGCAGGGTATCCAATCACTCGTTAAGGATAAAAAGGCACTGGTCAAAAAGCTCCAAAAGTTGGAAGTAGGCAAAATCACCCAGGACCAGATTTTGCAGCAGTCCGAAGATCTGGATCTGGGCGTCATGCCGGATGACAGCGGCGCAATTATCGTTATTGACGATAAAGACATGAGCAAGATCATCAACCTGATGAATGATGACTATATGGAGAGCCCGGTCACCGGTGAGCGCTACGAAATTATCAAAAAGCGCCTGCTCAAGCCGGACAAAGAAGACGACAATCCGATGGCCCAAATTCCCGACGGTGCATAGTCTGCTAATGTATAGCTATGATTAAAAAGACAACTATGGCGACTTTTAACGACGGCAATTACCAAGGCCAATATGACTGGCAGGGTGGCATCCCTCTATCGGTAGGCGAGACCCTTAGGGTCACGCTAGAAGGGAAGTCCTTGACGTATAAGCTAGTCAACAAAGAGACCTCTCTGGTAGTCCAGGGGGACGAGCAGCTGGTCACAACGAGTTACTTCTTTGATATTGCTGTCTGAGTAAAAACTACAGCGGACAACTTGAAATGCGGCCGGTACAATAAGGGGTATATGAGGCAGGCGCAAGCGTTACGAGTGATGTTGGACGGTAGCTCAGTGTTCTTAACCGGCGCGCCGGGTGCGGGTAAGACATATGTGCTGAACCAATTCATCCGGCGTGCTGCACGGGCGGGCAAGAACGTGGCTGTCACGGCCAGCACCGGTATCGCGGCGACGCATATCGGCGGCACGACCATCCATAGTTGGTCGGGGCTGGGTATTAAAGAATTTTTGAGCGATTGGGACAAAGACAATCTGGCCAAAAACGATCGGCTGATCAAGCGCTATAACGGTGCGGACGTGCTGGTTATCGACGAGGTAAGCATGCTGCACGGCCACCGGCTCGATATGGTCAACGAGGTCGCTAAGCTGCTGCGTAAAAGCGATGAGCCGTTCGGCGGTTTGCAAGTGATATTGGTGGGTGATTTGTTCCAGCTGCCACCTATCTCGCGTGGCACTGATGTAGCTGACTTTGCGCACTTAAGCGCCGCCTGGACAGAATTGAACCCCAAAATCTGCTATATCACCGAGCAGCATCGTCAGGCACAAGCAGGCGATCCGCTGCTTGATCTGCTGGAAGCTATGCGGCGCGGCGATGTGAATGAACTGCACGAAGCGGCGCTCACCGAGCGGTTGCGTGAGCAGCGCCCTGGTGACCTGGTAGTCACACGGCTCTATAGCCACAACATGGATGTAGATAGTATTAACGATCGCCATCTAAAAGACATCCTGGACGAGGGCAAAGTCTACCAGGCGCAGACCAGTGGCCAGGCGACCAAGGTGGAGCAGCTGCAAAAAAGCGTCCTTGCACCGGAACGTCTAGAACTGAAAAAGGGCGCCGAAGTAATGTTTGTGGCCAATAACTTCGGGGCCGGCTTTGTGAACGGTACGCGCGGCAGGGTGGTAGATTTTGACGGCGACACGCCCATCGTACGGTTGCCGAACGGCCGTGAGATAAAAGTCGAGCGCCACAGCTGGAAGCTTGAAGAAGACGGGCGCACGCGGGCCGAGGTCGCCCAGCTGCCGCTGCGTCTGGCATGGGCCATTACCATTCACAAGAGTCAGGGCATGAGCCTAGACGCGGCCGAAATCGACCTGAGCCGCAGCTTTACACCCGGCATGGGGTATGTCGCTCTGAGCCGGGTGCGTAGCATGGACGGCGTATACCTTGCTGGTATCAACCAGATGGCACTCGCCATGCACCCGATGATTTTCGAATTTGACGCCGACCTGCGTGCTAGCTCAGAGGGGCTGGCCAACATCACCGAAGACATAGCTAACGAGCCCGAACCGGAACAAACTGAAGAATATTATGTCGACGTGCCCGCACCGTACGACGAAGCGCTATTTGAGCGACTGAAGAGCTGGCGGCTCCAGCGTGCCGAAGCAGATAATCTGCCCGCGTATATCATTGCTCACAACAAGCTGCTCGAGGAGCTAGCTCGCCGCAAACCGCAAACCACTCAGGCGCTCCTCGGCGTTAAGGGTATGGGCCAGGGTAAGCTCGACCGCTATGGGCCCGAACTGCTGGAGATCCTCACTAAAAACTAAAATACACGCTCAAGTGTTATCATAAGCATATGAATCAACCGGGTCGCCGCAGGCGTTCTGCTCAGCCGAAATCTAAACCACAACCTAGAGGCAATTATGCCTTCATTGATAGCCAGAACTTAAACCTGGGCGTGCAGAAAATCGGCTGGAAAATGGACTGGAGGCGGTTCCGCCAGTGGCTAGCTGATGAATATAACGTGACACATGCCTATATGTTTATCGGCTACATGGTCGAGAACGAAAGCTTGTACGAGCTGATGCACGAGCATGGCTACCTAGTAGTGCTCAAGCCCACGTTGGAGGTCAAGGCTCAGCAAAGCCAGGAAGACGAGCAGGAGGGTAAAGACGCTCCGAAGCCGATTGTCAAAGGTAACATTGATGCCGATCTGGTGCTGTATGCCATGAAGGAATATGACAATTACGATAAAGCGGTACTAGTGAGCGGCGACGGCGACTTTTTTGGCCTGGTGGAATACCTGGCGCAGCAGGGCAAACTGCTCAAACTGCTGACGCCTAACCAACGCTACAGCACACTGCTCAAAGAGTTCGAAGCGTATATCGACGGATTGGATACCCACCGCGGTGAACTGGCTTATCACGACCTTCGTTTCCGCAGAAAACGCGCGGCGTAGC
This sequence comes from uncultured Candidatus Saccharibacteria bacterium, assembly GCA_964570005.1. Classification (GTDB taxonomy): domain Bacteria; phylum Patescibacteriota; class Saccharimonadia; order Saccharimonadales; family UBA4665; genus JAJZCD01. Next base: position 2,806 of record CAZMWE010000022.1, on the reverse strand, counting down.
GGATTCCATAGCCGACACCTAAGCCGGTGCGTTATACTGTAGGCAGTCAAGGAGGAGTAACGACCGTGAAAATTACCAAACTGGGGCATGCCTGCCTGCTCTTGGAAACTCCGGAGCGGACTGCGCTGTTCGACCCAGGCATCTACAGTACCGTCGATCTCAACACGCTGCCCAAGTTAGACGATATTATCATTACCCATGTCCACTCTGACCATTTCAACCTTGATCTGGTCGAGCAGCTCGCGGTGCTGTATCCGCAGGCGCGCATCACCGCCACCCCTGAAATAATCGAGCAGCTTCGTGATAAAAACGTCGCGGCCACCGGTGTCTCTTCCGACGGTATTCAGCTGTTTTTGGCACCCCACGAGGGCCACGAGCCGTTTCTGGCGCCACCGCAGAACATAGGCGTGCACTATCTGGGCACCCTGACTCACCCCGGCGACAGCCATACTTTTATCGCTACCAAGCCGGTGCTCGCACTCCCGGTACAGGCACCGTGGGGCTCGACCCAAAAAGCCGTCGATCTTGCCTTGGAGCTGAAGCCCAAATATATCGTGCCGATCCACGACTGGCATTGGCGTGACGAGGCCCGCACGGGGCTGTATGATAGGCTGGAGCAGACGTTCGCTGCCCAGGGGATTACGTTTATAAAAGCTGTTAATGGCCAACCGTTCGAAACCGACGCCTAGGAGGACTTACATGGACAAAACAATGCAACTTGGCGACAAGATAATCAATCGTCTGGGGTTCGGCGCGATGCGTATTACCGGCGAGGGGATTTGGGGACCTCCGAAGAATATCGAAGAGGCCAAGGCCACTCTCAAGCGGGCAGTTGAACTTGGCGTAAACTTTATCGATACGGCTGATGCTTACGGTCCGGCTCTTTCGGAAGATCTCATCCATGATGCACTTTCACCGTATTCGGAGGACCTCGTCATTGCCACTAAGGGCGGGCAGACCCGGACTGGCCCAGGAGTGTGGGTACCGGACGGCACACCTGAGCATATCCGCGAGGCGGTCGAAGGTAGTCTGCACCGCCTGGGTGTTGAGCAGATTTACCTGTACCAGCTCCACCGGCCGGACCCGAAGGTTCCATTCGAAACGTCGGTCAAAGCTTTTTTTGACCTACAGGCCGAAGGCAAAATCAAACATGTGGGCCTCAGCAACATTTCCGTGGAACAGCTGCAAACGGCGATGGGCATGGGCCAAATCACTAGCGTACAAAACAGCTACAGTGTGCTAAACCGCGTCTCCGAAGATGTGCTCAAGGTATGCGAGGAAAATAGCATTGCTTTTATACCGTATTTTCCTATGGGTGGTAATGCCGGTGGCCTTAACCAGCAGACCATCGACGAAATCGCCAAGAAGCACGACGTGACTTCCCGGCAGATCGGATTGGCATGGCTGCTGCAGCACTCGCCCGTCTGTCTGCCAATTCCGGGTACCGGCCGGGTAGAGCACCTAGAGCAGAATATGAAGGCTCTAAACATTATCCTTGATGAGGATGACATCACCCTGCTCGACGCGCTCGCGCAGCCTGAATAACGTTAAAACGATCAAACAGGGAAGCGGCCGGGCTAAATCCGGTCGCTTTAGTTTTATCACACAAAATTGACAAAATGCTTATATTTTGCTACTATGTATTTACTATTTCAAAATAAATAGTAAAACAAATATTTTTGACTATAAAACCATGAAAACAAAAACACTGCACCGGCATCTTCATCCCATTCACTGGCATGGCAGCATGATCGTGGCAATTGCCGCACTGTTGCTTACCAGCGTGAAGTGTAGCGGGGAAATGCTACGGGCGCTGCAGGCGGTGCCAACGCCGCCAGCCGTGATGGATAACGTCTATTTGCGGGATGCCGAGACAGGGCATCCGCCTATTATCCTCAATGTCGGTATTCGTAACACGACGGTCGGTGGTAAGTAGCGCCATGTAACACAGGCGGTGCGCTATATGTTGTGTTGATTATACACAGGTTTAGGTTTCTGTGGAAAAAGAGGGTACAAACCCTCGTTTTTGCTAAAAAGTACTTGTAAGTGGGTGTGAGTGGGTAGTACACTCATGTCAGTGGGTAATGGTAGGTAGCAACCCTACCTACCGCAAAATAAAAAACAAAAACTCACTAGTAACTTCAAACTTACATAACCAATGACACAGGTGGACTACTTCCAGCGTAAGCTTGACGAGAAGCGGCGGTTGACAATACCGACCGAACTTCGCGATAAGTTTGCGAGCGGAGCAGTCATTACCCGGGGATTTGGTAAGTACCTGCACCTTTACCCCAAGGATGTATGGGACCAGCTGGTCGAACCCAGGCTGGAAGGCGACATTCTGGATGAGCGCATCGCGGACCTGAACGTACAGTTCCGCATGGGCAAAATCGAACAGGCGCCGGACGGCAAACAGGGCAGAATCACGCTGGAGCAGCACCTGCTGGATTACGCGGGTATCGACAAAGATATCTCGGCGGTTTCCGTGGGCAAATACTGGCGCATCATGGCGGCGGAGTAGGTATGGGCTGAAGCGGCTGTAAGTTACGCGCACCTTAACAATCCGGCAAAAATCGAATAGGAAACCAATACTCTCTAAACCGTTAACAGACGGGGAAGGGCAGCCCGAGCAAATGTATTCCAATTGCCCGGCACGATGAGAAACTCGCTTGCGGGTGTCTCATGAGCGACAAGCTTACCTATTCGACAGTCAACATATGGACTAGAGAAGGATAACCATATCAAAAACCTTCGTTCTTTCCCTAAAACACCTCCCAAAACTCCACCTCACACATAAGTCTCTCAA
>CAZMWE010000021.1:1513-16765 GCA_964570005.1 uncultured Candidatus Saccharibacteria bacterium | reverse complement strand
ATTAGAAATATGGGAGAACGAGGAGAGCACAGTATTCCGTCGACAATACACCAAATTGGAGTACCGCTAAGGTGAAAAAGTCAGGTTCGGCAAAATATACGTATTGAAATCACTCAGATAATCGTTCGATTCCGTCCAGACCTCGAGCGTCGTGCTCCGCAGCGGAACCAGCACCAGTGTGCCCGATCCACCATTCGTCTGATTTTGCACCACGGCACCGGCCAGCTTCGTGCCAACAACGCTTGGGACTGTGGGGAATGAATATGGTGCCGCGGTTATTTTTCCGCTCTTCACCTGCCCGCTATAACTCGCCAATACCGAACTATAGCTTTGAGAGCTGACTTCCACGCGCAGGTTATAGGTTTGCTGCGAATCAATGGAGGGCACATACCCAGCATGGAAATAGGCATTCAGCGGCGTGCCGCTATTGGTTGTGTCCACGTACGCGCTCCAGGTCTTGGGATAACTGATCTTGACACTACCGTAGGCATCTGGCCCGGTGTATGTGGCAAGCGGATTTTTAGCGGCTTCCGCATACTGTGCGGCATCCTTGGTCTGCACGCTCTTGGTATTTGCGTTCACAGCCGCTGTTATCTTTGCGTCGGCATTGTTTTTATAATCCTGCCGACCACTGTATGCCCACGTCGCAAAACTGCCCGCGGCCACGAATAATATAGCCAGGACGATAACCGGTATCAGTAGCACGCTGGCTTCACCGCGCTGCCCGATCAATTGCTTCATACTGCTTATAGTGTAGTCGGACCGAGGCTTTTTTGCCAGTCCAAACTGTCAAAAATGATACAAAAACACGCCGGACTTCTCGGCACTAGTTTTGCGGCCGGGAATTTTGAACGCGACACTGGCAAGCGGTTTTTTAACCACTTGCATCCGCACTTCCAGCTTCGGCATAAACGAACTGAGTAGAAACACGAACACACCGTCGCACGGCGGCCAGGTCACGTGCCAAAAGTCACCCCAAATAATACGCACCTGTTTGCGGTAACGGCGCGTCCGCAGCCAGCTTATCGCCACCAGAAACGGGTTCAGCTCCACGCCAACCGCGTTCAGGCCGCTGCGCGCGGCCAGCACCAGCATTTTGCCGTCACCGCTGCCGAGCTCCAACAGCGTCTGGCCGGGCTTAAGGTCAAGTAGCTCCAGTGCCGCCCTGCCCTGCGCGTCAAGCGTAGGTAGATACGGCGCACCGCGCAGCAGTACGCCGCCAAACGCCAGTAGCAGCACACAAAAGGCCGCAAAAAGCCAGGTCATGCGCTGTCCGCGACGTGCTTCTTTACGATAATTTCGGCCTGGTTAAGATACGCGTCTAGCTCCTCGACCAGCTTAAGTCCGGCTGCATGTAGTTTGGTGGCCTCGTCTATCTGGATATCCGGGTCCTGCAGCGCAGTCACGATGTGCTCCAGCTCGTCGGCTTTGGTTCGGTAGTCAAAATTATCAGTTTTTTTCGCCATAATACACCTCCGTATCTGTTATTGTAGCCTGCGCCACACCGTCGCTCAATTGTAGGCTCACTGCCGTGCCGGGCCGTAAGTCATGAATCCGCCGGATGATTCTACCCTCCGCCCGTACCAGCGCGTAACCGCGCCGCAAAGCCGCCGCCGGGTCGTATGCTTCAAGTAGCTGCGTACGTGCCTGTAGCTGCGTCCGTGCGGTCCGGAAAGCTGTTTGCAGCCCATGCTGTAAGTTGGCTTGTTGCTGTATCAACCACTCACGACGCCGAGCCGCGAATGCTCTCAGCGTCTCATTCAGACCGGTTCGCACCTCGCGTAGTTGCCCGAGTACCACCGCGCGGTCAGGAGTGAGCAGCTCTGCGGCATTGCTCGGCGTGCTGGCCCGTTGGTCGGCTGCCAATTCCGCGAGACTTATATCCACCTCATGGCCGATCGCCGCCAGCGTCGGCACGCGGCTGGCCGCCACCGCCCGCACCACCCGCTCGTCATTGAACGCAGCCAGGTCGTCAGCATTACCTCCACCGCGCGTCAATACCAGCACTTCCGGTGGTTCCGGCAGCGCGTTGACCGCCGCGATGGCCGACACAATCTGGTTTGCGGCCGGTTCACCCTGCACTTGCACGTCAAAAAATTCCACGGTCACTCCCCGCCAACGCGCATTCAATATCTTCAAAAAATCCACATACGCGGCCGACTTATCCGCCGTCAACAGCGCGATCCGACGCGGCGGATACGGCAGCACCCGTTTGCGCTCCAACGCGAACAAACCTTCGGCCTGCAATTTAGCTGCCAGCAAGTCAGCCGCCCGCCGCAGGCTCCCCTCGCCCACCGGCGTAATCGTCTGCACATTCACACTGAACCCGAACTGCGAATGCAAGCGCGGATTGCCGCTGACGCGCAGCACCATCCCGTCCTCAAGCGGTCCCGGCAACGCGTACACCGTACCGAAAAACCGCACGCTCGCTTCCGCGTCTTTCAGATCAAAATACACCCACCGGTTCCGACTCACGCGGAAATTCGCCAGCTCGCCTTCAATAGTTACGTATGGGTACGCCGTTTCAAGCGTCTGGTTCACGTACGTTACAAAATCGCTGACGCCCAAAATCAGCAGCTCGCTCATGCGACATCCAGCTCCGCCGGTTTTTTAACCGCGTGGAGTGTTTGGTGGTAAAAATAGTAGCCGGGCGGTAGCTGGATCAGCGTGTTCAACACGCGGTACATAACCGTTACCGGTAATGATATGCGTGAGGGTACGCCGGTAGCTGTAAGTACCAGCGTCATCAACCCCTCGTAAATACCCACACCCCCCGGCAGTACGCTTACCAATCCCGCAAAATTTGCCACGGCATATGCCAGAATCACCGCGCCGAAATTAACTAACTGCCCGAATGCGATATACACCACGTACACTGCTGCTATTTCCCAAAAATTGGCCATCAGCGCCCAAAAGAATGGCCATTTAAGCTTCTGCTTGTCCCTACGTATAAGCATGTAATTAGCATGCAAATCTTCGAACAGCAACCGTGCACGCTCCACGTTTATCGTGTCGCTGCGGCCGCGCCGGAACGGCGCCAGCACCCGGTTAAGCACCCGTGTTGCCCATGTAAAGAACCCCGCGATCCGCTTCTTGCTGCCGATGATGTACGCGAACCCGCCGGTACCGATGACCATTACGGTTGTCAGCATCCCCGCCACGAGCAAGATAATGCTGTTCATCCGGCCCTCGATCGCCAAACAAAATAGCCCAAAAACTATTAGTACTTCAAAGCTCAGTACGAGCAAAACCAGTTTGAGTAAATGTACGACCGTTGCCTTCGCCGACGTAATGTTACTGTCGCGCATCCGCACGCCAAAGTAGCTGATACCTGTCACTCCGCCGCTCGGAAACACGCCATTCACGAAGTTCAGCTCCAATGACACGGCAAACAACCGCCAGTAGCCTAGCATGTTGCCCATGACACCAAACAGACCTTGGTACAGCCGCGCTTGGGCGTCGTAGTTTAAAAACTCTGCCGGGAGTATCAGCAGCAGTGCCCACGCGTGTACTTTAAATAGATTGCGGAAGGTATCTTCCAGTTGGCCCCGAATAGTTACGATCAGCAGCAGCAGCGCCACGATAGTTATAAGATTAACGATGAGTTTCCAGCGCCGCCGGACAAACGAATCTTCGGCCATTTCTTTATTTTACTCTATCACCCTCCTGGATTTAGTACGAAGCCCAACCAACTGCAAAATCATAAAACCGCAAAAGTACGCTAAAATACACCTATGCAATCCGTGTGCGTATTAGGCCGCCAGCCAGCGCTGGGTCTGGCCGAGTTGGAAAGTCTGTACGGCGCCGAGGCTGTTTCGGTGGCCGGTCCGCAAGCGGCCGGTTTGAACTTGCCTACGGGCGAAATTGACTTTGCCCGCCTAGGCGGCAGCACGCGTTTGGGCCACGTCGTGGCCACACTGCCAAGCACCGACTGGAAAGCCATTGAACGCGAGTTGCCGCGAGTGGTGGTCGAACTTGCCATTGCTCTTCCTGAGGGCAAAATTCAGCTGGGCTTGAGTGCTTTCGACTTAAAAATCACACCAGCCAAATTGAACGCCGCCGGTTTGACGCTCAAAAAAACTCTACGTGCGAAAACAGGCCGCTCGGTGCGCGTCACGCCTAACCCCGAACTTGAACTCAACACTGCGCAGGTACTGCACAATCACCTCACTGGCCCGACCGGCATCGAATTACTACTAATCGCAACCAGTGACGACGAAACGGTCATCGCCCGCGCTACCCAAGTTCAGGACATCGATAGCTATACCTTGCGCGACCGCGGGCGTCCTAAGCGCGATGCCCGTGTCGGTATGCTGCCGCCCAAACTGGCACAGATCATTATCAACCTCGCAACTTCTGACACTAACCCGCGTGATGGTAGCCTCATTCTAGATCCATTCTGTGGTACCGGTGTAGTTTTACAAGAAGCCTCACTCATGGGCTTTGGTCTCTACGGCAGCGACCTTGACCAGCGCATGATTGATTATACTGACGCAAACTTACAGTGGTTCCTGGCCTTGCCCGGTAATAAAATTACCCCATATTCCGAAAATAAGCGTGATTACAGGCTAGAGGTAGGCGATGCGACAACTCACCATTGGAAGCCTGCTCCTAACTTCGTAGCTGGCGAAACCTATCTGGGCCGTCCCTTCACCGCCAAGCCTTCACCCGAAGTCCTCGCTCAAACCGTCAGCGAAGTCAATCTGATCCTCAAGAAGTTCCTGCAAAATATTCATGGCCAGCTCGTAGATGGTGCGCGCCTTTGCGTGGCGGTCCCTGCCTGGCAAACGGCCCCTGACCAGTTCAAGCACCTACCCCTTATTGACCAGATAAGCGAATTGGGATATAATCGAGTTAAGTTTGAGCACGTCCGGGACTCGCAGCTTCTCTATTACCGCGAAGACCAGATCGTTGCCCGCGAATTAGTAGTGCTAACGAGGAAATAACCTATGTCACACGTCAAAGCCGGCGGTACCGCCAAAAACACCCGAGACTCAGTTGGTCAGCGCCTGGGCGTTAAGCTGTTTGGTGGCCAAGCGGTCAAAACCGGCCAGGTTATCGTTCGTCAGGTCGGCAGTAGCAAGCGCGGTGGCGAAGGCACCTTCACTAGTCGTAACTTCACCATTCATGCTGCCAAAGATGGCGTTGTCAAAATGACAACGCGCAAAGTCCGAACCTTCTCTGGCCGCAGCGTCCCGCGCGTCGAAGTCACAGTTGAGTAAGCCCAAAGACCAACTCTGCATCATCAATGCTATGCTCACTGTTAGACATTACCTGAGGCATATCTTAGCAACTATAAGTATCCATCCCCTGGCCAGCTGATCGGCTCTTCAACCGTATCTTCGACACTGATACGGCCACCAGCACGTGCATAGCCTACAAGCCCGGACATACTTATTCCACCCATCCTCATAAGACCTGACCTTTCGTTCCGTAGTGTCTTACTGATCTCAGAGCCGAAGACCATTTGATCCTTGGCTTCGTCAAATGCGAACGGCGTCAACCGCAGAAATGCCCATTTGTTATCACTTGATCTCTGGAATAGTGCACCCTTGGGTAGTCTTACCCCATTAAACACAACGGGTTCCTGAGTGAGAAAGGTGTGAATACCATGTTCCTTTTCGAGCATTTTCACACCGTCAGCCTCTATACTTTTTAGACCCTTATGCTGCGGCGCGGCGGCAGCTGCGCCCACATAATAAGACGTGACATCAAAACATGCACCATACGTTATATGCACAATCTCATCAGTGACTGGTAAATCCGTATCAGCTTGCCCCAATCCCCGAGCAAGGACATCATCAACCATGCCAAAGAGCGTAGAGGCAGGTATGTCATCCATAATTTTATCTGCGCCAGCATACATAGCCCGTACATGCGCTTCAACGTCATCAGCACTTTCAGCGTACTTCTCCCTATAATGACGCAGGGCCGTTTCACCCTCACGAGCAACAAGTTTAGGACCGATAAACTCTGGATCAAAGGGTACAAAGAGATTGCTAAGCCGTACCCGATCGGGGTTGTTAACCCACTTGGCAATTTCGCGGGATAGCTGCGTATATATTGAGCCATAGCGATTAGAGTCATGATCGGTGTCCATCATCATACGTTGTAGCTCAGGATGAAACATCAGGCCAGTTCTATCGAGAGTATCGCTCAACTTTTTGGCGCATTCAGTTTCTAGGAATGGTAATGAGGTATCTCCAGATTGGTTTGCACGTTCAAGCCAGTAATCCGTAGGCCGACGCCTAGCACGGAATACGAGCGTGCCATTCTGTTTATCGATATCAAGTTCCCGACGTACACCTAGGTCGCTCCAACTTAACTTGGTAACATTGCCTAACTCATTCCGGGCTACTTTTACAGTGTTAAGCAACGTGTCAATGGCCTCGATCGGTGGCATACCGCTACGTACACTGCTAACGATACCTTCACTGCTCCAAACAAGACCATTATCCGTAAGAAAAGTCAGTGTCGCCCAAGGATCTTCTACATAACTGAAAGGCTCTGTCTCTACAGTATCCGGAATCGGGTCATCAAACTCAGGCATGTATCTTTCTCTAGCTGCAATGATAGCCTGCTGTACCGGTGACTGGGCAATACGTTCTTGTAGGGCAACTCCAATAGCAGCTGATGGGTCCCCTGAGCTATCAGGGTATTCAGCATTAACGATAAATGACACACCATGACCCTGGCGCCTAATTTCAAGGACATCGCCGCCGATTGTCTTAGAAGCTATAACCTCGTTTGAGGCACCTGCGTCAGCACCTGTTTCTATCAAGATGCGCCTCGCATCAATCCCTAGCGCCTCTAGGGAAAATAGCGTAGATGCACCAAGTGCGTCATCATATGGCACCCCGTTACTCGGAGCACTACTGACCGCATACCGGCGATCTTCTACCGCACTAGCAGCAAAGATGCTACGTATCCTGCTATCAGCGGTTTTCTCTGCCCAAGCATCTCGCCCAGCTTGAAGTTGTTCAAGATTAGCTACGGCCGGCGAATATTCGGCAGTGACTGGTTTTATGTCTGAGTCTTCCACTGATACATGTTCGAAATTTTAACCACTTACAAGTAGGATCACGAACATCCACTTAACTACATTGAAAATCCCATACTTACTGGCTCAAGTGGTACTTGATGCGATCAATGACATCGCTGATGACCACTTGCGACTTGACCAGGTAGTCGTCCACGCCGAGCCCCTGCGCCCGCTGCTTGTCGCTTTCCTGGCTAAGCGCAGTCAGCATAATAATTTTGAGGCTGGCAGTTTCGGGCGTATTGCGCAAAATGTCCAGGACGTCAAAACCACTCACTTTAGGCATCATGACGTCGAGCAAAACCAGGTCAGGTTTGTGGTCCTTGGCGGCCGCCAGCGCGTCTTCGCCATTAGCTACACGGCGGACGTCGAAGCCCTCGGCGCGCAGACGCATCATGTACACATTGGCTAAAGCGTCATCGTCCTCAACAAGCAGAATCTTTTTGTCTTTCAAGTCGTCCGTCATATGTGTTTATAGTGTAGCGCACGGGGTTAAAAACACAAACTCGGTTGTGTTTTTAACTGGTTACGTTAAGCTGGGAGCTTATTTCTTGAGAGCAGCGATGAATCCACGGAACATCGGATGGGCGCGGTTCGGGCGTGATTTGAACTCAGGATGATACTGACTGGCGAGCAGAAACGGATGGTCCACACCTTCAATGACTTCTACCAGACTGTTGTCAGGGTTGATGCCGACGGGGAGGATACCCCACTTCTCATATTCCGGAACATACTGGGCATTGGCCTCCCAGCGGTGACGGTGGCGCTCCACGATATCTTGTGTACCATACAGTTTGGCGGCCAGGCTGCCTTTGGCAAAACGGCAAGTGTAATTGCCTAGACGTAACGTACCGCCGGTGCTTTCCAGGCCTTTTTGGCCGTGCAGAATGTCGACGACCGGATACGGCGTGTCGGCGTCGACCTCGGTGGTGTTTGCACCGTCCAGACCGTTCAGACGCGCAGCGGCGATGACCATCATTTGCAGACCATAGCACAAACCCAGATACGGCAGCTTGTGCTTGAGCGCATACTGTGCGGCGGCGATTTTACCTTCCACCCCGCGGCTGCCGAATCCGCCCGGCACTAAGATGCCGTCGACTACGTTTAGTATTTTTCCAATTTCCGCGTCGCTTTTCCTTTCCAAGTCTTCGGCCTCGATCCAGCTGATATCGACAGTGGCGTCGTTGGCCCAGGCGGCAGCCCGCAGCGCTTCAAACACAGACATATACGTATCCGTGTTATCGAGATATTTTGCTACCACGCCGACTTTTACCGTATGCGGCTGCCGCGTTGTCGCCTTCTTTACTACAGCACGCCACTCTTTCAGATCGGGCTTTTGGTGCTTGAGCTGCAAGCGGTTACAAATAAATTCAGCCACGCCGGTATCTTCAAGCGTAAGCGGTACTTCGTAAATGCTGGCCGCGTTCGGTAACAGCGCCACTGCTTCCTCCGGAACACCGCAGAACATACTTAATTTGCGGACTACCCCTTGAGGCATTGGCTTTTCGGCGCGCGCCACTAATACATCAGCATTGACGCCAAAGCTGCGCAAATCTCGCACCGCGTTCTGGGCCGGCTTGGTCTTAAACTCTTGGCTGGCGCCTAGGAAAGGTACATATACCACATGTACGTACAGTACATTTTCGCGGCCCACCCGAAACGGCAACTCACGTACGGCTTCAATGAGCGCTAAGCTTTCATAATCGCCGACTGTGCCGCCGATTTCCACGATGTGGACGTCAAAGCTGTCGGCAGCCTGCATAATATCTTCCTGGAAAGCGCCGGTAACGTGCGGGATGTACTGCACGGTCTGCCCGGCGTAGTTCCCTGCCCGCTCATCGTCAATGACTTTTTGCATCACGCGCCCGGCCATCATGCTGCTGGATTGGGTCAGCTCCTCGTCGATAAAGCGTTCGTAGTGACCCAGGTCAAGGTCCGTCTCGGCGCCATCTTTGGTTACAAAGCACTCGCCATGCTCACGCGGGTTTAGCATACCGGCATCGACGTTCAGGTACGGATCACATTTTTGAATGTTAACTTTGAGCCCGCGAGCTTTTAAGAGATTTCCGATAGAGGCGGCCGTGATACCCTTTCCCAGTCCGGAAAGCACACCGCCAGTAACAATAATATACTTCGTGGATTTGGCCACGCGACTCACCTCTTTACTAGGTAGGAACTATACCTGTTTTGTCTCGAATGAGCAAGGATTTTCATGCCAACGATTGAAGCTAAAACATAAGTCTGCTATAAACTCACTAATATGCCTAAGATATTCACGAAGCCCCTTGCCATTGAAGGCAGTCTGTGTCCCATAATCGAGATGAAAGCGCCTATAGGCCTTAGTTGGCAGGTGCGAGAGAAGTGGGGTGTCCGGGGTTGGCAAGAGCTCGGTACTATAGCTCTTGCCGGTACCAACCCTGAGACCACAGAATCCGGTAGCCTGGTCATTTTAAGGGCATGTCGTGCTTTAACACAACAGCTCCCAAGAGCTGCCGCGCGACCCGATATCCCATGGACTCGCCTCGAAGCTGATATCGAAGAAGGCACCTTGGGTGTTATGACTGAGCACTATCTCACTGCCTTGGCTCAAGCCGGCCTGAGCGAATGTAAATCGGAGGAAGACTTCAACGTTCGCGCGCAAGATCGAGGGCTAACGCAGCGTGGCGCCGTAACTTATTTACCGCCAGACTACGCGTACGTAGGCCCCTACGCTACCGTTGAAAGAGTAGGTTATGACGACACAGTGACGGTGGTCCCGAATAGCAGCAAGTCCATCGTGGTTAAGTACGCCATCCCGGAATAATCAAAGATTTTCCTGTAAAAGCCACGTGTACAGCTTGGGGCACTGCACCGATTGTAGAGGTCGTGAGTCTGGTCGCTACTTTGAGCTCAGGTAACTAAGCGCAGCATTCAGCTGAGTATCATTCCCGGCCTTGGCGTCCGCGTCACTAATATGCACCACCTGGTCTGGCGTAATGCCCTTGTGGTTGATGTTTTCGCCACTCGGCGCATACCATTTGGCAATCGTGACCTTGAGCGCGCTGCCGTCGCTGAACGGTATTATGTTTTGTACCACGCCCTTGCCGTAACTTTGCTCACCGACAATGGTCGCAGCTTTATTGTCATGCAGCGCCAGCGCCGTTATCTCGCTGGCCGAGGCTGAACCGCGATCCACCAACACTACCGTGGGCACACCCTTGAGCGGGTCGGTGCCCGTAGCTTGCACTGTGTCAACGACCGTGCTGCCACGCCTTTCCTGTTCGATAGTAGCGCCCTCCGATAGCCACAGGCTGGCGATATTTTGTGCGCTGGACACTTCCCCGCCCGGGTCATCCCTCAGGTCGAGTACAACCTTTTTCACCCCGTGCGTCTGAAAATCGCTGACCGCTTTCTGTACCAGTCCGTAGGTATCGTTACTAAATTGGCTGACCTGTATGTAACCGATGTTACCATCAAGAATCTTGGAAGTTGCCGTCGGAATCTGAATGGTATCGCGGGTGACGGTAAACGTCAGCTGTTGGCTACCGCGTACAATACCAAGCATAACCTTCGTACCCTTTTTGCCGCGGATTTTGTCAACGGCGTCATTCACGCTCATGCCAGCCGTGCTCTGCCCGTTAATCGTGGCAATGATATCCTTGGCCTCGACGCCAGCCTTCGCCGCCGGTTGACCAGGCAGCGGTGACATGACGACGATATTGCCCTGCGTGTCCTGATCGAGCTCGGCACCAATGCCGCTGATGCTCTGTCCCTGCAGCTCGCCATTAAAAGTCTTGGCCTCCGTAGGTGTGAAATATTCGGTATACGGGTCATTCGGAGCACCAGCCAAGCCGTGCTTCAGTCCGTCCAGAATTTGGGTTTGGGTCAATTTGCCATCGTAGTTTTGTCGTAGTACGTTATACAGCTGATTAACGCTGGAGTAGTCGACAGAACTTGGCAGCCCGGTTTCCCCGGCAAATTGCCTCTGTGGCAAGATATGTAAGCGGCCGTCACCGGTCATCACCCCCGCCGTGAACACCACAACTAGCCCTGCCAGCACGCCGGCAGCAGTCAGCACCCGTTTGGCGTCCGGTTTCTTCATCAGCCTCTTCACCCTCATGTCCGTATCAGTATACAGGAACTTGCGCGTTATAATAGGCATAATGAAGATGAGCTTGACAGTGGCCGAGTGCACGGCCGACGAATACACAGACGCATTGAAAAACTTGAGCCGACCCGACATGCCCATACCACTTCCGCAAGCGCCGTTTTATGGACAATGGCAGCAGCGCGACGGTAAAAAAGTCGTGTATTTTGCCGTGCGTGATGGTGACAAGACGGTAGCAGCAGGCTTGGCCGTGAAGTATGATGCACCCGGCGGTATCAGTTTCTATTATTGCCCATATGGACCGGTGGCCCGCGAATGGGCACTCGAGCTCACTGCAGCATTGCAGTCCTTCTTTGAACCGGTTGCCCGACGAAGCAGCACCGCATTCGTGCGATTGGATAGTGATGGCTTGACTGCACTGCCCGATCTGAAGCCAGTCGCGAACCGCCTGGCCGTCACCGCCAGCCTGCAGCCGCGCGCCGAGTGGGCTTTGGATATATCCGGCGACCAAGAAACCATCTGGATGGGTATGCACAAACACGCCCGCTATAATGTGCGGCTGGCCGAACGTGCCAATGCCAAACTGGAGTTTTTTGCTCCTGCCAAAATGCCTTTTGATACGTTCCTGGAACTCATGCAAACCACAGCCGGACGCGATAGCTTCAGTCTACACCAACGCAAGTATTACGAAGCTGTACTGCAAACGGTAGCTGCACGTGACGGGTTTGTGGCCCTGTGTACTATCGACGACAAACCGGCTGCCGTCGCCCTGTTCGTGGCCTACGACGGTGTGATGCACTATGTGTTTGCCGGCTCGAGCAACGACTTCCGCAAAATTGCACCGCCGTATTTCGTAATCTGGAACGCAATTTTGGAGGCCCGCAAACGCGGTTGGCACACTTTGAATTTTGGCGGCATAGCCGATGAAGTCAAAGGCACCCATTTGTCCGGCGTTACCGGCTTCAAAAAACGCTTCGGCGGCTATGAAATCGACCATCAAAACCCTATCGACTTTGTGTATAACCGTCCGAAATACGCCGCGTTCAGCCTATACAAGCGTATTAGGCGCTAGTTGCGCGCGTGGCGGCTCTGAGAAGGTTTTGAGGGTTTCGGCCCGCAGAAAAGCAAGATCTACCGGAAATGAATATAGTGGAAGGTCGCAGCCTGAGATGCGGAAACCTTCATTTCGCTATACGTACCATGGTAGTCATAGTTGAATTGACTGACGATAATCGAACCGTCCGAATTGACTGCCTCAACCCACATAGCATGACCAAAATAGCCGACATCCCAGATTGCAACCGTGCCAGGTTCTTCGTCTGAATCTACACGTAAACCTGACGCCCGAGCGCTGCCCGGCCATTCAATAGCGTTACCCCAACCGCTCGCATTATAGCCGTAAGCCTGATGAACTTTGAATGCCGTGTAGCTAACGCATTCGCGGTTATACATACTCCAGTTATCGACCGTGCTGTCCTGACCGTAGTTGCAGCCCCAGTAACCGCCCCATGGGCTGGTCGCTTGCGTGGGATAGCCGCCGCCACAGTTGCCGGTCGCAAACAGGCCGGTACCGAGTTTGGCGTTTTGAGCTGCCTGCTGGGCGCGCAATTGAGCGATCTTGCTGCTGTTGGCCGCAATTTGCGCATTGTAAGCCACCTGCTGACTCTGATTGTAGCTCAGCAAGTTTGTCTGCTGCTGTCTAGCACTGCTCAACTGACCCTGCTGGAACTGCTCCTGGCCCAGCAGCTGATCAACTTGGGTTTTTTGGCTCTGTAGCTGAGCTTGCAGCGCGGCAATCTTGTTCAGGGTATCTTGCAGCTTATTCTGGACCGATGTCCGGTACTCCTGCTTGTCGACAAAGTCGCTGAGATCTTTGCTGGTAGCTAGTACTTCGAGCGTACTGGGCGTACCATCTACGTACATCGTTTTGACATCATTAGCCAGCACCGTCTTTTCCTGGGTAATCTGATTCTGATCGTCGATAATCTGTTGCTGCAGTTGAGCCTGTTCAGCCAGGTTAGAGTCAATGGACGATTGCAAACTGGCAATCTGCTGCTGCAGCTGGTTGATGGCATCCTGATAACTAGCAGCCTGAGCCTGCAAACCGCTGACGACACCCGCCGCATCGCTGTTCTGCTGGCTCAACGAATTGATCTGATCCTGCAGGCTGTCGGCGACTACCTGCCGCACTCCGGGCAGAAAACTGCCAGCAACAAATACCAACCCCGCCAAAAACAATGCGAGGGCGCTAAACTTAGCCGAAATACGTTGAGAGACTTTTGAACTTATCCGCATAGTTTTGGTTTTAGAAACTATCGGTTTCAGTGTAACACGCTTATGCAAGAGATTAAACCCCTTTATCCCCTTTCGGCTCAGTCAAAAAAACACCAGGTTCTGAACGCGGTTGCGATTCTGTTTCTGGCGGTTTTGGTTAACGTTTCGGCGTTTTGAATTTTAAGTACCGGCGCGTAGCAATAGTTGACGACGCGGCGCCTATTAATATACCAAGCGCAAGCTGTATGGTCAACAATATCCAGTAATGCGCCTCGAAAAACCGCTGGCTATAGCTGATATCGAGCAGCCCGAAGCTGGTAGCCTGCAGCGAACTACTGGCCGTCACGAAGATAGCGTTGATAATGAGCACTGAAGCGACCGCCGACAGCACACCATAGATAATTGTCTCTACCACGAACGGCCCGCGGATGTACCAGGTGCTGGCGCCCAGCAAACGCATAATCTGCAATTCATCGCGGCGGTTGAAAATAGCCATCTGGATAGTATTGAAAATGATCAGTACCGAAATGACCGCGAATAGCACCACCGCGCCCACGCCAACTCGCCGCAAAATGTTGGTGGCGTGCGTAATTTTATTGATAGCCGCACGACGGTCGCCACTGTCGCTCGCCGGGTCAGATTGCAACTTGGCGATGTCGGGCTTTTCGACAAATGCACGGATTTGATCGATGTAATTGAGGTCTTTGGGTTTAACATTGACGGTTGCCGGCAGCGGGTTGTCGGTTTCGTCGATGGCCTGCAGCAGCTGGGTATTGCCGGCATTCTGCGTTTCGTATTGTTGCAGGGCCTGCGCCTTGCTTAAATACTGCACGCTTTGCACGCCAGGCAACGCCTTCAGCTGCTTGATAAGCGTCTGGGTCTGCGCGGGTGTCACCGAATCTTTCAGGAACATCGACACGTCGATCTTGCTGGTAATCTGCTGCACCGTATTACTGAAGGTGGCGTTCACGATCACCGAAAACAGAATGATGGTAAGTGTGATGAGCATAATGGCCATAGCTGCGATGGCCAGCCACAAGTTACGCACAAAGTTCACCATGCCGGTGCGAATAATACGTGTAAAAGTAGTAAATTTAGCTTTCATAATGTTCGGTTATTGCTTGGTGGCACTTGCGGCATTAGCGGCGGCAATATTTACCGCCATGGTAGCGCTAGTGTAATTGGCCCGAGCTTTGTCGCTGGCGATACGACCATGGTCAATAGTGACCACGCGGCGTTTCAGGCGGTTCACCACCTCCTGATTGTGCGTGGTTAAAAGCACCGTGGTGCCGTATTTATTAATCTTTTCCAGGACTTTTATGACGTCCCAGGCGTGCTTGGGGTCGAGGTTACCGGTCGGCTCATCGGCGATCAGTACCTTGGGCTGGCGCACAATGGCGCGCGCAATCGCCACGCGCTGGCGTTCACCACCACTCAGCTCCATCGGCATACGCTTTTCTTTATCCTTCAGGTTGACGATGTCGAGTACCTTGGGCACGGTATTGTTGATTTCCTTGGTGCTCACGCCGACGATTTCCAGCGCAAAGGCCACATTTTCGAACACCGTGCGGTTTGGTAGTAGCTTAAAATCCTGAAACACCACGCCGATTTTGCGTCTGAGCAGCGGAATATCACGGTCGCGCAATTTGTCGTAATCAATACCACCGACAATTATTTTGCCGCTAGTCGGACGCTCTTCACGCGTCAACAGTTTAAGCAATGTGCTTTTGCCCGCACCACTCTGCCCTACGATTATTACGAATTCTTTGGGTTCGACGTGCAAACTGATACGATCCAGTGCCGGTCCCAAATTCTTATTATAGGTTTTGGTTACCCTGTCCAAAAGAATCAT
>CAZMWE010000021.1:0-1413 GCA_964570005.1 uncultured Candidatus Saccharibacteria bacterium | reverse complement strand
TCTAGTTGAAGCTGAGCCAGCTTACCGCGCAGGATATGTAGCGCAGTCTCTTTGTTTTGGAGCTGACTGCGCTCGTTCTGGATGGCGATCACAATACCAGTTGGCAAGTGCGTCACCCGCACCGCGCTGTCAGTGGTATTCACGGACTGCCCACCGTGACCACCGCTGCGGTAGACGTCGATTTTGAGGTCTTTGTCGTCAATTTCCAGTTCTTCGGGCGTATCAATCCTGGGCGTTACCTCTACCTTGGCAAAACTGGTTTCGCGGCTCTCGGCATTGAACGGACTTAAGCGCACCAGGCGATGCACGCCGTGCTCGCCCTTCAGCTTACCATACGCAAACAGCCCTGAGATCTCCAAAGCAACACTCTTAACGCCCGCTTCCTCACCAGGCGATTCCTCAACGGTCACCACAGTCCAACCCTCCTTTTCAGCGTAACGTACATACATACGCAGCAGCATCGCTGTCCAATCCTGCGCGTCGGTGCCGCCCGCCCCAGCATGGATGCTCAAAATGGCGTCGTGGTCATCGTATGGTCCGTTGAATTTGAGTTCTTCTTTGAGGGCTTCAAACTGCCTGGTAGCAGTTTGAAGCTGCGTCTCCAAATCGGCCGTCAGCGTTTCGTCCTGCAGCGCCGATAGCTCAACGATATCGGAGACCGTCTGCTTGAGTTCGCGCCAGGGTGCAACACGCTTCTCTAGTGCCGTTTGCTCTCGCAGCACTTTTTGCGCGTGCTCATTATCCTGCCACAGATCCGACGCCAACGCCTCGGTGTCCAGCTCGCGCTTCCTGGCCTCCAGATCGTTCAAACCGATACGCTCTAGTGCGTCCGCAACTAACGCCTGAAGTTCCAGCGCCTCAGCATGCACCATGCCTACTCCTTAGGTGCTGCGCGCTTCCACAGCCCGGCAATCTGATCGTTCAGCTGGAGCGCAAGATTGTCATCCACCTTGCCGTACACACCAAGGCCACCGATACCGTCCGCGAATATCGCCCGCGTAACATCGATGATGGACTGTTTGGTCACAGCTTTGATGCGCTCCGGAATTTCATAGTAGTCCTCGACATACTCGTCGAAGAAATAACGGCCGGTATAGCCGCCAGCCGTCGCGGCTACCGTTTGTGCACTGCGCTGGTAACGCCCGAGTGCATAGGCCTGTGCGGCCGCGATATCGGCCTCGGCCAGTTCCCCGCGGAACAGATTATTCAGCTGCTCGGTCACAATATCGAACAGCGCGGGGGCATTAGTCACACTAACCTGGCTGCCGAACCACAGGTTGCTGCTCAACTTGATCTGCTGGTAGCCACTGTTCATGCCGTACACCAGACCGCGTTCACGCGCTGTACCGAGAATCTTGCTGTATAGCGTTTGGGTCAAAATGGCATTGACCAGACCTAGCGCGTCGACCTCGT
>CAZMWE010000020.1:15951-16946 GCA_964570005.1 uncultured Candidatus Saccharibacteria bacterium | reverse complement strand
GTATAATGAAGTACAGATTAACGTAAGCTTTTAAACATGAAGAAGAAATTCGCTCTCTTACTCTCACTGAACCTCCTGGTGGCACCGCTATTGCCCGCGCTCGGTTTACTGATGCAACCGGCCGCAGCCGACCCGGCTTACAACCCTTCCACCCTGATCAGCGATGGTTTGTTCACTGATTACGGTTCGATGAGCACTGCCAACATTCAAACCTTCCTGGTCAATGAAGGCAGCGGCCTGAAAAATGTAACTGATTTAGAGGACTGCGGCAGCACCAATGGCGCGCACTATTCCTACTACACGACCTACTTTAGCTGTGGTAACACGGTTTCGGCTGCCCAGATCATTTACGACTCTGCCCATGCCTACCAGATCAGCCCCAAGGCCATACTGGCCACCATGCAGAAAGAACAGAGTCTGGTCACCACACCGAATCCAAGCGCCTCGCAGATTAACTGTGCCATGGGCTATTTGTCATGCGGCGGCGCGTCAGGCTTCTTTAACCAGGTGAGTGACGCCGCCTGGCAGTTCAGGTCTGACATACAGCGCATGACCGGGAACAGCTACTGGGGTTCATCTGCCGCCTCATACCCGTGCAGCGGGAAAACCTCGCTCTATTCTACCGGGTTGTATCCAGGCAACACGGTCACGTTTACCAATCCGGGCGGCAAGGCACAAACCGTTACACTGGCCGACGCTTCGACCGCCGCGCTGTACTGCTACACACCATACGTCGGGCCCTACAGCCTGACCGGCTATTCGGGCAGCTATAATTTCGTCGTCTACTATGAAGAGTGGTTCGGGCCAACCACCTCGGCCGCCGACAGCTACGTGCTGTCTTTCGTCAACCTCAACTATTCTGGTGGGCAGGTGCAGGACTTGGGCTATCCTTCCATCGGCAACTACGGCTATTCGACACGCAATAACTATTCGGGTTATCCAGCCGTAACGCCAGATGGTTCTGTACAGGCTTTATACGCACCCAACGGTGATCT
>CAZMWE010000020.1:0-15851 GCA_964570005.1 uncultured Candidatus Saccharibacteria bacterium | reverse complement strand
AGCTTTCATACGACTCAACCATTCTTCGGGACAAGCACAGGTGGTGACGTACAGCGCCAATAGTGGTTTCTCACAAATGGATGGCTACTATCTTGCCGGTTATCCTGCAGTCACCCCGGATGGTTCCGTACAAGTGCAGTTCGAGCCCAACGGTGATCTAGCTTTCATACGACTCAACCATTCTTCGGGACAAGCACAGGTGGTGACGTACAGCTTGAGTAGCGGTTACAAGAACATGAACGGGTATTACCTCACTGGATACCCGGCGGTTGCTGCTGACGGATCGGTGGTGCCACGGTTCTCCCCGAATGGCGATCTTGCCTTTGTGCGTCTGAACTACACGGGCGGGGTACAGCTAGTCACCTATAGCGCCGCCTCCGGTTTCGCAACGATGGACGGCTACTACGTTACAGGATACCCGGCGGTGCCAACCGACGGCTACGCCCGCCCGTACGACAACGTCGTGCCGCTGTTTACACCCTAGGCCTTGGTTTCAAATAAGGCGTTATCGCGGCTGATATTGGGGTTAAGGTGCGGGTCATGCTTGATAACCGCCCCCCAGCGCTTTTTAAACAGCTTGGTGGCAGTGGCCATTTCGGCCGTGTCGCGTTTCTTTTTCTCGGTCGGTCGGCCCACGCTAATGGACTCATGATGAATAAGCTGTACGCAAGGGCTATAGATGCTGCGGTAGCCGGCAGCACCAAGCCGGAGACACAAATCGACGTCGTTATAGGTGACACGAAACGCCTCATCAAAGCCACCGACTTTATCGAAGCGGCTTTTTTGGACCATTAGACAGGCGGCTGTAACCGCTGAAACCTCATGCCGCGTATTGGCATACAGGTTCTGCATAGGATCAAGCTGGTTATGTCGCACTTGCGATAGCGAATTGGCCGCTAAACCACCAAAGCCGATACCTATGCCGGCATGCTGGATCAGGGTACCACCCGGGTAATACAGCTTACACCCGACCGCGCCGACGCCTTCGCGCTGCGCATCACTCAGCAGCAGCTCCAGCCAATTGGGTGTGATGACTTCGGTGTCGTTGTTAAGCATAACCAGGTATTCGCCGGCGGCCTCCTGCGCGCCGTAGTTACAGGACCGGGCGTAGCTGAACGGCTGCTCCGGCCACTCGACCACACGTAAGTTCTGATGCTGACGGGCGATGGTTCTATACCAGCGCAGCACCGCCTTATCGGTCGAACCGGTGTCCACCAGGATAACCTCAAAATTAGCGTAGCTGGTCTTTTGGTAAATTGATTGAATGCAGCGCTTTACAACGGGAAACAGGTTTTTGGTTGGGATGACAATCGACACCAGCGGCTTACCCTTAACCGGATATACCACGTTCCAGTAGTCTTTCTCTTGGCCGCACTCTACCACAGCGTCCTTATGGCCACGCCGTTGCAGGCTGTCCTGAATGGCCTTTCGCTGCGCCTCGACCACGTACGGCTTGGCCTCGCTGCTGCTGGCGGTCGAGGTTGGTGACATCCGCCAGCTGTAAAGAACCGTCGGGATGTGGTAGGGGGGCGTAGCGGTAGCATAGGCGGCCCGCAAAAATAAATCCCAGTCCTGGGCACCGTCATACTCGCTACGGAAGCCGCCCACTTTCTCTACTAGTGTTCTACGCAGCACCGCAAAGTGCGTGATGTAATTGACACTCTCCAGGAACTCCGGGTTCCAGTCCGGTTTGAAGAATGGGTTCTGGTGATCCTGACGATTGCGGTGGATTTTTTCCTCGTCACTGTATAAAAAGTCCAGTTTTTTGTTGGTATTGAGCGCCTTCACAACCTCGAAGAGGGCGTTTGGCCACAACACGTCGTCGTGGTCAAGTAGCCCCACAAACTCGCCGGTCGCCATGGCCAGCGCATCGTTCGTGGCCCGCGAAATATGCCCGTTCGTCTTCCGGAACTTGTAGGTTATCCGTTTGTCCGCTGCCGCTAATTGCTTGATCTGTTCCCGTACCCTGGCGTCCGGTGAACCATCATCAATAATGCACAGCTCCCAGTTGTCGTAAATCTGAGATTGCACCGACGCAATACAATCGTACAGATGTTCGTGAACGGTATTGTAGGTCGGGATCAGGATGGAAATTTTGGGCCGGTAGTTAAAACCCGCCAGCTCAGCTTTATTTTCCATCAACCTGATAGCGTCAGGGTAGTGGTCGCTGACCCATTTCTGGTACTGTGAAACTTCTAGTCTGTTGGCCAGGCTTATGTACTCCAGCAGTAGATTGCGGATCTTTTTTTTCAAGGCAGGATTCTTTTTGATAATTCTCACGGCCGGTTTCATGCCCGCCATCAATGACTGTCGCACTGGCTTCCTGATCTCCATGTCTACCCCTTACGTCTTACGTTTTTTAGACTCTTGTGCGCCGCCCGATAGGGACTCGTGATCGCCTGGGCTGCTCTGAAGGTTTTGGAGTTAACTAGCTGTTGTAGTTCGGTCTGGAGGCGACCGAGTTCGGTATGTAATCCATTCATATCGGTGTTTAGCTTTTGGATAGTTTTATCCCGTTCACTTATTTTGTCCAACAAACCCTCCATGTCTTTTTGTATCACTGGTGTCGTTGGCTTCAGGTCTGCCGCCGCAGGCTGTTTGGAGTATGCAGCGTAGCCGACATACTGAAAGCTGGCGGCATCCGGTTCGCTCAGTAGCTCAAGTCCTTTATCCAGCGCTTTGAAGCCCAAATCTTCCAGTTTGGATGCTAACACTCGCTTGGGATATTGATAGGACGACGCGTCCAGCTTTTCGATACTCAGGCCGGCACTCGTAAACATCTCCTTCACGTGATTGACATCATAAAAATGCAGGTGAGTCTTGTCTAGTAGGCCGGTTTCGGTGTAGTCGAAATTCCCTTGCAGCAGCGAGAGTCGCACGGAGACATGGGCCATGTTGGGCAGCGAGAACACGACCTGGCCACCCGGTTTTACCAAGACCTTAACCGCTTGCAGCGTTTTAACCGGATCAAGCAGATGCTCCAGCACGTCAGCGAAAACCAACACATCATACTGACGACCGATTTGCTTAACCGCCGCCGGATCTTCAATGCTAAGCTGCCAGACTTTCCGCAAGTGTGTGGCGGCCTGCCGGGCATCTTCCGGCTCGGGTTCAACACCGTCGACTGTGCAATGCTTTTGCTCGATGAGTACCGTACCCAGATTACCGGAACTGCAGCCGATGTCTAAGACCTCGCTGCCCGGCTTAATAAAGGCAATGATCTTTGACCACACGTGGTTTGGATCGTTAATCATCTGGTTTTCGCTATAGTTTGACATACTTACCTCACTTCCATGCGTGTTCCAGGTTTGTCAGGCCCTGCCAGCCACTGCTCTGCACAATTTTGAAGCTGACCGCCCGATGCGAAAAGTAAATCTTTTCGCTGTCAGATTCGCCAAAGACGCCGACCTGCACATAGTAATTCCCGGCGCCAAGGTTAAGTTTTAGCTCATAGTCCAGTTCGTTACCGGCAACTTTAACGCCATCAACTAGCGTATTGGTGCCAAACACATACTGGCCTGATTCGGTGAATACGGCGACGCCTACGTTCCGGGCAGCCGGGTTGTGGTCCCACTTGGCTCGCAGTCTAACAGTATCACCACTTTTCAGCAATGCGCCACTGCTTTGTTTGCCATTGACCTGATGGATGCGTGCCCGGACGTGCTGTGCATCCTGCGCAGCGGTCTCATCTTCGAAAACCTGCGGGAAGTTCAGCTCGGAATACTTCTGTGCCGCTTCTTGGGGCGTACCCGTATACACCAGGTTGCCCTCGTCCACCACGATTGCCCGGTCACAAAACCGCTTTACCGAATTCATGTCATGCGTAACCAGTACAATCGTTTGTTTGCGTTTTTTGAAGTCTTCGAAAACCGTCAGACACTTATCCTGAAACCGCTCATCGCCCACTGCCAACACTTCATCGAGAATCAGCAAATCGGTGTTGACCCGGATGGCTATGGAAAATGCCAGGCGGACCTGCATGCCGGATGAATAGTTTTTGAGTTTCTGGTCCATAAATTTTTCCAGTTCCGCAAAGGCAACGATGTCGTGGTACATGTGGCTCATCTCTTTACGGCTGAAGCCAAGCAGGGCACCGTTCAAAAAGACGTTTTCGCGCCCGGTCAGCTCAGGGTTAAAGCCTACCCCCAATTCAATGAATGGTGTCAACTTACCATTAACCTGGATACTGCCCTTGGTCGGCGTGTAAATGCCCGCGAGCATTTTGAGTAACGTGCTCTTACCCGAGCCATTTCGCCCCACGATACCAAAAAATTCGCCTTTTTTGATTTCAAAAGAAACGTCCTTTAGGACCTGTTGCCTTTCATAACTACGACGACCCCCTCGAGCGAGGTTAATGAGCGCCCCTTTTATGGACGTCTGTTTTTCATGCGGGAGCTTAAACGTCTTGCTTACACGATCAACTTTGATTGCAACGTCATCCATAGCTATATGTTCTCCGCAAAGCTGTTCGCCTGGCTTTTAAAGTACGCCAGTCCGCCAAGTAGCACCAGCAACACTACAACAAAAGGAATCAGCCGATACCAGCCATCGTCAAAGACCCGGGAAATGGTGATAACCCTAGGGTCGTGCGAAACCAGCGCATACCGGCTATCTTGCATAGCCTGTGCCATAGGATTTAGCAGCTGTATCTTTTGAAAGCGATGCGGGATAAGCGTCATCGCATACAAGATCGGCGTCAGATAGAAGCCAAGCTGAAGTATCACTTCCCATATAAAACCTAGGTCACGAAACTTTACAAAAGCCGCCGATAAAAACAGCGATATACCGAGCGCAAACAGGTAAATTTCCACTAGGAGCAGTGGAAAGAAGACTATGGTATCCATAACACCTACGCGGCCGATTGCCATAGCAACCCCCACGACAATCAGGTTAAGACCTAGGTTTATGAGTGCGCTAATACTGCTACTAAACACGATCATCCATCGAGGGATCCGGATCTTTCGTATTAAATCACCGCGACCCACGATAGAACCGAGGCTCTGGGCGGTCATATCAGTAAAAAACGTCCAGAGCACAATGCCAAGCAGCAGATATAGAGGGAAGTGTGGGATACCATCACCCGACTTTATAACCAGCGCAAATATTACATAGAGAATACCGAATAGCATCAGCGGCCGCAGCAACGACCACGCATATCCCAAAAATGACCCCTGGTAGCGCAACTTGAAGTCAGTCCGCACTAATTCTGCCAGCAGTGCGCGGTTCTGCTTGGAAAAAATCGCCTGTACCCGGTTCATCACTTAGTACGTTATTATACCAGTTACCACCTCCCCGCGAAACGGATTACACTCACTTGGAGCGAAAAATTCACGCTATAATCTGCTCCTGCGTTATAGTGGAAGCATATGTATACGTCGACCGACCAGCCTGTTGTAGTTATTCCTAACCTGAACGGCGGTGACGAACTGCTGGAAGCCGTGCAATCTCTCAAAGAGCAAAGCTTAGAGCCGTATATTATTGTGGTTGACAATGCCTCCACGGACGACTCAATTGAAGCTCTGCAGCAAAAATACCCCGATATCGAGCTTATTCGCAACAAAAAGAATAAAGGCTACGCCGGGGGGGTCAATCCTGGCTTCCGGCGAGCCATTGAACTCGGTGCAAAATACAGCGCCCCCTTTAACGACGATGCCACGGCCGATAAACGCTGGCTCAAGCAGCTCGTTGACTATCTGGACGCCAATCCTAAAGTCGGTGCGGCCGCCCCGAAAGTAATCACGAGTGATAAGGAGCGCCTGGACAGCACCGGCGACTACTACACCAACTGGGGATTGCCGTATCCGCGCGGCCGACGTGAATATGCATTGAATAAATACGATGCAGAGACGGACATTTTTGCCGCTACCGGCGCGGCAACCCTCTTCCGCGTCAAAACACTCAAACAAGTCGGCCTGATGGACGAGGATTTCTTCGCATACTACGAGGACGTGGACTTAGGCTTTCGCATGCAGCTGGCCGGCTGGAAAGTTGCGTTTGTGCCCGGCTCCATCGTGTACCACCTGATTGGTATGACAAGCGGACGTATTAAAGGCTTTACCACTCAGCAGACTATGAAAAATCTGCCACTTATCTGGTTCAAGAACGTACCGAAGCAATATTTGTGGCACGTAGGCTGGCGGTTGGCAATTGCCCAGACTTTATTTTTCAGCCGGGCAGTTACGCGCGGGCAGACATGGGCCGCTCTTAAGGGAGCCTGTAAGGGCTGGTATCTGTTAGTCAAGAAGATCCCGGAACGCCGCCGCATCCAACACAGCAAAACGGTCTCCGATGCCTACATTTGGCGCATGATAGTCCATGACCTGCCGCCAAACGCCGCCGCGCTGCGTCAGCTTCGGGAGACTTGGTGGAAACTAAGGAGAAGAACGGTGTGAGCAGGATTGTGATCGATGCCCGCGAATCAGGTACGAGCACCGGCCGTTACATCGACAAGCTGATCGAGCACCTGCACAAGCTTAAGCCGAAGCACGAGATCATAGTTCTCACCAAAGCGGGGCGAAGCAATTACGTAACCAAGCTTGCGCCACGCTTCAGCGTCGTCCAAACGCCGTTTAAAGAATTCACGCTTGATGAGCAGCTCGCCTTCAAGCGCCAGATTGCGGGTTTACACCCTGACCTTGTGCACTTCGGCATGGTCCAGCAGCCGGTTCTGTACCGAGGCCGGGTCGTCACAACCATGCACGACCTGATCACCGTCCGCTTCCGAAACCCCTCCAAAAACCCGGTCGTTTTCTGGGTAAAGCAGCAGATTTACAAATGGGTCAACAAAAGGGCAGCTCGAAAATCATCGGCTATTATCACGCCGACACAGTATGTCAAAGAAGACGTAGCCGATTTCACGCACGTTAACCCCGCCAAAATAACCGTCACGCTGGAGGCGGCAGATTTTATCAGCGACAAGCCGGTACCTGTTAAGGGAGTTATCGATAAACCGTTCATCATGTACGTCGGTCGGCCGATGCCGCACAAAAATCTCACAAGGCTTATTGACGCTTTTGCCATGATACAAAACACTCGGCCAGATCTTCATCTGGTCCTAGTCGGCTCAACCGATGCCAATTATCAGCGGCACGAAGCATATGTTATAGAAAAGGGGATTCCGAATGTCGTGTTCACCGGCTTCGCCTCAGACGCTCAGCTGCGCTGGCTGTACGAACATACCAAAGCATATGTCTTTCCTTCTTTGAGCGAAGGTTTCGGGCTGCCTGGCTTGGAGGCACAGATCCACGGCGCGCCGGTCACCAGCAGCAACGCCACCTGCCTGCCGGAAGTCTACGGTGACTCGGTCGTGTATTTTGACCCACTGGACGTGCAGGATATGGCCACTAAACTTGGTGAGGTCGTAGATGACCCGCTTATCCGCGACGACCTCAAGGAGAAGGGTAAGCGGAACGCAGCAAAATATTCTTGGGACCGCATGGCCAAACAAACGCTGGCGGTCTACGAACAGATACTTGGGAACTCGTAAGTTTATCAGACTTACGATACTTTTCTAAGTCCTAAACTAACAGCTTTTGCAACTGAGTTGCGACTGCCACACCATCGTGGCGGATAAAGGTGCGCCGGATAGCTGTGTCTGCCGTCTCCTGAGCCACGATTTCGTCCGATACAAGCCGTGCTCCAATTGCGTGCGCACCTATTTCCGCAAAGCGAAACGGAGCAATATCTACGGGTAGCTCACCATCGGCAGCATATCGCTTAAGTAAGTCGTGAGCAATTGGCTGGTCATTATACAGAACTACATCTATAGCACCAGGGGCCAGCTGGCGCTCGAATCGCTTCACATAATCCGCCACATGCCAGTGGTCGGTCTGGAGCGGCTTGTTGACTAGATTAGCCACAGCCACCACTTTAGCATTTGTCTGATCAAATACTTCACGCATGCCCTCAACTATCAGAAGCGGCAGCAGGGAGGTGTACAAGCTGCCCGGAGCAATTACCACCATGTCCGCCTGCAGGATAGCGTCGCGAGCGATTGGATTCAAGTGCGCCCGAGGTTTCTGAGACAGCTTGGTCTCTGAAGTCAGCGGTAGAGCACCATCGATAATATGCTCACCTTCGTACTTCTTTCCACCGTCCTGCGCCACCAGCGTATGTTTCTGTAGCGTAACTGGCACCACCGAACCCCTGACATGTAATAACTCGCTAGCAACTCGTATGGCCTCTTCAAGGTTCCCATATTGCAGCTCTAATCCCGACAGAATTATGTTGCCAAGTGACTGGCCCTGCAATCGGCCTTTGTCGAACCGATAGCTGAACAGGTCACGCACTTCCGGCAAATCACTGAGCGCCACTAGGCATTGCCGTATATCACCGGGTGGCAGCACGCCAAGTTCATCGCGCAAAATTCCGCTGGAACCGCCATCATCACTCATACTCACAATGGCCGTAAGATAGGGCGTAAGCTGCTTAATCCCTTGAATTAGCGCAAAACTGCCAGTACCACCACCCAAGACAACAATGCGTGGACGCCTGACCTTGAACATATGTTTAAGCTTGGGCTTGTTTCAGCACAATGTGCCGGTCACGGCCTTCACCAACCGATTCGCTGGACAGACCGGCCTCGGCCGCTACTCGGTGTATCACCCGCCGGTCAGCTGCATTCATCGGCCGCACTTCGTAGGGTTTGCCCGTTTCCTGTACCTGCTTAACCCATTCCTCGGCAGTTTTAGCGAGGCGTTCAGCCCGCTGCTTCTTATATTCAGCCACATCGATATTCACCCGACTGTATTCGTGGTTCTGGTTCTTGAGCGCACTACTGACCAAAAACTGCAACGCCCGCATGGTTTCACCGCGCTGGCCGATCAGAAAGCCGTTCAGATGGGTGCTCGGGATGTTCAGCTCAATTACTTCGCCGTCCTCACTGGTGGCATACACGTCGGTATTCAGCCCAAAGAAGGACAATAAGTCCTCCAGATATCGTTTGGCGTAGGCAATTGCATCTTCCATCATTTTCTCCTGCGTTTAGCATTCTTTTTCTTGGAGGATTTTTTGTGAGCCGCTGTTTTGCGGGACGCGGGTTCCGCCACCACCTCGGCCTCGGTAATTTTTGACACGTCGCGTGCCGGCTTTTCTTCAGCTAACTTTTCCATATCTGCTTCGTCTTCACGCAGGGCAATTGCCTGCTGTATATAGGCCGCTATACCGCCCGTAAACCAGTACAGGCTAAGCGCTGCCGGCAGGTTAACCGTAAAGATAAACACCATGACAGGGATCAGGAACTGAGTGCTGCGCCCAACGGCGGCGTTAACTTCTGTTTGGTCGGCTTGCTGACCCTCTCCTGCAGCCTTCAAAATGTCACGCAGCTTGCGCGAATCTTTATCAACCGGCATCAGCTGACGGCTGGTTAAGAACTGTGTGACGGCACTACCAAGCACCAGCAGGAAAGCGGGCAAGTAAAAGCCTTTTGGCCCTAAGGCGGCCCGGCTCAGATTTATAAAACCCAGGAAGGTATTATCGAAATCATGGGGATGGTGCGCCAGATCTTTCATCCAGGGCAGGTGCTGCAACGCCGGGTACGCAAAGCTCACCAGGTTTTCCGGGTTGCTAATAACGCGCCGCAAACCACTGTACAAGCCGATCAGCACGACAAACTGAATGATAAGGGTGGGCAGTGTGCCAGCTACACTCACACCATGCTCTTTGTAGAGCTCCATGATCATGAGCTGCTCTTTTTGACGGTCGCCCTTTGTCGCCTTTTTGATGCGTCGAAGCTCAGGCTGCAGTTTACGCATAAGCTTGGTCTGCCGAAGCTGACGCTTGACCATAGGCCACATCAGTAACCGGATAATAATCGTGAAAATAATGAGGGCCAGACCGAAGTTATGGCCTGGCAGTAGTGCATAGACCAGCACGAGCAGGTTAAAGATAGGCTGGACAATAAGAGTCGTAAACATAGCTTCTACTTACCCAAAGTCCGAATCTTGTGCGGGGGAAGGGCCGCATTCGCGCAACTTCGTGGTTTCTATGTTCTACTATAGCAGCAGCACGAAGGAAAATGAAGTTTACTTCAGTTTTCCAAGTACTGCTAGCTATATCGCGCCAGCGATATAGCAGAGAAGCGACGGGTATCTACGCCTAGGTACCCGGTTCTAGAGTGGAGCCGGTATCAGATACTGTTGTGATTTTTGCTTTTTTAAGAAGTTTTTCGACCTCTTGGGCCAGTTCCTCAGCCGGCAGGGTAGCCACACTGTCGGTATGTACCGTAATCAGCAGGTCATAGGGAACTGGCTCAGAACCGAACAATATACGAACATACTCATACACCCGGCGGCGGATACGGTTGCGCACTACGGCTGATTTATGCACTTTGCGGCTGACAACCACAGCTACACGGTACTGTGCACGCCGAACGTTCGGCGCATAACGCAAAGAGAGCGAAGCGCAGCGAACCATTTTGCTGTTTTTATACAGACATTGGATGCTGGCGCGGCCGTGAAACCGGTGCGAACGGTTGATCATAATAGGTATGGTACCAGATGCGCACTCACGGCAGAAAAGAGGGAGCGGGGCGCACCATCAAAATATAATAATTATTACAACAATGTATATTGTCGTTTGACCTCAACAGGGGCGACCCCTGTTAGACGGCTCAGTGCGTTAAACGGACGCGGCCCTTAAGGCGGCGGCGCTGCAGCACAGCCCGGCCGGCACGACTGGCCATGCGCTTCATGAAACCGTGCTCGTGTGCGCGGTGGCGTTTTTTGGGTTGATAGGTTCGTTTAGGCATTGGATTACACTCACTTTATTATCGGACAGTATAACATGCCGGGAACCTGTTGCTTTTCGGCTGGCCAGGCGCCCTTCCCTGTCTCTGTCTGTTGTTATATATCTTACCATGTTATCCCCTGTTATCCAAGATTTTTCCACAGATTAACAGATACACTCAGCTGCTGTGGATAATTCTACCCTCGCCTACACCTCGTCATCTTCTTGGTAGTTGTAGAAAATATTGTGGAAAACTGCCACCCAAGTGGTCTATAGTTTATACACAGTTTTTAGTGCGAGTGAGGGTAACCGTGGAACAGGACAAGCTTTGGCAGGCAGTACTAGGCGACATAGAGATCGGTCTCTCTCGTGGCAACTATCTAACGTGGTTCAAAAACACCCAGCTACTGAAGCATGATGCTGATAAAGTTATCGTCGGTGTGCCGAACGTCTTTATCAAGCAACAGCTCGAAAAGAAATATAACGAGCTGGTCACTGCCACGCTTCGCAAAAACGGGGTGGACACACCGACGGTAGAATACAAGATTCAAAGCGTTGTGCGCCGCAGCGAACCCGAGGAGAGTATCTCTCTCCCTGTTACGACCGCCAACCCTTCCCACCACACACAGCAACCTATTACCCGACAAGCCAGTACTCTGACTCAATCTTACCGTCAGAACATTAATGATCGGTACACGTTTGAGAGTTTTGTAGTCGGCAGCGGCAACGAACTCGCGTACGCCGCCTGCCAGGCTATTGCCGCTGAACCGGGCACTAAATATAATCCGCTATTCTTATACGGCGGTGTCGGGATCGGCAAAACCCACCTCATCCAAGCCGTCGGCAACGCCGTCCTGGTCCGTAACCCGGCGGCCCGTGTCGTGTACGTGAGCAGTGAGCAGTTCCTGCAGGAATTTGTTGATGCACTGCGTTACAAAAAAATCAGCGACTTTACTAACCACTACCGCGGCGCCGATTTGCTGATCGTTGACGACATCCAGTTCATAGCCGGCAAAGAAAAAGCCCAGGAAGAGTTTTTCCACACTTTCAATACACTACACCAAGCAAACAGGCAGATTATCATCAGCAGCGATAAGCAACCGCGCGACATCGCCGGATTCGAGGAGCGCATGCGCAGCCGCTTCGCCTGGGGTATGAGTATCGATATGCAAACACCCGATTTCGAAACACGCTGTGCCATCCTACAAATCAAAGCCGAAAGCCAACGCGTACAGCTGCCAAACGATGTCGTCGATTACTTAGCCACAAACGTCTCAACTAACATCCGCGAACTCGAGGGAGCCCTCAACCAGCTGCTCGCCTTCTGTGAAATGCGCGGGCTGGAGCCGAATCTGGCCATCGCCACCGGCCTACTCGGTTCGGCGCAGGCACGCCCCAAACACTTAAGTGCGCGGCAGATCATCGAACGCTGCGCGCGGCACTACCAGGTGACTATCGAGGACATGCTCGGACCCAAGCGTGACAAGGACATCGTGGTGCCGCGCCAGATCGCCATGTACATGCTACGAAGCGAACTCCATTTAAGCTTTCCTAAGATTGCACGCGAACTGGGCCGTAAAGACCACACCACCGCGATCCACTCGGTCGAAAAAATCGACAAGGAGCAGCGCCTCGACCCGACCGTCCGTGACGCCCTGGCTGAAATCAAGGAGCGTTTATATGCGTAAATCCTGTGCACAAGTTGTGGGCACGACTCGTATAAGTGATCCTGGCCTCTCGCAGTTATCAACACAGTCTGCTTTTGGGACTGCCGTACCGTGGAAAAACCTAGGCGTTTACCCGCCCTTCATGCACAACTTTTGTGTGCAACTTTACACAGCCAAAGCCGTTAAAATAACAGAGTTGAGGAATCACTCTTCCCCACTTTCCACAACCCCTACTATAAACACTCCTAGTAAAACAAAAGAAAACTTTCTAGTAGTAAGGGGAGGATAATGCGGATATGAAACTTAAAGTCACCCAGGAAAATCTGAACAAGGCACTCGGTTTGGTTGCCAGAGTTGCCAGTACTCGCGGTACTCTGCCGGTGCTGGCAAACGTGCTGCTGAAAATTGAGGACAACCGTTTGAACGTATCAGCCACAAACCTGGATATCGCCATCTCCTGTGAGCTGGGCGCGCAAGTGCAAAGCGAGGGTTCGCTGACCGTCCCGGCCCGTCTATTGCAAGATTTTGTCAGCAGTCTGCCGTCTGGTGTCATTGAGCTCGACCAGGATGAGCAACGGCTCAAAATTACCACCGACAGTTACAAATCGGTGATTAACGGTGTGTCGGCTGAGGACTTCCCCGTTATGCCCGCCATAGAAGGCGGTACAAAGTGGCAGATTGAAGGTCCGCTCCTTAAGAAAGCGCTGCAGCAAGTCTTAATTGCCGCCAGTAATGACGAAAGCCGGCCGGTGCTAACTGGAGTGTATTTTCACACTGTGGACGGTGTGCTGTACGCCGCGGCGACCGACAGTTATCGTCTAGCCGAAAAGCGGCTTATGAAGCTCAAGGAAAAGGTGCAGCTGCTTATTCCTGCCACTGCCCTCCACGACGTGCTGCGCATCATTAATGACTTCGACGGTGCTATCAGTGTGGTGCATGACGATCAACAAGTGCAATTCCGGGCCGGTGACGTGGAGCTGGTGGCGCGCCTGATCGAAGGCAACTACCCTGACTACCACAAGCTTGTACCGGCTTCATTTAGTACGACCGCAACCATGCCACGCCCTGACCTTGTAGGCACGACAAAGGTATCAAGCTTGTTTGCACGCGAGAGCGCCGGCAGTATCGTGGTGAGTGTCGACGAACCAAGTGAGAGTATCTGGATCCATGCCGTGGCATCGCAGCTGGGTGAAAACAACGCCACGCTTAAAGTGGACGCCAAGGGTTCTGGGTCTATCACACTTAACTCTCGTTATTTGCTCGACGCCCTGCAAGCTATGGACGCCAAAACGGTGCGCTTAGGATTTAACGGTAAGCTTGAGGCGGTGATGCTGACCGACGTGGATGCAGATGACTACCTACATATCATCATGCCGTTGAAGTCGTAAATACTGGCGTACCAAAATCAAGGCAGGATAACAGAGGTAAAATTGACAAAATGCATGCATGCATGCTACTCTATTGCTATGAAAACGACGACCCCTCAGTACACCATCAGGAACATGCCGGCGCCGATCGATAAGTATTTGCGCCGGCTCGCCAAGCAGCGCGGACGGAGTTTGAACCAGGTTATTATTGACGAGCTGTCCGAGCGTGCCGGCGTCACCAAAAACGGTAAAAAGCAAACCCTGCTTGAGTCGCTCGACTGGTTTATTGGCAGCGGTATGGACCAGGATGTGATAGATGCGCTTGAGGAAGAAGACAGAATTCAAAAACAGATAGCCCGCCGCGAACTTGAAGAATGGCAAGAGCGGCACAAAGATGATAATTGACACCAACACCTATACCGCACTCAAACAGGATGACCCGACGGTGCTGGATCTGGTGGAAGAGTCGGAGCATATAAGTTTGCCGCTTCCGGTGGTAGCTGAGCTGCAGTACGGATTCATGAATGGTGCGCGAACTACCCTGAATCGAACGCGACTTGCTGATTTTCTGGCGCAGGAATTCGTGCAGGTACTGCTGCCTACCCTGTCGACCTGTGACACGTACGCTGAACTTCGTCTCTATGCCCAGCAGCGAGGTCGGGCGTTATCGAACAACGACATCTGGATCGCGGCACTAGCCCGCGAAGATGGTGACGCTCTGGTAACGTACGACCGGGATTTTCTGGTATTTCAGGAGCTTTTTGGCGATAAACTCAAAGTTCTGTCTTAGCTTGTAACACCGTACAATGATAGGGTTATGATTCTTAACTTGCGGTTGCAACATTTCCGCTCATATGGCGATGCACGATTTATGTTCGGGCCGGGTGTAAATATCATCGTCGGGCCGAACGGTAGCGGCAAGACGAACCTGCTGGAGGCAATCCTAGTGGCGGCCCGAGGCAGTTCATACCGGGTTGGTGATCTTGACCTACTACAATTCGGGATGCCCTGGTTCCGGCTGGATGCGGACCTTGCGAACGAGGGTGTGCGGACTGTTAAGCTGACGGCTGAACCTCGGCAGATGAAAACCTACGAGCTTAGCGGCAAAACATATCAGCGGCTTACTATGAATCACTTCCTGCCGGCAGTATTGTTTGAGCCGAACCATTTACAGCTGCTGCACGGTGCGCCTTCTGCCCGGCGGGATTATCTGGATGATATATTGGAGCAGACCAATCCGGGTTATGTCAGTGTACGGCGTCATTACCGGCGAGTACTTGCGCAGCGTAACGCGTTGCTTAAGCGGCAATATCTGCCATCGGCGCAGGAGCTGTTCCCGTGGAATCTGCGCCTGAGCGAGCTTGGCGCCACTGTTGCCCGGGCTCGAATGGTGCTTTGCGAGCAACTGAATGAAAAACTATCCGATACGTACGCCGCTGTCTCCGATACGGGTACGAAAGTCGCCATTATCTATAGTTCTAAGTTTCCGGTTGACGGCTATGAAACACACCTCCTGCAAAAACTGGAGAGCTATGCCCATGAGGACGCTTTGCGCGGCTTTACCGCGTACGGCCCGCACCGTGAGGATTTTGTAGTGACTTTTGATGGGCGTACCGCCGACGAGACCGCCAGCCGCGGTGAAACCCGCACAGCCATCCTGGCGCTCAAAATCATTGAGCTGCAGCTGCTCGAAGCGGTACGTGGGCAGACGCCCCTACTCCTGCTTGATGATGTTTTCAGTGAGCTCGACGTCAAACGCCGCGCTGCGCTGACAGGCTTCTTGCAGCGCTATCAGACGTTTCTGACCACTACCGATGCGGATGTGGTGACTAAACAATTATCTGGCCGAAGTACCTCTATAAAGCTGCCCAATTAGGGTGTCGCGGTCAGCGTGCCCGAATCAAATACCTGTTGTCCGGTACCATCAAAGAGGCGCAACTCAATCTGTGTCAATCCGGTATAGGCTAAAGTAGCGCTGTAATTAGTTTTGGCTATAGTAATACTGAATTTCATGACGGTTGTCATGCTGGTACTGTTAGGGTCGGGGGGTGTAGTGATGATAGAAGACTGGGCAATAGTCACGGTGTCAAGG
>CAZMWE010000019.1:0-17181 GCA_964570005.1 uncultured Candidatus Saccharibacteria bacterium | reverse complement strand
TTTGCAATACATCAACTTCCTCGATTGTTTCTGCAATCGAGTTTTTTAGTCCGATACTTTCTCCGACCGATATGTGTGTCTTGACACCGTTAAAAAGAGTGCTCAAGGATTTATCGGCATATAATGAGTACACATGCCAAAACGCACTTTCTAAGCCATGCTTCGCGGCATTATGCCCAACAATGTCATTATATGCTGCGACAAAATCACCAGGCGATTCAAAGTCTTTGCCAATAATCCTGGGGGCGAGCAGCTTACAGAGCGCATACACTACACCTTTGCTGGTTTCACCAGTAAATACCGGATCGGTAAACGTACTGGATTCACCGTAGCCCACACGGCCATCCTGCGTAAACACCTTAACGATTACAGCATCTTTACTGTGCACCACCCCCGAGCTAATACTAAACGCACTTGCTAAGGGCAATGTGAGTAAATTCACTTCAAGCTTACTGATGCGCATGTATGGGAAACTAGCTCCTTGGTCATCCCTACGTACTCTATGCAATATAATGTAACGGTTTTATTATGTACGTTAAGTTCTTACTAGTATGTAAAAACCGTCACACACCCTCAATCTGCCAAAGGTGCACTGCGTTAGATATCTTAATCCGGAAATTCGTTAAAATCTATATCCGAGAACCCAGCTAGCAGTTCCTCTTCGGTCATATCTTCGGGTGGTACAACCGGGCCTTTTTCTGCGGTGTAGCGACCGTTTGTGGCTTCATCTAAAATCCTTCGTACTTCCATAGGAGTAATATCACGCGGGTTCACTACAACTCGAACATGAGCGCCATGCCCCATGCGCTCGATTTTTCTGTCATTTAATGTCATTGACGTTATAATAGCTAGCCCCCTACCAGTATCTTCCCCTAGTCCGTGAGCTGCGGTCGAAGTGGCTTGGTCCCGTATCCTTCCTTCAGCCAACCTGCGTTCCACGTCATATGCACTGGGATCTAGGCCGTCGCGAAACCCCCTAAAAGTTGAGTCCTTTACTGGTGCAAAACAGTAGTAATCGACAACTAAGTGACGGGTTGTTCTATCACGAGTAACGCGTTCGAAGCGACCATCGCCGTCCTCTACATGGGCATCATAATTTGAATATAGTTCAGCCCCAATAAGTGCGGCAGAATCACCTCCACCTTCAAGGCCTAGAAGCCCCTCCCGAAGTCGTGAAGTCGGATCGGCATACGTTTCTTGAGAACCTTCTGAATCATAACGAACACCTTGATCAGAAGCTGCTCTTGTTTCCACTCGTATATCATGAAAATCCCAACTTGCTACCAGGTCGCCCGTTGGCGCCATGTCCGACGCACCGATAGCCGCCAGTCGTTGTTCAAGGGTAAGGTCTCGGATGCCGTCATATAATCTCTCTAGTTCATTGAAGGCCTCTTCCCTTGCATTTCCTATCGCTATCGCGACTCGACCAATTTCACTCACATCGGCACCTGCATCAAAAGCCTGATTGTATTGGTCTAATATTTCATCATCTCTTCGTTCGAGCGTTATGAGACGCTCTTCTGCCGCTGTAACTGCTGCGATACGCGCTGCTATATCGCCTGCCTCTGACGCTTCATCACTGGGCTCATCATCCGATTCTGTGACATCCTCGTTATCATCGCCACCACTTATGTCAGTGTCGGTATCACCCCGACCATCCGTATCATGCCCTCTGAATGGTTCGTTCGACTGTTGCCCATCATCTGTACTTTCTGTTGCAAAGGTCGTTTCCTCTTCTTCTAGGGCGCCAGCAGCAGTATTCTCCCGGACTTCACTACCACCCCCATCGTCTACAGGTTCATCGTCGGTATCTTGATGTCGGTCAGTAACAAACAGTTCGGCGTCCTCTTCTGGGGGAACATCACCAGCTGGAGCGTCTTCACCTTCCCTCTCAGCCCCATGGCCTCCATCCGTATCATCCAGGTTACCTACGTCATCGTCTTTGTTCGGCAGTGGTTCAGGATCTTCTTCAGTAAGATCTTCAGTTTGAGCTGGCGTTGGTTCTTCATCAGGTGGGTCTTCAGCAACCTCATCACCCTCTACTGGTGGAGGAGGGGTAGGCGACGACTGATCTACTACTCGCTGCTCATCTTCAAGCTGTCTCGCTGCTTCGTCAGGGAGCGCTGGTTCTTGTTCCGGTCGTTGGTCATCAGCTTCGCCACCAGTAGCCTCATGACTATAGAATTCACTCATAAGCTAGGTACTATAGCACGGGTAAGAGGGCCTATAATCCGAAAAGTTATTTAATAGTATTTTTTCCACCTTATGTAATACCACATCATGCTCATTAATTCACGTAAAACGCATCATCGAGTGAAAATCCGACCTACGATCGTACTATTTATGGGTTGGCATGCTCATTGTATGCAGTTTTGTCGATTACTTTTACGCAGCTAATCTTTGCTTTAAAAGGTTCTGGGTTATCGTTGCCGCACGTACCGCGGCAGCAGGATCAGATCTATCTGAAAACTTAAGAAACATGTCTTTTGACACAGCTACCGTAATGTCCCGGTTTACATCCAATGGCGGCGTTAAAGCCCGTACTATATTAGGCACGAGCGCGTCTAGTCGATCTAACAATTCATCGTGTGCGTCTACACTGGAGCTCGCGTTAATACACGCATGGAATAACGCTTCATCAACACTGCCATTACGACAAATTGCAGCATCTATAGCCATTTGGCCCCAGGTATACCCAGGACTCACACTTTGGTTTCTCAGTGCATACCTTGATGGTACCTCATGTCCGCCCGCTACTCTCGTACCGATCAGCGCGCCCCCACGACCAAAGATGTCTTCAGTAACTACGTTAGCAACCCACTCAACGGCTAGTTCATTTATGCTCGTATTAACGAAGCAGGTGTCAGCAGAAAACTCTCTGGTTCCATCAGGGTTAGTTAGAAACAGTACACTTTGCTCTTCACTCGCATGACCTCCACACTCATGCCCTGCGGTAACCGTCGCTATTCTAGGAGTCGTATCCTCAACAAACACAAACCCAGTATCTACTAGTGGGCTGTACCCTCCATACGCACCTTCCGGGTATTGGCTCAGCTGGAGCAAACTCTCAAGAGCGCCACCATCATATTGACTTATCTTTGCAATGGTTTCCATGTCCGGAACGGCAAATATGGGAGGCGTAAACGTTAGCCCGAGTGCGCCGTATCGACTAGCAAGTTCCTCTACGGGAACGGGATAGTAGACACCCACCGCTTGTTCAATTGCTGCCCGTGCCCCATCTTGGTACTGCCACACATCTCTCACTTGGTCTTCGGCACGCGCGTGCTCAGGGGCATGCCCCTCCGGCAATTTAATCCAGTATTCTGTGCTCAAACGATCCGCTTCGTGAACCGTTACAAATCGACGTGTCCGATCCGTTCTTGAATCTGCTTCGCTTTCCGTACTGCCACGATCTTCGCTGTCGTGCTCTGTTTCAGCACCACCGGTATGAGCCTCTCTATCCGATCCACGATCAGGTAGCCCGGGTCGATCCTGGTCATCATCGCCATTAGCCGCCTCAACCTTTTCCCCTGTATGAGGGCTCGGTCCTGGTTCCAACCCATCTCGATCGCTATCAGCGCCACTTTGCTCATCCGTATCTTTACTACGATGCCGATTGCCCCCATCATCCCCATCCGCTCGTGCATCCGTATGCGGCGTATCGTCCAATCCAGTCCTTACACCACTTACCGCAGCCGCACCGAGGACTTGTACAGGCACTTCTCCCTCTGCAGTCTCTTGATCATTTGGGCCACCACGTTGATCGCTCGCCGATACCCTCTCATCATCATAGCCACTATCCTCATCACCTGGATTACCTGCGTCATCAGCTTTGCCTAACGGCGGTTCAGGATCTTCTTTAGTAAGGTCTCCGACCTTAGGCGGTGCTGGCTCTTCATCAGGTGGGTCTTCAGCAACCTCATCACCCTCTACTGGTGGAGGAGGTTCGGGTGGCAGTTGATCTAGCTCTTGTTGGTCGGCTTCAAGCTGTCTCGCTGCTTCGTCGGCGAGCTCTCGTTCTGCTGATTGTCGGCCATCGGTATCGTCACCAGTGATCTCATGCCCGTAAAATTCACTCATAAATTAGTTACTATACCATATTTGCAGATAGTGATTTACCCGTGGATGCACAATATTTGCGTAAATTAAAAGAATAGTAAAATTGACGCATAGTAAATATTGGTTTAATCTAAACGCTGAATTAAGGCCGTTTAACATGCGGCCATCCGTCACATTGCACTTATTAGTGGTGTATATGCTATTTCGGAGATTTTTAGCGTCATAGACCCATTCAGCAATGGCCGAACTACAACTATTTGACGATAGCCACACCAGAGATTTAACCTCAACTGAGGTGCTAGCAGTATACCCTGACCGCATCGGCGATTTAGTTCTCAATAACGAAGCCCTTGAGAACATTCTAGGCTACGATAGGAGCTTGGAGGATCGGAGAAGGGCTGAAGAAATCAGCACAAAGGAGGCAGAAAGTCCCGCTGAAGCATTTGACCAGCCAAACACAGCCGAACAACACGTACAGCCAGCCCCCACCGTGCGCATCACAACCCCCGCTGGGTCGCCGTACCGTGCGTCTCCTACGTCGTCTAATCAAGCACGTACGTACATACCACTACAGGGGTGGCGATCAAGACCATCTGCGCTGAGTAGCCAGCTCAGTCAAGACACTATTCGTTCAATCCCAGACTACTACAGCGTTCATGATATTCCACCGCAACCCGACCATGGAAAGGGTATGAGCGCATTAGCAGCCGCCTTTTTGGCA
Source organism: uncultured Candidatus Saccharibacteria bacterium (assembly GCA_964570005.1). Taxonomy (GTDB): domain Bacteria; phylum Patescibacteriota; class Saccharimonadia; order Saccharimonadales; family UBA4665; genus JAJZCD01. The sequence continues at coordinate 12,401 of CAZMWE010000019.1, read as the reverse complement.
CGAGAACGCGACCGGAAAGTTACAGCCGAACGGTCCACAATATGGGCCTACTCGCACAACGGCGTTGAGCTACGAGATTTTTTAGAAGAGTTGGCAGAACAAGGGCTCGAAGGAGCAGTAGATGATAGTTTTGATATCACGTTGTCATGCGATTCCTTAGAACAAGAGCGTGCAATTAAAAAATCAGGCTTACTCAGTAAATGGAATGTGCACTACCAAGTTATCGATCCGTTAAAACCTGAAGATATTCATATCCCCCAACACACCGCGGTGGCCATCCTGGCCAATACATTAGACAAATTGCCCGCCTATAAAGTGTACCGAGGCCCGAAGTCGCACAAAGCAATAGAAATATTAGAAGAAACGTGTATCGATGGCAATCGAGTGGTCATTGGGATAGATACAAGAACCGGTCAAGCTGCCGGAGTAGCGCCAAATGCTCTCTTGCTACGCGAAACGGCAGCCGATCCGCTGCGCCTAGATATTGCACCACAGTTACATGGCAAGCTGACTATCATAACAACGAAAACCGAAATCGTAAATACGGAACTCGCCGCTGATCGCAGCCAAGTAGAAGACTTTCTTGATGCACAGCCAGAACGGCTCAGAGACAGTGGTTCAGCGTTTAACTTTGCGCCTGGGGTAGGGCCATTAGTCGAGGCGATTACTGGGGGCATCAGCTCGGATGGGCTAGTGTATATTGGTGGGCATTTACGCGGGACTGGCTGGCTGCATCCCAACCAGCTCTCTACCAATCAAGGATACGTCGTGACCAATGTCCTGGAAGATACCAGCCTGCGACAGGCCGCCAGAACGGCTGACAACGCCGCTACTTTTGCCACCGTCACAGGTAGCCCAGGCGACCTTGGCTATATACTCATCGACCGGGGCGGTTCAAACATAGCGCAACCTGGCAGTGCCGCTGCGATATTTCAATCTAGGCTTGCTCCGGCTTGCCCACAAGATGCCGCCGCCCAATTATCGCTGCGTCTTGAAGCGGCGAGGGATGACTTGCTCCGTGAAACGGTCGATGCTGAAAAAATCCGACTGACCCAGCTCATCAGGGAAACATACGGGCAGCTCGTTGTCACACAAGGGGCTGCTGCACGTGACTATGCGCTCGCATTAGCAATAGCGAAAGATATAAACGCCGCACAGCTCGGTGGCTTATCCGAAGATACACTGTACTTTGCACGTGCTGCCCATTCCTTAGCGCCGCAGCTGTCCGGTTCACTCGTCGAAATGGCTCGAGCCGAAATGAACCGCCAAGGACTTCGAGAAGCGCTTGATCTGTTGGACCAGGCGCGCGAATTGTCCCCAACCAACCCTGCAATTTACAAACTGCAGCTAGAACTACTTGATGGGAATCCAGACCTTAAAAACCATCATTTATCTGAGTACGCTGTAGCCGCCGGAAACTATATCCGTAATGCGCCAAACCTTACCTCGGACGAGATTATTAATCAGCTCGAGGCTATCAGCAATGCGCTGCTACAAGATGCCCAAAATTACGCAACAGACAACAGTACCTTTAAGACAATTATCATCCAGGACTTGGAAACTGGTGAGCTACGTACCCACACCTTAAGCGTGCGTGACGTTAAAGTCATGATTGCTGCTGATGCGGCACTCGCGAACGCAGAAGCAGTCGGTATGCTACGGGACTACGAGGGTGCTGAGGTTGGAAAGATACTCAGTGCGCAAGAACGATTGTTTGCCATATGGCAACAAGTAGTACCTCGAGAGGATGGCTTGCCATTACCTCGAGATGAATGGCCCGACCAGCCGCGTGGGCTAACCGAAAAATGGCACTATAACGGGCAGTTATTTGTTTGCGACGAAGTAGCCGGCATCGTCAACAGTCACACCATTACTCCGTACACCCATAGCACTCCATCGTACGCTACAACGGCTGAAAACACGCATGATGAGTATCCACTAGAAGCCAGATCGAGCTTGACGATTGGTCGAACTGTGAATACTTCCCTCGAACCGAGCAGCGAATTTGAACTCTTCAAGCATCAGTTCCCAGGCCATGTTTTTATTGTTGGGCGTACTCGCATGGGGAAAACAACACTGTACCAAACCATGTTCGAACAACTACCCCCTATGGGAGTAAACTTTTGGGCGTTTGACCTAAGCGATAAAAGCGAACTGTCTGAATTAGCAGACAACCTTAAAGCTATTGATACGTCCGGTGACAAAAGCCGGGCCGTTGAGCTGGCTGAAAGTCTCCGAGCAAATGGTACGGAAGTTATTATTATTGCTCCCGGCGACCCAGACCGAATACCAATCTCTATCGACCTTTTTACACCCATTGAAGGGGTAACTGTTGAAGAGCATATCGGTAGATTTGTCGATGCCTGGATAACCGCCTACGGCGGTGGCGGTAACAGCCCGATTGCCCAGATTTTAACTTCGGCGCTCAGAGATATCTATGCCGATAACAATTGGCCAGTAAAACCAGCAGATGGGGAAGCGCCACGTGAACGAAGAGATGGTGAATGGTCTGTCCCATCCTTTGAAGAGCTCAAAGACGCTTGCATTCGGCGAGCTTCGATTTATGGTAAAGGGACTGAGGCGGGCAACATTGGCTCTTACTTTGAAACCCGAATAAATGCGCTGCAGTCAGGGGCTTTCGGAGATTTTCTGACAGGGGAAAATGCTGCTGAATGGGAGCGGTTGAGTCGAGCGAACGTTATCTTTGATTTTTCAAATATTACCTCCCACGATCAGCGACGGTTCCTACTTACCGCACTGATGATGCAAGCCACGGCTCATCGGATCCAAGCCGGCCTGCAAAAAGAGATGAATACGGTCTGGGCGTTTGACGAGGCTTCGCTCATAACGCAAGCAGCCGGAGAAGGCCAAGAAGCGAGAAAGCAGGCTGTCGATGCATTCACGGGTCGCCTCCGCATTTTAGGCGGATACGGGGTTTCTATTTGGAATGCAACGCAGTCAATGGCAGGCATTGATCCGACTTTCGTGTCACAAAGCTCTATTAAAATAGCTCTGCCGCTTGGGCACTTCAACGACATCAACGGCGCACTGCTCGCAATGGGAGTACGACAAGGTACCGAGGACTATGACCGGCTCTATGGCCGGCTGCTCTCGGGTAAACCTGGTGAAGCCCTGGTCTGGACCACGGGTATGGAAAAGCCAAGAGAAGTTGTAATCAATAAAGCGTTGCAGCCAACCGAGCAACAGCTAGCACGAGCGCGCACTTGGGACATACCGCCGTATGTGAGAGGAAATCCATTCTCAATGTTCACGGCAGCTCAGCGCGAACGAGCACTCCTTGACTCCCTATCACCTAGGCAAGCCTGGAAGCGCTTATTCATAGGCGCTATCACACTTGCGCATGTCGCTCACTTGGGCTTGCCACAAGTACCGGAGGCGTTACGAGATCAATGGCAAGCCGAACTCGCAACAGATCAAGATGCGGCACGGTTAGTACTGCATGAAATTGTAAATCAGGCGATTATGGAACGAACGCCAGCAATCAGAACATCATATGCGCCACATAGATTAGCCACGAGCGTTATGGCCAATGCCCTCAGCAGCTTAAATGATGAACCAGGCAGTCAACATGTCAGCCCAGCATTCGCCATACCCGCTTTGCGGCAGATGGGAAGTGCGCGAGCCTTGCACCATACGCACAATCTGAGATCTCCCAATAGCCAACGCTACGCACGCCCGCTACCCTATCGGCTGGGATACCCGGTTGCCACCATTGGGAGAGCTCAATATGCTACCCCTGCCGGACATAAAGCCTCAAAATATCCAACGGTTTCGGATCTTATTACCGCGCTCCAACGACAAGGTGCGTCTCCTATTACGCACGTTTCTGCGAAACGACAACGAGAGAATAAGGAGTTGGCCCTCATCGCCGCGATAGGTAAATACGGTGGAGCCCAATTATTTAGATCGATGAGCCTCATAACGGGTGGCGAAGCGGATATCGATCTACAACGTCGCCTGTCTGCCGCCGCGCTCGGGTACTTGGCAACCTGCTTCAGCCCACAACAAAGTGAATTTGAAGCAGTGCTTGTTGACGCCTCACTACTCTATAAAAATCTACTCACGCAGGCAGCCTAAGTCCGCCCCGATAGATTGGTTAGACAGCTTGCTGAACTTGGCTAGAAAACGCATTGTATAGATCGCTCATTGAGCCATCTGCTTTATTGCGAAATATAATCAGGGTGTGCTCTGGCCATTTCCAATTTGGATCATTGTGCCCAATCAGGTAATCTAACAAGCCGTCAGGCTCGCGTATAAAGCGAATAATCTGTGTTGGTACTTCCGAAAATTGAGCAACACCCCTACCTTTTTGTCTGAGCTCGCTGACGAGTCTACGGTTTGACTCAACTGAAAGAGTAGCGTACCCGTTCGGAATAAGAATGGACAGAATGTGGTCTGGCGTGAAGAAGCTTGGGAGACGTCCGATAAAGTGCGCCGCTTCACACAAGTAGTTTTCTGGAATCGTACGATTCGGCTCAAACACATCAAGGGCGAAACCTAACCGTGCAGCAGTAGCTTTTAGCCCCGCCCGATTTGCACCCACTGCCATTGGATTGTTCCTGTCATTCCCAGCAGACTCAAGGTATCTGTACGAACCATTCGAAGCTGCAATTGCCTCTAAAATCCCGAGACTACCGTCCTCAGCCCGCGTATCGCCGTAAAAACAAAACATTCTGCCAAGACCTGGGAAGTCTTCAATTCTTTGTACACTCCCCAGCTCCTGCAATAAGTGCCGCCGCGCTTGTTCATACCTACCGTCACTGTCAATTCTTCGAGCGGCAGCACCCGCCAGCATAAACCGATACCAGCTTTGCAATTGTCTATCCGTAACGCCGATTGGCCCATCAAGCCCCATCGCACTCAAGGCTTGACCTGCCAAGACATCGAAATGTGCAGCGGCAACAGCTAATCTCGTTCTTTCTGGGATGACAGGCGCTTGCCCAGTCCTTTGACTAACTGAATGACGTATTCGCGATATAACCGTGTTCTCGAATAATGCGAGGCCACGTTCGTCTCGTAGGTTACGAATAATCCGCCAGACGGTACCGGCGAGTACGACATCTCTTTGAAAATCTGCTTCTGTGTAATCTCCAAGCTCCAGTTTGAGAATCCGTCCAGATTCGTCGTCGGCTCTGTCAGGTCTACGCCCAGTCTGTATTACTTCCATCCCAGCAATAGTGCTCACCAACTTAAATAGGCCGTCTTCCCGAGCCTGTTGAGATGTTAAGCTTAAGATAATTTGAGCTTCCAAGGCAGCGTGTAACGCCTCCATTTCTACAATTCGGGGGTTTAGGCTCGAATCTCGAGGCGCGCCAGGATTAAGTGTGTAGCCTTCCCTACCTAGACGTTCTTCCTCGGCCCACATTGCATCAAGGCTAGCTCTCAAACCAACGAGTTTTAGCAACTCAGGATCTTCTGCGAGCTCTACACGTGACGAAACATCCGTTCTACCGAGCAAGGCGGTTGATACGTCCAAGCCAATATCAGCGGGCCTTTGAGCTCCATTCCTACTTCTAATCGCATCCGCATACTGGACCGCCATAAGCCGCTCCAGTCGCTCTCTCGTTGCTTGGCTGCCCATTATTGAATGCCCACCATGCCCTGATGTATGTTCCGCGCTTACATAGCTTGCATCCAAATCTAGTATGTAGTGGAGAACTTCTTGTGCCGGCCGAAAACTCGACACCGGCCCAGAGCCGCCCGCGATTGATATGTTCATAAGTTTTGCTTCATCAAGGCCACGCAGTTTCCTTATTTTGGCAATGCTCTCCCTGCTCGCACGTACTCTGTTAAGCAGGCCGAACCCTGCCGCGAGCTCCAGTTCAGCCGCTGTCAATCTTAGACTTCTCCAGAGACCTTCATTACCTTCTATGTAATATTCCTTGAATCTTCGTTGAAACTCTAAGATATCAGCACCAACAATCATTTCATGAAAATCCGTCAGCGGGGCATTGCGTATCATCTCGATTATTAAGTCAGGATCCGCTGTGGCGGCCTCTAAGCTTATCCCGATTTGCGCACTATGGTTACCATCGCCCGAAGCCTGTTCTAGTATCACATTAGAGGCAGCCAAGGCGACAAAACCGGCCGCATAATCAACCCACCTATTAGCAGGATCAAAGTCTCCCCCAAAAATATCATTATCGCCAAGTGGCAAGGGCGGAATTTGCAAGACCTCGAGATCACCTGGGGGATTTCGCCACAGTGCCAATTCACCGTCAGCTTGAGTGGCCGAAACACTTAAAGGACCGGGGAATGGCTTCTCTAAACTTCCAGACATGCGAATAGTTATTTAATCATCTTTAAATACGGATAGCAAAGTTTGAGTTAAATATATTACCAAACATTGATAGATAACTGTTATAGTATGCACCCTAAGTACGCCCGCAACTCAGCTGAATAGAGCGCTGGCTTCCGGTACCAAAGGTCGGGAGTTCGAATCCGTCCGGGCGTACCAGATGGGACTAATAGAGATAAAATGCCTCAGATTCGGGGCATTTTTGTTTTTGTGTCAGCTTCACCTCTGTGGTTTGTGTTCGAATCTCTCCAGGCTAATGATTGATCATCCTCTCACTAGAACGTATAGCATTTAGCCCGGCTCGAGATGTCATTACATAAATAGACAGAGCTAAGGGATCATTTTAATTCAATTGAGCTTGCGAAAGTGCATCGCTTTGTACTACAATGTAGACATTATGAGTAATACAGCAGCACTCACTATTAGAACCGACACAGAGACCAAGAAAGCAATCGCTGATTTTGCAGCGTCAGTAGGTCTCTCGACGAGCGCTTTCGCGACAGCCATACTCCTCCAGGCGGTTCGCGACCAACGGGTACTCTTAACGCCGACTCTTGAACCGACACCCTACCTTGAAAAGATCATGCGGGAGGCTGACGCCGATATTAAGGCAAAAAAGAACATCTCAGAAGCCTACGACAATGTCGATGAGTTCTTCGACGACCTAGATAAAAACGCCTAGTCTCATGAGAATACGTAGGCATAAATCTTTTGAGAAAGACTATCTTAAACTTAAACCAGCTCAGCGCGAGCGTTTGAGGCAAGCATTTACGCTTTTTGTGACGAACCCGATGCATCCAGACTTACATAACCATCCGTTAACCGGCGAGTGGACGGGTTACCGGAGTATCGCCTTCGGCGGTGATTGGCGTGCACACTACAAACTCGTTGACGATGAAGCGATATTTGTTGCCTGCGGTACTCATAGCCAACTTTATAAAAGCAAGTAGACAGTCCGGGCTGCAACAACAGCCATTACTCTTTACGCATACTACTGTTATAGGCTCCTAGCTTGTCCTTCTTCCAAGTCAACTCGTAGCTGATCAATCCAAACCAGAAGGTGTTCGAAAGAAAGTGTATCCGGGGTACCACGTAAAGTTTATAGATGTAAAAGAGTTGCAGAAAATATTTTGCAACTCTTTTATTGAATAGCATCTCTGTAAAATGAGTTTGAATCACCTTGAGGGCGGGAACGGCACAGCATGTTAAAATACAGCTACAATAATTTGGAGGATACACTCATGGCATTAGCAGAATCTTTTCCAATAACTTCCACTTTTGAAACTAATGCGACAGTACCGCAGGTACGCGAGCGCTTTCGCGACAAGATCGTACGAAGCAAGGTAGGTCGAGCAGCGTTAGCGTTTGGGCTTGTCCTAGGGCTAAGCGGTACAGCAGGTGCAGTCGTGACAGAAAAACCAGCCCTGGCAGACTCGCAGCCTTGGGACAAACCCACACACAGTGAACATGGATATGTAGATTATGTAGTTTGGGCAGATACTCCCAATGGTAAAAGCCTACATGCGCATATGACAGAATACGGTAAGGCTATGTCATGGCTTGATCCAGCTAAAGCATTTAATGAAGTACAGCGTGATGCAAACCTTCCTGATGATAATCCTCTTACAGGTACATTGGAGGATCAATTTGACTGTCATGCCGAATTAGCACCTCCTAATAAATCTTCGTGGAACCTTGATACCTGGCGTCCAGATCCAGGCGTTTTTGCTACAATGAATGACCAATGCAATCCGGGCGGAGGGTCAGAAATTTTAGCGCCAAGTCAGTACATAGCTTAAGGCAATCACTATGCTCATCATACTTTTATTTGTTATTTTGATTATATCCGCCATACTCATGGTACGACGTAGCGGCAACGCGAAACATGCCATTAACGTAAAGTTTGCTTTAGCCATAAGTTACATCATGCTCATCGCACAGTCTATCGAAGCGGAACATGCCGCGGTGCAGGCTGACACACAGCGATTGGCCGGTGGCACTAATGGCTGGTTCGGTAAATACTGGGCACTTGCTTGGATAATAAACTTACTATTAATAGTGGGGCTACATGCGTACCTTTCTCACAGTAGGCGCTCTAAAGATACGTCCAATTCAATCATTTCGTAACGCTCCAGTATGCTTACGATCACCTTAGCCCTGTGTACGGCGATAATCACTGCCTGTATTCCTTTTCTTGTGCGTTTTGTATGCCGGCTATTTCCGATTTTACGCTTAAAAAATAGGCAGTGGTGGCTTACCAGCCTCGCTGCGCTATGCATGGCGATCAGTGTCTTCCTACCGGATGTACATATATCAGCTCAGACCCACACCTTTCAGCAACACTTTGTCGGTGGTGGCATGTACGCAGCCTGTTTGTACATATACGCTAAGCGTCTGCTGGGCTGGGACATGAATTGGTTGTTTGAAGTATTGATACTCTTCGGATGGGTTTCAGCATTTGGGGTTGCAGTAGAACTGCTTGAATTTCTAGCGACACAGGCCAACATCGTTCACCTCGCAAATGCTGATACAGATTGGGATCTGCTGGCAAATACACTTGGTGCCTTTACCCTATTTTTGATCATCAAGGTAGTTACTATTAAGTCCACTGATTAAGTACATAATATCCGGCCACAAAGAGTTCCACCTTTTATCCACTGAGCGTACCAAACCTTCATGCTACTATTACGCTTATGAAAGTGAAGGCCGAACCCATCACATGGCAAGAGGTTGAGGCCATGCAAGACCCTGGCCATGGCGGCTATCAACATACGGATGAGCTGAGATAGGTCTAACCCCTTGGATAGCAGCGCAGTATGTTTAATCAGCATCCGCGGCTGATTGCTCGATTGCCATAGCCCAATACTGGTAGAAAATCTGGCGCATCATGTCGGCATACGTTTTGCTGATAAGTTCTATGCCGACTTTCTTCTCGTGCTTCCAGTGGTAAATAGCAACTGTTTCGTTATAAATAACCGTCTGGCCGTCAAACATTAAGATGTCCGGTGATAAACGACGATGCTCATACAAGCCCGCCTCAAGCAACGCTCGGGCCGCAAAAGCCTCGATGCCGTTTTCACCGTAGTTATAATTGGTAATCTCTAAGGTTTTATATCCCGCCTGAATTTGCCGTTGACGATGGTGACGCGACCATGCGCTATCCGACGCTTCTTCTTCAATCGTGCCATTGCCGAGCGCCAGGAGATCACCTTTGGCGCGCAGTTCATGCCAGCACATTTGCTTATAGCCTGCAAAGCCCTCATACGTCTGGACCAAGAACGCTGTATCATTGTCTTTCAAGGTGTCCAGGTCGGTCACAAGGTTCTGAAGCGTACGGCGCCGCTGTTTGATCTGCTCCTCTTGTTGGACAAGACTGACCTCGAGCCCGGCAATTTCACTTGCGACCAGAAATGTTCCGCGGTCATCGGTACGGCGAACGACTAAGCTGCGTTTCTGCAGATCGTTGACAATCCGGTACACCTTGGTGCGGTTCACACCGGTTTCACGGCTCAGCCGCAGATGGGTGCTTGGGTTTCGATAGAGCTCCAGATAAACCTTGGCTTCGTCACGTTTTAGCCCAAGCTCGCACAGCCGCTCAAGCAGATTCCGTTCTGACGAGGACTTGAATGTGTTCACAATGATGAACAGTTTAACACGTAGCCTGGCATAACGTTTACTTAATATTAATAAATGTAATACTTCATGCACCGATCCCTCATGGAGCCTATAAGTCTGTTCATTGATGCGTAAAGGAAACCTGTGAGACCAGTCAAGCCGACGCCAGTAGATGTCGACTGGGATCAATTTGATCCGGACGCCTATATAGGCCATAACTATGAAAAAGCTGTGCTGCCAGAGGATCAGGAAGTTATCAGGCAGATCATCACACGTATTGATGCGCTAGGTATTCAGCCGCGCTCCATGCAGCGTGTCTTAAACGTCGGGCATGGTGCCGTATTCACGGTTGACTCGATAGCCCAGCATCTACTCAGTGAAGCTGGCACATACGATTTAGTTGAGTGCGGCAAGCAAAACCTGGTCCGTATACAGGAAACGATCGCTAACGGCTTGGCTGGCAGCAAAGGTATCTGGGAAAAGTTCGAGCAGTTCGCGGCTGCTCAATCCCCGGCCCTAACAGACGGCCTGCTGCGCGTCTGGCGACTGAGTCGCGTAGTACCTGGCAGCATCTATGCGCTTTCGCATGAAATGTACGATGCCGGCTTCGCCTTATACTGCCCAGAATCGATCACAGACGATATTGCCGAGTTTGAAGAAGCCGTACACGCTTTTGTGGGGTCAATTAAGAAAGATGGCCTGGCAGTTCTGGCGTTTGTGCGCGGCTCAGAAGGATACGCCACCGCCGGCCGCCCCTTTCCAGCTGTCTCGGTCGAGTGCAACGATGTCTGTCGCCTACTGTCACCACACATCAAGCAACTTGAGGTTGCCCCCATTGAAGCACCCGGCATACGCCCGGCTAGCGGACCACAAGCTGCGGGTATCGGCTTGGCAACCGGTATCCGCGCTTAGCACTTCCCAACTTTGCGGTAGAGTCACACAGCTACTGAATCTGCTGAACCGGTGACGGCTTAGCAATGCTCACGCTTTGGTAGCTGATTACCATGTCGGTCGTGGCATTCTGCGCGTCGGTATACTTCCATTCGCGAAGCAGGTATTGTTTGTTATCGAACCAGGCCAACTGGGTCACGCCGGGCGTGGCCTTATCCGTGATTCCGTATTTAAAGCAGGTCAGGCTGCCGCACGCTTCAGTGCCGAGCGGTTTATATGTGATGCCCGCACCTAGTACCAGGTTCATGTTCGAGGCCGGGTCAGAAGTAGTGTCGGACTTGGAGCTGCTGTTCGATGCAGCCGGGTATTCGTACCACACGCCGGCAGTTTGAACGTAGGACGCGCCGCCCAGCTCAATGCTGTTAAACTCCGCTCCATTGCTTGTACCGTTTAACTCGGTGTTACCCTTGCCGTCGCTTTTGAGAGTCATGGTGCTCGCGCCGTTCTGCGGGTCATTACTCGTCAGCGTGGCCGTGTAGGATACGTGGTCGAGACTGGCATGCGTGGCGGCCTTACACAGGTTGGCGTCGTGGTAAATAGCCTGACAACCGGTCGTAGCAGCCGCTTGCTCAGACTTAGATGAAGTTATGGTAGTGCTGGTAGTGGCCTTTGGCTTGTGGCTGTTTGCGACCGTGTAGCCAGCAAACCCGATGGCACCCAGAACCACTAAAATAAGCACGATCATCAGGATGTGGCCAATGCCGTCTTGCTGTTTATTGAGCCTGGTTATAACGACTTTCATGATTTTCCCACTTCTTAATTTAAATATGTGTCTGCTTCAAGGTAAGCTTAAGCTTTATGATAAGCTGCGGTTTCAGGTCTTGTCAACAAATCCACAACGCCCCAGATGCGCTTAAGTAGGCCAAAATTCCCGCCAAAATCTCTCTGCTGCTAATTTGCAGCGGGCAGTAATAAACCTTACTGAAATACTCCAGTCTGCTGTCAATATGGACAGAACATATAGGGGGAAATGCGCATGGTGGGAGGTGCCTTATGAGTATCGGGTATGAGAGCGTAACCGTGTTAGACTACCCGCCATTACCGGATTGGCCGGATTGGCGGCATAATTTCGTCGACCTTCCGACTTTTAGCTGTGAGCCAATCGGGCTGCCGGACACAACCAGGAGCGCGGTAGCAGCCCTAGAGCTTAACCTGGTAAGAGATAGCGCACAAACTATAGGGCCAGACGCCGACTTGTTCGTAGTAAAGGCGGCCGAACCCTTTGTGGTATATGGTAGCCACGGTCGAAGGTCATCAGTAAGTTTAAGGGGGTTTTTTGATGCGTTTCCGAGCCATAGGATATATTCGGTATGGAATAGTACGCAAGAACCTTGGCGAGTAACCCGTATTATCATTGAGCGGAGCGGTCCGGATGAATACGTCGCACGAACGCAGATCGGCGCCGCTACACCGGGTTATGACGGCCCTTTCATTGAGGGCCCCCTGATGAGTGAACGTGAGATGGCCGGATATTTATTAGCCGTGAAGGGCGTGGATCCAGCCCAGCTCGATCGGG
>CAZMWE010000018.1:0-21683 GCA_964570005.1 uncultured Candidatus Saccharibacteria bacterium | reverse complement strand
AGCGGAGCGGTACCCAGTTTGGCAAGTCTATTTGCCGGTGCGCTTCTTATAGCCTGCTAGATGTCCAGGTCGTCGAGCTCAGCCAATTCCTGCCGAGTACGCGCTACTGCGTCGCTGGTATCCCTCGAAGTTGTTACTTCGGCTATTGTGTCATCATCCGCCGGGTCGGATCCTGTACCGGATAGGGCGATATCATCGCTTCCATTGTCAGCGGCCGGATTATTAGCAGCTGTGATGTCGTTGCCGGCTGAGCCGCCCCCGGCGCTCATGCCACTCATACCGCGCTCATTTTCAGGCCGGTCAACATCGACAATCTTTAGATTGTAGCGGGCCTCGTTTTTAGTACCAAGTGCGCGTAGCAGGGTACGCAGACTTTGTGCTGTCGCGCCTCGTTTACCAATTACCCGGCCCAGGTCCTCAGCGTCGACAGTCAATTCCAGTAGGACGCCTTTCTCATCTATACGGCGATCGATTCTGACGCCATCCGGATTGTTAACTAGCGATTTTACAATATACTCAACGAACTGTTGATCTATGCTGGTAGCCATCGGTGAATGCCTCCTTCTCGTGTAGCTTCTTCGCGCATTATAACAAAAGGCTTAGCGCGGTCCAGCTCAATATTTTACATTATATCAAAAGCATAAGGGATATGCTGCCGGCCTTTTATATAAATCATTCAGGCGTACGGCTTTTCCAATACCTGCCTGAATGACTTATTATTACCGTTAAACTCCGGATTTTAGGCCGCTTCTTCAGCGGGTTCAGCAGCTAGTGTTTCAGCTTCGGTCTCTGCTGGAGATTCCACTGGCACTTCTTTGGGTTGGTTGCGGCGGAGCTTTTCCGGGTTACGGATCTTGCTCTGCTTAGCCACTGAGGCTTTAACCCAGTCCGGCAGTTTGACGCCTTCGGTCTTCAGGAGCAACGCCACGCGCTCACTTGGCTGGGCGCCGTGTGCCAAATAGTGTTCGACACGCTCCTTGTTAAGGTTGATTTGTTTGGCATGCGGGTCATATGTGCCCACTTGGGCAACAATTTTACCGCTGGTAGGGGTCCGGCGCGAGTCTTGGACTACGACGCGGAAATTGGCGTGGCCCTTACGGCCGGTGCGCTGCAAACGAATGACTAACATCCCTGTTCCTTCTTTACGTTAATGTATGCCATTTTACACTGTTCCACCTCTGTTGTCAATGGAACCGCTCAAATCTTTCGCTCAGCTTAAGCGATACAGGCTCTCTACCTCCTCCAAGTCAGAGGCATAGAAAAACAAGCTCACCACAGGCTCGTCCAATATACTTGATTGAGCAACAATAGCATCGCCACTATATTAACAATCAAACCAGCTAGCCCTATCATATTCGGATACGCTGTTCTTCTGAACGACGGCAAACAAAAGATAAGAATAAAAATAAGATTAGCGACAGCAAGCCCGATAAACTCATAATTCATTGCCAACGCCGACTGGTCTCCCCAAAAACTAGTAATGGCCTCATACATAACAAATGGAGCTATGCCGCCAATCAAACCATACAAGCCAACGTGTGATCGTTGATTAGAGAACTTTGAAGACTCTCTATTGCTGGGCATGGCTGCAGTTTAGCTAAAACATAAGCGAAGTACAATAGCCGGCAAAACAGCGATTCCGGCTATCGGTACTGTTTGAGAGCATCAGTGGCGGCCGCAACCTGCGCAGCCTGCTTGCTCGGACCAGTACCCTGGCCTTTGAGCGTTTCTTCCACAAATACACCCACCGTGAATGTTTTGTCGTGGTCAGGGCCTTCTTCGGCCAGCACACGGTACTGTGGCGTAGACTCGCCCTGGCTCTGCACGACTTCCTGCAAGTTGCTTTTTGGGTCCATCCAGCTGCCGGTTTTAAGGATTTCATCAAAGGTACTTAAGATGTTATCGGTAATGAACTGTTTGCAGGCTTCGTAGCCCTTGTCCAGATACAAAGCACCAGTTACCGCTTCGAAGCTGTTGGCTAGAATCTGGGCGCGAGCCCGTTCGGTGCCGCGTTTCTCGCCGCGACTCAAACGGAGCAGCGGTTCAAAACCAAGGCGCTCCGCGGCCGCACCGATACTCTCGGTACGTACCAAGCTGCTACGCCAGTTGGTCAGAATGCCTTCCGGTTCATTGTAGTGCTGGTACAAAAATTCCGTCACGACCAGTTCCAGCACGGCGTCGCCCAGAAATTCCAGACGTTCGTTGTGCTCCTTGACCGTACTTCGGTGCTCGTTCAAGTAGCTGCGGTGCGTTAGTGCAGTGATGAGCAGGTCGAGCTTTCCAAACTCACCCCCTAATTTTTCACGGGCCAGTTGTTGATATGCACTTGTGTCCATAGCATGAGGATAGACATTAGACGGTAGAAGTTATTTACCTAAAAACTCCTGTCGTCCATCGTCTATCAGTAAATGGTTCCTCTCTAGAGCTGTTGCTCTCTGATTTTTTTCATACCCAGCAGCATCAGTTTGCCGATGTCTTCGTAGGCGATACTATCCACGGCGGTAGTGGCCGGCAGCCACTGGATGTCGCTAAGCCAGTCCTCCGGATGCAGGCGGTTGGTGTTACCCAGCCCCTCCACTAGATAGATGTGCATGGTCATCAACACCAGCGTGTGGTTGCGGCGGTAGCGAAAGTGGACTTTGCCGAGCCATTCGCGGACTCTCATTTCCTGCAAGCCGGTCTCCTCGGTAATTTCGCGAGCGGCAGTATCTTTTGGCTCTTCATTCGGCTCCACATGGCCCTTGGGGATAGTCCAGCGGCTTTTGGCGTCTTTAATGAGCAGGATTTCCAGATCGTTCGTTTTGGGGTTATGGCGAAAGACTATGCCGCCGCTGGTAGTTTCCTGCACCACTTCTTCGATGGCTGGCCGACGCGTCACAAACTTGCGGATACCATCTATGGGCCGTTTGGCGACGTCCAGTGGCCGTGCCCGGTGCTTTTTGTGAGCCGCCACTTAAACGGCCTCTTTACTTTCCGTTTGCTCTGCGTCAGTGTCAGCTTCGGCAACTTTTTGGCGCGCTTCCGGAGCCGCATCGCCAAGCTTATGTTTAAGCGCTGTGCCAAGTACACCGTTCACGAACTTGCTAGAGTTTTCACCGCCGAAGGCTTTGGCAAGCTCCACAGCTTCGTTGATAACGACTTTCGGCGGTACGTCACTCTCGTAGGTCAGTTCATATAACCCCATGCGCAGTACCACCCGGTCCATGCGGGCGATCTGTTCAATGGGCCATTCGGGCGCCAGCGGCCGGAGCTCGTCGTCCAGTTCCTGCTCATACTTGGCCACGCCACGAACCAGTTCTTCGATGAAGAACACATCATCGACCGTGGATTCATAGCGCGTAATATTGCGCTTCAGTACCTGCGCGAGATCAAACGAATCATCACCGGCTTCGCGGCGAAAATCCTGCTCGTACAGTGTTTGCAGAGCGACGATACGGCCGAGGTGGCGGTTGCTTGCCATGCCTGTAACTCCCTCTTTGACTACAAGTTATTTGGCTGCAGCCAGTTTCTTACCGCTTTCGCGGCGTGTCGTGTAAGCCTTGACCGGTGATTTTTTATTAACCGCGCGGGCCAGTTTGACCACTAAGTGGCTGCGACGGGCGCCAGTGGCGCGGGGGCTGGTACGCTTCTTGGGTTTACCCATGATGTGCTAACTCCTATCCGAGTTCGTTGTTTAGTAATTACTCTGTATTATACCCCGTTTTGAGCCTTGTCTCAACCTTAACCGCGCCGTACTTGAATGACCATCAGCCTCACTACAGCTTCGCTCCGTGCCTTGTCAGACGTCAACCGTGCCTAACAGGGGTGATGCTATTGACTTTATAATATGAAAATGATATTATATAAAGCGCTTTCGTTGAGGTTTTACCCTCCGAAGGTACATTGACAAGAGAGTTTAAGGATCAGGCTGTTACGAGTCTGGGGTACTGTGTTTGAGCGCGTATTTCCGTTCAAACGTACTACCCCTGACTCGCGACACGCGGGATCACGGCTATCGACACCCCCAATGGGTTTCGATTGATGACAGCACGCCTACTGTAAGAGAAGGGTTACGGCTTTGCGAAAGCGCTGGTATTCGCTTACCGCCCTCGTCAGCATACTAATGCTCGCGATAGGGTTCACAACTGGGTACGCCCTCCACGACACCCCCAACAAGGCTCTGGCCGCACCAGCCGCCGTCACCAGCACGCCAAACGCGTGCGACGCCTTCGGCAAGGACAGCAGCACATACGCAACGATTGACTTTGACGGCCATACCGTTACGCTCACACGCCAGACTGTCAGCGGCAATCCGCTCCAATGCGAGTGGAGCAACAGCCATTATGACGTCGACGTTACCATCGACAGCGCCGCTGCCTACGAGGGCGACTTCGGCACCGCAAAGAACGCAGGCAATAAGGTGCAGTTGATCACCGACGTCGGCCTTACGGGTCACAGTTTCATTGCGATACGGGCATTCCACTACGACCAAGGTAACAGTGGCGTCGTCATCTACGAGACGTCGTACACGCCCTCGGTCACCACTCCAAACGGAATCTCATCGGACACGGGTAATCCGTACCTGATAACCGTCCAGATCACGTGGAGCTGTAGCGACGATGCGCTGGCACCTCTTTCAGAGCAATTCCTCGGCGAGCAAAGTTCCATGAATTACTAGCCGACGGCCAAGCGATAAAACGTCCTCGGACGCCACCACCAGCCTGACCGGCAGTTCCTCTTGTCAACACACCCCGCCATCTCTCCCTCACGCAAGTGAGATTCCCGTATGGGACGAGATTTGGTTGGGGTGTGTTTTCAGGTTCAGGCAACTTTTCGTTTATCAGGATTTAGTTATTTGACGACAAAGTTGAGGAGCTTGGCGGGGACGTAGATAGTTTTTATGATCTGTTTGCCATCCAGATGTCCGGTGATCTTGGGGTCGGCCTTGGCCATTTCGGAAGCTTGCGTTTCATCGGCATCAGCCGATGCCTGGATCGTACCGCGCAGCTTACCATTGACTTGCACAGCAATGGTCACCGTGTCTTCGGCCAGATATCTCTCATCGTATTTCGGCCAGGTATCGCGATGTACCGACGCAGAGTGGCCAAGCTGGAACCACAAGTCCTCAGAGGTATGCGGCGCGAACGGAGCAGCACAAGTCACCAATGCTTCAAGTGCTTCCTGCCAGACCTCGTGCGTACCAAATGCTTCGGCTTTCAGCTTATACAGCTCGTTTGTGCAAGTCATGGCCGCAGCAATCGCCGTATTGTAGCGATTCGCTTCGATGTCTTCGGTCATTTTGCGGATCATGGCGTGCGCGGCGCGCCGAACAGCTTTTTGCTGCGCTTCACTTAAATCTACCGGCTTTGCTTCGCCGTACTCACCCACAAGGTTCCATACACGGCTCAAAAACCGGTGTGTACCCGGCACTCCCTGGGGGTCCCACTTAGCCCACAGCTCCAGAGGTGCAGCAAACATCAGGTAGGTCCGCAGTGCATCGGCACCATAGCCCTGTTCAATAATGTCGAGCGGGTCAATACCGTTCCCCTTGCTCTTGCTGAACATTTCGCCATTCTGGGCCGTAACTTTGCCGTTAAATAGGAACTGCTTGAACGGCTCCGGCTCATCCACCAGACCCAGCCGTTTAAAGAAATGGCCGATAAAGCGCGCATACAACAGGTGAGCCGTGGCGTGATCGGCGCCGTTGTAAAAGTCCACGGGCTCCCACTTTTTAACCTGTTCGCTGTCAAAAATCTGATGTTGGTTGTGCGGATCCATGTAGCGGTACATGTACCAGCTGCTGCAGATGTAGGTGTCCAGCGTGTCGGTCTCGCGTTCCGCCTCACCGCCACAAGTCGGACACTTGGTTTTCAGCCAGTCGGTGGCACGAGCCAGCGCGCTGCGGCCGTCACCGCTCGGTGCGAAATCGTCCAGTTCCGGCAGCACCACCGGCAGCTGCTCGTCCGGCACGAGCACCGGCCCGTCTTTAGGGCAGTACACGATCGGAATTGGCGCGCCCCAATACCGCTGGCGACTGACGCTCCAGTCGCGCATACGATAGTTCACCACGCGCTTACCCCAACCTTGCGCCTCGAAGTAATCCATGGTCTTTGCCATGGCTTCGTCAAACGGCAAGCCGTTGAACTGCTCGGAGTGAATCATTTTACGGGTAATGCCTTGGCCAACGTGCACCTGATCTACCGTTTCGGTCTTGGGGTCGACCATCCGGTCGGTCTCACCGTTCGGTCCCTCCAGTACACGGATAATCGGTAGCCCGAATTTGGCTGCGAATTCAAAGTCACGTTCGTCGTGCGCTGGGCAGCCCTGCACGACACCAGTGCCAAAGCCGGCCAGTACAAAATCCGCTACCCACACCGGCACGTTTTCACCAGTTACCTGATTTTTTACATACGAACCGGTAAATACGCCGGTCTTTTCTTTGCCCTCTTGCTGGCGCTCCAGCTCACTCTTTTTCAGGCAGGCTGTCACATAGGCTTCCACGGCGTTTTTATTTTCGGGAGTGGTCAGTTCCGGCACCATCTCGTGCTCGGGGGCAATCACCACAAAGGTCATGCCGTAGTTAACAGGTGTAGTCGTAAAGCATGTGATTTTTTTATCAGTCCCAACTACTTCGTAGTCGATATTAATGCCGCGTGAGCGACCGATCCAGTTCTTTTGCGCCAGCTTGACACTGTCAGTCCAGTCCAGGCCATCAATCGCTTCCAGCAGCTCATCAGCATAGTCGGTAATCTTGAAAAACCACTGCTTGACTTCGCGCTTTTCGGCCGGTGGGTCATTAGGACCATCATGCCGCCAGCACTTACCGTCGATCACCTGCTCGTTGGCGAGCACTGTGTTATCGATAGGGCACCACCATTGCATCCGGCTGTCCTGGTACGCCAAACCGTTGCGGAACATTTCACTGAAAATCCACTGCGTCCATTTGTAATATTCCGGCAGGTGCGTGGCGATCTCCTTTTCCCAGTCGTTGCTCCAACCCATCGCCTTGTATTGTTTGTGGTAGCCGGGAATGATGTTGGCCATGCTTTCCTGCGGTGACACGCCGCTCTTGATAGCATAGTTTTCTGCCGGCAGGCCAAAGGCGTCCCAGCCTATAGGATGGTAACTTTCATAACCCTGCTGCCGTTTGAACCGCGCCTTCACGTCAGAAATGGTGTAATTCATGGCATGCCCGATGTGGATTCCCGCGCCACTTGGGTAGTTGAACATGCTCATCGCCACATATTTCGGCTTATCGCTCTGCAGGTCCGTCGTATATACGCCGGTTTCGTCCCATACCTTTTGCCACTTGGGCTCAATTTCTTTTGAGTTGTATCGCTTCACGTCTTAAAAATCCTCTCTCGGGTTGCTTTAGTAAAAATTATACTGGAGTGCGTTGAAATTGCCCTAACGGGCGAGGAGGAGATTGAGTTGACGTGCCTGCTTACTCATGTTGGCCATAATATACCATATCTGTCACTGCCTGTCGAACAGGCTGGCTACCTTCCGAATTGTTGTGCTTTACGGTTGAGCCAGTACGGGCTTTGGCGGACAAGTTTGGCGGCGTCTGCCGGATCGGCCAGTAGCGGTTTTAATGCTTCTTCAGCAAAAACGCCGTTTTGCGAACCCTTGGCCAGTACCACGCCACCCTTTTGCAACTTTCCAGAGACATATTCACCTGCTTCGTAGGGATTTAGGAAGCTATGGACCGTACAACCGCGTTCGCGCGCTGCTGGCGCCAGCCACCTTTTAGCGTCTTTACCCACAGTGACCACAACGTTCAGTTTCTTCGGGTCGCAATAAGCGCCGACCTCTTCGTGCGCTTCCCGTGCATAGTCACCCATTTCGTTGATACTGCCCAGGATGGTAATACGCTGTCCGGTCCGGGCGGCATACAGCACGTCAAGCGCAGCCTTGACGGTTAATGGTGCGGCGTTATAGGTGTCATCAATAAGTGTTGTTTTCTTGACACCAGGTAATATTTGCATACGCCCTGAAAACGGGCGCAATCCCTCCAAACACTGAGCGATCGCCGACCGCTGTACGCCCAACATGTCAGCTACTGCCGCTGCTGCTAGGGTTATTTTTGCTCCCTGCACGCCCAGAAAATGAATATCTGCGCTTAAGAACCCGTGCGGCAGCTTAATTTCCAGTTTCTGACCCTGCAGACCCCTGGAGGAGGCAATACCAAGATACTGGGACTGTTCACTCACCAGACTATATTCAGTGAACTCACGACCAGCCAGGTATTCACCGGGGATATCATCACCATTAATCAGCACTTGCTTGCTAAAATCAAAGACGGCCAGCTCTTCGGCGGCCACCTGATCCAGCGTACCAAAAAATTCCATGTGTTCTTCGGATATGGCCGTTAGTACGGTAATATCAGGCTTCAGGTAAGCGAACTCTGCGATCTGCCCCGGGCCGTCGGTACCGATTTCCACCACAACTACGTCATACGGGTATGGCAACGCAATCTCAGCCTGCGACGCGCCGTATACCTTCAGCCAAGCCGGCACATTATATAAGCTTGGCTCGTTCAGACCGAAAAATACCAGCGGCACCGTAACACGGTCGTTATAATTGCCCGTTTGGTACCGCACCCGCAGCCCACTCTGTTCCAGCAGCTGGGCGATCGCCAGTTTGGTACTGGTTTTGCCCATGCTGCCGGCTACGGCTACCACTTTGAACGGGCGGCGTGCCCGCAGTTGGCGAACCTGCATTTCCAGCATGGTGCACACCATGGCACGGGCCGCCTTTTTAGGGTGCACAAACGCCCACGCCAGGTTCCACAGCCAGGCCAGCGCCACCAGTAGGTGCGTCCACACCAGCGGATACGACAGCAGCAGCGCCAGCCCGAACTCCCACGCGCCAACCGTGCCGTAGCGGACCCACTGCACAATAAAGCCTACGCCGAACGCGATTTGGACCACCATGCCCAGGCTGAGCAGCACCGCTAGCGGACGTTCGGTTTCGGTAAGTTCACGACCCGGCTGAAAGCGCGTGGCATGCCAGAACCAATACAGCAGCCGCCAGCCGGAGTAACGGCTGCGCCTTAAACTAGTCAGGAGTGTTGCCGGCAGGCGCAAGCTGTATAGGTCGAAGATACTGCGCAGAAACATATACGTTATTGTCGCATATTTTGCCAACAGCCGAAAAGTAAATCTGTTCTACTTAACCCACCTCTGTTAATGATGTCCTGGCCGCAAACCGGCCAGTCAGTTACAATATAACCATATGCGTCGTCCGGACCTCAGCCAGCTCAGCCGCTTAGCGCCCCCGGGTATCGAGTTATGGTACGTCGCACTGGCTACCGGCGTACTTTTATTCTTAGGGAACGGCAATGTGCTGCTCGAAAAAATGGGCCTTATCGGTACCAGTGACCTCATCGGTCAGGAGCTTTCCACCAAAATCACGCACGTCTTCGAGTTCCTCTCTTCCTTAAGTTTCACTGCCAACGCCGCCAGCATGCTGGTATGGGGTGGCGCGGGACTCATCATCTACAGCACACTGCAATCGGTACTGCGCCTGCTCCGCACCCTGCAGTACGAGCACGACATCGACCTGACTTACTCACACCCGCGGGAATATACCCATCGTAACTTCGTGCGGCAAATGGTAGTTGATACGTTCCTGGGATTCGCGCTGCTTGTGCTACTCGCGCTCAGCTTGGCCCTGTACTTTGCCGTGCTGATGCCGAATAGCTTTGCGTACGTGCAGCACTTCCTGGTAGATCCGTCCATTGCGGCGGCACCTGACCCGGTGTATGGCTTGGCCGTAGCCTTTCTGGGCACCAGTATCGTATATATAATCTTAAAACTAGTTATACACCGCCACCGCCTCGCGACCTACACCGAGCAGCTGGGAACTCCCCTAGCCTAAGCTCTGGAAAATTCCCGCATAATACAGTATACTAGCCCTGTTAATTCCGTTCGGCGTGACTGTAACCACGGACGAAGGGCAGGAGCGGTTTTGCCGAAGGCAAAATGCGGATTTACCCCGCAAGCTCCGTTGAGAAAAACCGTAGGTTTTGTCTCAAGTCGGGGACATAGCTCAGTTGATTAGAGCGCCTGCATGGCATGCAGGAGGTCCGGGGTTTGAGTCCCCGTGTCTCCACCAAATGAAGAACACCAGTGTAAACCTGGTGTTTTTCATTCATAGCACCAACCAATGTTGCATACATTCTTTGTCTTCATGGTTAAATAATAGCAACTATGGCAGACCCCGCGAACCTCCCACCGGTCACGAATTTCTCGTTACCAGAGTTTGTCCGTCACGGAGAGCACCCAGAAACGGCAGCAGTACTTTTAAGCACACTTGCTGAGCTATATGATCAAAACGTAAGTACTCCTGTGCCACCAGTTGCCGATGAGCGCACAGACAGGCTACATGCCGTTACATTACAGGGCGACTCATTCACAATATATCGCACCCTCCGGCGAGCAAGCCAGGAAAGCATTGATCAGATGGCAGACGTAAACAAGACTATGCGAGGACAACTGCGGGCCAGGGGATTTTTTAGCCGGGAGTACAGAGAGTTTAAGCCCGTTGCGGCAGTCACAAGTTCAGTCGGCTACCAGGTTCAATGGCAGGAGCCTGGCGATGCTGTCACCAGTAAGATTAATGTGGGCTATACGACCGACACCAACATGGTTCAAGAGGCACAATTACGACATAGTTCGTTGGACGCGGGTGAGAAGGGCGGGGTCCTTCCACTAACTGATGATTTGCTAGAACAGAAGGCCAGCGAAGCTGCCGAAAGACTCAAAGGAGCAGTGGTGCTCAGCGAGGCGGACCTGGCAGCGAGTCGTTCAATGGGGCCTGCGTCGGAGGTTAGAGGCGAGGAAGCAATAGGCGTGTGGCAGAGGATAGCTCCGACAGTCCTTACTACACTGACACCCGAGGACCCGACCGCGGACAACACCCGCGAGAGCGAATTCGCCCTCGCAACCCGTTACGTACGGCAGCCCGACGATTTCGATGGATTACCTATACGCTCTATCGCGACAGTCGCCGGCTCGTCCCTCCCTGGTGAGCCTCCTTTGTTAAGTATTACTATCGCGTTTCAATCGTGCCCCTTTGACAGCGAAAGCGAGCTTCAAAGCCCCGGCAGCTACTTTGAGGTTGGTATCATTCAGCATACTGCAGATCCCACTGCCACCGTTGTGTCCTATTATTTTAACCACCCGACTATCGGGGGGAAGCGCATTAACCACGGAGGGCGTATTGAGGAGTGGGTCCATGAGCCAGTTGAGTTTGTTCCTGAAGTACGTCAACGGATAACAGCAGCAATAACAAGACAGCTCAGTAATGTCGACATGCTGGACCGTAGACCGCCTGCGCAAGATGGCGATAACAGCCTTTAGCTATCGAGAAAGGCTCGCGATTTTCTGTCCCTCGTGCTGTTCAGGCGATTGGCGCGACCGGCGGCACAGAGTCGCCGCGTTTGGCGCTCTCATAGCCATGATGACGCTCATACTCCACGTGGTTCACAACGGCCGCCATCTTTTTGTCCTGGTACTTACGGTGCATGCTGTGTTCTTTACTCTCTCCCTTATGTTGATGCCGCTTCCTTGCCGCCATAGACATAATCTCTTCTCCTTAAACTTTTTACTTCTATTATTTACTCGAGTTCGGCCACGATTTGTCGCGGCAATTCTGACGTAATGTCGTCCACCTCCCGGCTGTCAAAAATATCGCGTAGTACTTGCCAGGCCGCCTTGATGCGTGCCCGGGCACTACTCTCATCCACGTCTTCCAGGTCCATCAGCTGGTCGATAATGTCCTCGTCCAGATGGTTCGCGGTCGGGACCATTTGCGCAGCGTTCTGCAATTCCTCGGGCAGAGCCGCCGCAAACCCCTGCCGGGTGTGATCGCTTAAGTGTGCCGCCACGTTTTCTACCACCAATTCCAGCGCATCCTGAGATTCGTCGTCGTTGGCCGGCACAGCATTTTTAATCCTTCGTATCAGTTCGTGGTAATGCATTGTAAGTTCCTCCTTACACCCCCCTACTATGCACGCCGTACCTGGAGGTTAGCAATAAGCTTTTTTACATAAAATCAGTCTTGCCTCGTCCGTAATTGCATGAGATAGTAAAAATGTAAACGTAAGGATTTTTGAAATTATGTTTTTTGAGAGTCCAAGCCAAAGGAAGGGGGTAATCCGAATTGAAAAGTCCTAGATCTAACGGACAGGATTGTAGTAGTAGCGTAGGCGAGGTACTTACGCACTAGCCCCTTTCTTTGGTAAGGCTGCGTCCTGTCTACGTAGGCCGAATGCCTTAAGCACCTCTTTTGCAAGGGGTGCTTTTCTAGTTACCTGGGTACGCTCGCTCGTGGCTTAAGCGTAGGTGTGCGCGAGATCACTGCATATCTCGGCGAAGCGCTTACAATGTGAACCGGAAAGGAGAGGAGCTATGGAAACACTGAGTCAATCGAGATTAGCGAGTGTACTGACGGTAATTCTGGGTGCATGGGTTATGGTGTCGCCAGCTTTCATATCCATTAGTGGCGGAGCATTGACCAGCCTGCTCATTACGGGTGGGGTGATGGTCATATTCGGCCTTGTCCAGCTCGTCTGGGAAAATAGTTTACCCAGCTGGATCAATGTTCTGGCAGCCGTGTGGCTATTCATATCGGCGCTCACCTTCGGCATAAGCACAGCCGCAACATGGAATCAGATGATCTCGGCAGTTATCGCCTTCGTGCTAGCTACGTGGGACGGCGTGGAAATGGGCGAGGTACAGCGTATGCACCACACGCATGCAGTTTAAATGCGATACGGTGCATACCGAACTCTCCGCCCTCTTAGGCGGAGAGTTTTTATTGACCGAGTACTAGCTGTTCGCCGCCAACATGTTTTGCAAAATAACTGTCGTGCGTTATGTAGAGTACTGCCCCTTTATAGTTCGCGAGAGCGTTTTCCAGCTCTTCGATAGAGGGCAGATCCAGGTGGTTTGTCGGTTCATCCAGAATCAGCAGATTGGGATTCGCTGCCAGCATCTTAATAATTTGCAACCTCGCCTTTTGGCCACCGCTTAACTGCGCCAGCGTTAATCGGAAGTCCTCATACGGGTCAAACAAATAGTCACTCATCACGCGCTTGACGGTTTCTTCGCTGGCCGGTACATCAAGGTCACGGTAGATATGTTCGATGCTTTCGGCAAGTGTCAGCTGCAACCGTTCGAGGCCCAGCTCCTGCTCGTAGATGCTTAAGCGTAGTTTCGTACCGCATTCTACAGTACCATGCAGGATGGTAATGGCTCGTATACCATTACTGGTGGCCACAATTGCGTTCACTAAGGTGGTTTTGCCTGCCCCATTACGGCCGACCAGCCGGAGCCGTTCACCATGCTGCAATCTGAAGCTCAGTTTCTCAAACAACGACCGTCCGTCATAGCCTAGGCTCAGTTCCTCAATTCGCAGTAATTCACTGGCATATTTATCCGCCTGCACATTGTGTAGCCGGATATTCTTAGCCTTGAACTTTTGGTAGCTATCGCCGACTTTCTTGTGCAGACCTTCGGCCGACTCACGATCAATCCAGAAGCTCGGCTTTTCGTTTGCCCGTTTAATTTCATCGTATTCTTTCTGCAGGCGCCGCTCCATAACCACGAACGGATTACGCTGATCAGCCGTGCCGTGCCACGATGGCTTGCGAGCGCGAGCCCACATAATTTTCTGATGCAGATTGGCGAGCGTTTGCTGCGCTACCTCGTAATCATGCATCTGGGCAGCCGTCGCGCTCGTATTCTGCCGCAAATAAGCCTCGTAGTTACCGGTAAAGCTCCGGGCTGCGCCGTCTTTTAGCTCAATTATACTGTCGACACACTGCAACACGTCCCGGTCATGAGTTATAACCAGCACGGTTTGCGGAACACTCTTAAGCCACTCGATAAACGCTGCTTTCGCGACATAGTCCATGTGGTTCGTTGGCTCGTCGATGAGAGCAATGTCAGCGTGTGCATGTTCGATGCGCACTAATTCCACGAATCTCTTCTGTCCGCCGGATAGCCGGCCGAGCGGTGCCTGCGCCATAGCAGGAGTTATCTGGTACGTTTCCAGACTTTGGAGAATAGCTTCCTCGATCCGAAAATAATCTAACGCGCTAAAACGTTCGAGTGCGGTACTGTAGCGTTCAATTTTCTGCAGATCGTCTCCCATTTGATCCGGGTATGTGTCGATAACCGTTTTAAGTGCCCGGTACTCCGGCAGGTTGTTCAGTACATAATTAAGCACCGTCTCCTGACCTACCGCGTGATGTTCCTGAGCGGTACTAACGATAGCCGCGCCACGCTTGAGTGCGATGCTGCCGGTATAATCAGTATCTTTGCCGGCAAGCATCTGAAACAATGTCGTTTTACCAACGCCATTTCGGCCAATAATGCCGACCTTTTGCCCTCGCTCAATAGAAAATCGCAGATTATGAAACAGTTCTTTATTGCCAATCGTTTTGGCTTCGATATCAATAGTCAGTAGCATGGATGATCATTCCTTTGTTGAAGATTTTGCAGAGGTAGTGGCCACGTTTTAGGGGCGCGCCGAAAAATACTCACGCACAGGGGGTGAGCAAGAGGTGGGTACGGACTGGGATAAACCGTCTCATGCTCCCGGCATTATAACATGACTTGAGGGCACTGCTTAATCCGCTGACCATTCCTGTCTACGGATAGTGAGCGATCCAAGGAACAGGGCCGCGACGGCGTAGGCGATAACCACCGCAAAGTCTCTCATGAGTGTGCCAGTCCAGCCGGCATGCGATGTGATCTGCTTCATAGCGTCCACACTATAAGTCAATGGAAATACATCGGCCAGCCATTGTAGTAATTTGGCCATTTGGTCGCGCGCCACAAACAGGCCACACACCAGAAGCTGCGGGAAAATAAATGCCGGCATAAATTGTACCGCCTGAAACTCGGTGGCGGCAAACGCACTCACAAACAAACCGAGCGCAGTACCCAAAAACGCACTGAGGACCGCCCCGATAAGCGTCGGTAACGTGCCGCCAAGCACCGTCACGTGCAGCACTCCGAGCATAACGCCGGCAGCGATTAACGCCTGCACGAACGCCAGCGCCGAAAACGCAAGAGCGTAGCCGAGGATAAAATCTACTTTACCAATGGGCATCGTCATAAGCCGTTCCAGCGTGCCATTGGAGCGTTCGCGTAATGTAGCAATGGAGGTAACCAGAAACATCATGACCATCGGGAAAATGCCGAGCAACATGGGCGCAATATGATCAAACACAGCTGTATTTTGGAAAACATACTTGAGCACGGTAATGAGCACCGGTGGCACCACGAAAAGCAGCACGAGCGTGCGCGGATCATGGTGAAGCTGGGCCAGCACCCGGCGCGAGGTGGCGAAGGTTTTGCGCGGACTCACTTTTGGCCCTCCACGAGTTTTATGAAACTTTCTTCTACACTACGGCTATGCGTTTGCGCACATAGCTCATGCGGCGATGCATGAGCCAGCACCTTGCCGCTGCGGATCAGTACCAGGTCATCGCAGTGGTTAGCCTCATCCATCACATGGCCAGTAACAATGATGGTCTTGCCCTTGCCCGCCAGTTCCCGGAACAGTTTCCAGAGTTGTTCGCGCAGCACCGGATCCAAACCAACAGTCGGCTCGTCCAGGAATAGCAACTGAGCGTCACCTAAAAGCGCCACCGCCAAGGATACGCGCTGTTTCTGGCCTCCCGACAGACTGCCAACGACTTGGTCCGCCTGCGGCACAAGATCAACAAGCCGCACCACGTCCTGCACGGCAGTCCTAACCGCCCCTCCACGCAAACCAAGCATACGCGCGAAGTAGCTCAGGTTTTCAGCCACCGTAAGGTCCGGATAAACCGATAAGTTCTGCGTCATATAGCTGCATCGGCCACGCAATTTTGCGCTGCCGGCGGGGCTGCCGAGCACCGTCGCCGTTCCGCCGGTTGTTTTCTGCCGGCCGACCAGTACACGGATAAGCGTCGTCTTCCCCGCCCCGCTTGGTCCGATGAAGCCGGTTATTTTTCCTGAGGGCAGCTCCAGATTTACACTATCGAGAGCTTTGAAACCACTGCTATAGACAACGGAAAGATCTTTGGTTTCAACAGCGATCTGTTGCATACGCACTACTATAGCAGACGTACCCAGGCATCATCGCCTACGGTGTACTAATTCTGGTACCAGCGAACGTCGTCGAAGTAGGCATGTATGCCGGAATTGCCCATAACGATGACCTGCAGACTAGCCGTCGCGACACTGCTTGAACTTGGAGTGTAGGTGAAGCCAACGTCACCAGCACCCAAAGTATGCACACCTGTTATGTATTTACCGGAAACCCATTGCCCGCTTGCATTGTACTCATCCATATAGAACCCAACTTCACCTGACTTTAGAGCCGTGAGGTTCAGATAGCTGGTAACACCGTAGCTGTGCGCTGAGCTGACCGTGACGTGAGGTGAGAACAAATGTGTATTCTTGGTCGTATTGGCGGTCATAGCCACTGAGTTCACCGGATTATTCGGGCCGCCGTGGTTACCACTGTCAGCCACGATGTTAGCCGACCCGTCGGTCGTCCAGCCATTCGTAATACCAGCATCAAATGTGCCATTTGCGACCAGGTTGGTAGACGCCGTTGCCGCACTCAACGCAAACATCTGTGCACTATCGAGATACGCCGTGATACCGCTGCCGCTAGCAATGATCTGCAAACTGGCCTTGCTAACGCTCGGCGAGCTGGGTTTGTAGGTAAAGTTCATATCCTCCACAAACGGGCCGGTTTCCTGTTTGAGATACTGTCCGGAAATCCAGTTGCCATTAGCGTCGTATTCATCGACGTAATACGCCACTGCGCCGCTGGTTATCGCTTGCAGATTTAGGAAGTTCTTAAACATATACGTCGTACTCGAATTAACCGCTACCTGCGGCGAAAAGAGATGGACATTAGCACCACCGGCAGGCGTCGTTACCTTAACCGAATGCGTCGCCTCGGGGTAGCTGCCATTGTTGCCGGAGTCGGCCGTTACATCGGTCGGATTATCCGTAGTCCAGCCACCGGTGATACCACCGGCGAACGAGCCGTTAGGCAACAGGTTCGTATCGCTTGAGACAATTCCCTGGTTAACATGCACGGATTTGATCTGGCCGGCTTGTACCTTCTGCTGCACATAGGCGGCGATTTGCTGCAGCTCACTGGTGCCGTACTGATAATCGTCAGGATTGGTGCTGGGGGTGGCCACAATATCATGGAAGGTCAGCACTAGCCATTGCTTGTTAGTTATGGCATTGTTGATAGCCGTCTCGACTGACGCAACCGTATTGGTTTTCTCCTGGACCGCCAGATCCTGGAGGAAGTAGTCGCTGTAAGGCCAGCTATTGGTGTTGCCGGCAGCGTTTTTAAACTGGCGCATGGTGGCATAGTATTTGGCGATTTGCGCCAGAGCATTGTTGTTGTAATCACCGTAAGGTGGCGCGAAATCAGTAGCGTTAATACCGTGAGACGCTAGGGCACTTTGGCTGCTTGAGAGCTCAGTGTCAATCTGGGCGGTGGTAAGCGGCTGGGCGTTGGCGCAGTCGCTAGCGTCGGTTTGAGCACTGCTCGCGAGACAGACATGGTCGACCGTATGAGAACCGACCTCCCAGCCGTCAGTATTCTGGATTGCCTGCAGTTGTGCCCAGGTCATGTATGGGGCGTTCTGGTTCGCGTTACAGGTGTTTGGGGTGGTGGTCATACCGACACAGTTAGTTATCGCGTAGACTGTCCCGGTGAGACCGTACTGTGCAAGAACGGGCTCGGCATTGGTGTAGGTACTTTGTAGGCTATCGTCGAACGTAAACGATACCTGAGCCGCCGGCGACGGATTAATGACCACCGCGCTGGCGCTGCCGTGGGGCAAAACCGCCACCAGCAATCCAACGACCGCTATTATACGAGAAGTGGTATTTAGGAGCTGTTTCATATCAATCACCGCCTTTTCTGCCGCTCTGGCTTGTCAGCTTACATACTTAACTCTTTGTATGTTTATACACTACCCTGTCAGTACGAAACTGTAAATATTTTGACCATTTATTTGCAATTTATGTGATAATACTTAAATAACCGTACATTTGGCGGCTGTAGATACGGTGGGTCCATATCAATAGATTCAAGGGGGAACGACGGAATAATGTACGCAGCACTTGTAATGAGACACGCCTCGGGTCTGACTTTCGGCCGGGAACAGGCCCAGTTTCATGAACTACTCGTTTTTATGGCGATTATCAGTACCGTGCTCTGGACGATTGTACTCGTGACCCTGTTGCTGCGATGGTATCTGAGCTATACTTGGTCCCGTCATCAGCTCCCAGCCGACAATTCTAATAGCTCTTCGCCTTAAGGACAGTCCGTGCAGCCGCTTATCCAGGAAGCCATCTTTTATACCTTCGCGTGCATCAGCACGTTATATGTGTTGCACTTGGGGCTCTATCTGGTCAGCGCCAACTTTTATGACATATGGCAATACCGGCGGCGGCGCAAGCCGGCCCACTTGGCCAAGACTAAGCCACTGGTGAGCGTGGTGATAGCCGCCTACAACGAACAGAAAGTCATCGTGCGTAGCCTTGAGTCACTGCGGGGCAGCAGTTACCCTAACTTTGAGGTGCTGGTGGCAGACAACGCATCTGTGGACGGAACGCGCCAACTGGTGCATGACTACGCCTTGCGTCACCCTGAGTTCAATCTGCGCGTCTACCGCATGAAGGGCAACCTGGGCAAGGGGGGAGCCCTGAATACGCTGCTGAGACGCTATGCACGCGGTGAGTTCGCCATGACACTGGATGCCGATTCGATCGTACGGCCCGATACCATCGCTAACGCCTTGTCGTACTTTAATGATCCCACCATAGCGGGCGTGGCAGCCAACGTGCGCATCATGGATGAACCGACTGTTATCGGTGTATTGCAGAAATTCGAACATATGATCGGATACCGCTCGAAAAAACTATACTCACTGCTGAACTGCGAGTTTGCGGTGGGCGGCGTGGCATCAACTTACCGCATGGACGTGCTACGCAAAGTTGGTTTTTATGACACCGACACTATGACGGAAGATATCGGCCTGAGCATCAAAATAACCAGCCTGGGCAACCGGGCGCACCGGATGGTATATGCGGCGGACGTGGTAGCCATGACCGAAGGTGTCACTAACTTAAAAGCCCTCGTCCGGCAGCGCTTCCGCTGGAAATACGGCAGTTTCCAGAACCTTATAAAATACCGCCACCTGCTGTTCAGCCGCAGCCCGCACCACTACCGCACACTGACACATTACCGTATGCCGATGGCGTTCTTGAGCGAGCTGGTATTGCTCAGTGCACCGCTGGCCTGGGCTTATGCACTGTACATGACGTTTACGCAGTACAGTCTCCGGCTGGTCATCGGCGCGTATATCACGATTACGCTCTACATGCTGCTCACGATCTGGCTCGATGAGAATTTACGTGCTATCGGACGGCTGCGCTTAAGCGGTTATGCGCTTATCTCCTACTTCCTGTTTCTGTTGATGGATATCGTACAGCTTATAGATATCGTGAAGTGTTTGTACCGATCACGGGCATTGGTTAAACAGCAGACTACCAGTGGTACCTGGGCATCGCCACCGCGAAGCGGCGGGAAAGTACAGCACGTCTATGAAGCGTAGGCTGTTACGTATACTGCGTAACCCCTTGGTTGTTGTACCACCTATCATCCTCATACTGGCGCTAGGTTGGCAGCAATATACCTATGCCGGACGTGATTTCAGCCTGCCCGACCCAACTCTCAATATGTTAACGGACAGCAACTTCAGCAGCTTTGGAGCTAACGGCCTGCCGACGGGCTGGCAGTCCGCGAAAAGCGGTGTGCTGCAAGCTTCCACCAAACAGACCGATGGCTACGCCGGCGGCCGCTCACTGCAGCTTGGCGTTAGCGATTACCAGAACGGGGACGTCGCCTGGGCAACACCCAAGATAACAGTTGAAGACGGGGAAACTTATCTGTTCAAGAGCTATTACCAGGCTGGCGCGCCATTTGCACTTTTGTTGCGCTTATATTTTAGCGACGGCTCAAGTACGACCGAACTGGTACAGACCTATCCCGCGACCGGCAGCAGCTGGACCACCGTCAGCCACGCCTTCCGGGCGACCGCTGACCTCCGCGCTGTCCAAATGGTATTCCGGCTGTACCATAACGGTTCGCTCACCCTTAACGAACCGTACTTTGAACCACAACAGCAGGTATACATCGCACCGACACCAACCGGCAACAATACCCTGCCGAATAACGGGCAGCTTATCACCACAGGTACCTACGATGCCCCCGATTACTGGTCAACCTATCAGGCGGGCAGCAACACTGACGCCTTTTCATACGTGCAGGACCCCGGCGGCGCATATGTGCAAACAACGGTCAGCAATTATAAGAATGGTCAGGCCAAGTGGCAGTACATACCTCAACCGGTTACCCCCGGGCAATATTACAGCCTTGGGCTTGCCTACCGAAGTAATACCTCCGTGCCAGTGGTGGCGGAGTATGTGCTGCAAAACGGCACGCGCCATGACCAGACAGTGGTTACCCTACCGCCGGCAGACACCTGGACCACAGTAACTGCCCAGTTTGAAGTTCCGCCGCAGGCTGTCAATATGTTTGTCTCCGTGCCGCTCCAGCATGACGGTACGGTGGCAACCCGCAACTACGCGCTTATTGATATCACAAAGCCGGGGCCAGCCGAGTGGCAGCAACCGCTCGTCTCCATAACCTTCGACAACGGTTTGCAAGGTCAGTATGACAACGCGTGGCCGGTACTGCATGCATACGGCTACGACGCAACGTTCTACGTCAACCCGCCGACTATCGAGACAGGCGGGTTCATGACCGCCGCCGAGCTCGACACCATGGCTAATAGCGGTAACGAGATCGGTGCCCATGGCTACAACAATGCAGACCTTACCGCCATCAATACTTCCGCGCTTGATTACCAGCTGCACGAGGGCCGCGACTACTTACGCCAGGCGGGCTTTACCGTGAACGACGCTTCCACTCCGTACGGCCACAGCGACAGCCAGGTCCAGTACTACGCCCGGCACTATTACACTACCCTGCGCGGCACGGAGTCAGGGGTCAATACCCGTCAAAACCTCGACCCGTATAACCTCAAGGTGTTCTATATTACCCGGAATACCAAGCTCGCCGCGCTCACGAGCGCGCTCCAAACCACGAAAGCTGAGAACGGCTGGCTAATTCTGGTGTATCATCAAGTGGGAAGTGCTGCATCGGACACCCCAACCGACACCGACCAGACCACAATAACGGCGACCACCTTTCGTGAGCAAATAGACCAGCTGCGGACAAGCGGTATCCAGGTTATGCCGATAGCGAATGCCTATAAGACCCTTATGGACCCATAATGACACGCCGCACACACCGCAAAGCACGCATCTTTCTCCGGCTTTGCCTTGTGATCTCAATACCTATTGCCGCACTTGTGCTAGTCGTCGTCGGGGCTACCACACTGGTAATGCGTCAGACCAGCGTCAAAACGCCACATGCGACCATCGCGGCCAAAACCGCTACCAAAAAATCGTCCGGCCAAGCTGCTAAAACAGCACCCGCGTCCGGCAGCAGCACGCCCAACCTGCCAAACCTCAGCGGTAACACGGCCGACGCTGACAAACAACATTATGACCAGCTCAGAGTTTTTAAATAAC
>CAZMWE010000017.1:0-21954 GCA_964570005.1 uncultured Candidatus Saccharibacteria bacterium | reverse complement strand
CCATACGCTTCCCGGTTAGCTTCGGACATGCCGGTGAACCAATCTTTCATTCCCTCACGTGGTGCCATGCAGGAAAATACTGCCGCATTTACGATGAGGTCCGGTAGAAGCGCCGCGCAGGCTAGCGCTCCAGGGCCACCTCCTCCCCTGCCGGCTATACTGGCCTTCGTGATACCGTATACCTGCGCTACTGCTTTCACATACGCTGCGCAGTCGGCAATAGTACGACCTTCATGGCGCGGCTGGCTATCTCCGCATCCCGGTCGACTTATACCTATGCGATGTATACCCATTCTATAAAGATCAATGTGAGATAGACTAGGCCCCTTAGCACTACCCGGCGTACCATGCATATCAAATATAGGCCATCCATCTAGCTTACCTGTCGACACGACCTCAAGGTTAAGCTCTGTGCCATCCTCCAGTGACACATTCACGCTCCCATCCGAAAGACATTTGGGCGGTTCGCTTTGGTTAATGCCAATCCTCTCTGTATGTGTGGAGTGGGCCGGTGCGTCATTGTCGTCTACTAGTTGAT
Source organism: uncultured Candidatus Saccharibacteria bacterium (assembly GCA_964570005.1). GTDB lineage: Bacteria > Patescibacteriota > Saccharimonadia > Saccharimonadales > UBA4665 > JAJZCD01. The sequence goes on along the minus strand of CAZMWE010000017.1, from coordinate 21,416 downwards.
GCGGGCTATAACCTGGACCAAAATATCGCTCGTTTACGGTCTCTGATGCTGGCATACGTCTTCCTTATTTTACCGAGTATTACTACGTTATTTTTGAACCCTGTGCCGGTAGCGTGCCAGAGCAAAAGACTGCTTCGTTACTTTTTATTTCACAAATGGCTAATTCTGACATAGAGTAAGAAATATGGATGTGAAAGACTTGGAATACATGGGGCTGACAAATAAGCAAGCTAGGGCATACATAGTGCTGCTTGAGCATGGTAGTTGTACTGCGCCAAAGCTCTCCTGGCTGCTGGAGGAAGGTCGCTCAAATGCTTACAAAATTCTTGATAAGCTTTGTGAGCTAGGTCTGGCGAGCAAGGACACTCGAGGAAAGCGAGTATACTCGCCGTCAAGCCCGACTGCCCTTGAGCGCCTTGTGGAGACCCAGGCTGAGCAGGCACGACTACGGAGTCGCAGGCTGGATGCTGTATTGCCCGACATGCTCAATTTCTTTTTTGCACATTCCGAGCAGCCGAGTATTCGTTATTTTCAAGGCCGGGAAGCCTTGCAGCACGTATTCGGTGACATGCTTAAAACTGGCAAAGATATTTATCTGTTGCGTTCGCCTGGCGATGTCAAATTTTATGATGAGGCGTTTTTTGCTGAATTCCGTAAAAAACGTGCCAAGCTCGGCATCCGTACCTACGCCTTAACACCTGACGTGCCAAGTGCTGTTCACAATCTGCAGACTGATTTCGAGAGTAAGTTTGTCCGCACCTGGATTCCTGCGAACGCTTATACAGCAGACGTTGAATGGGACGTATACGGCGATAAAGTAGCCCTGATCTCGTACGGCAAAGAGGCGATAGCGACTATCATTGAGAGCCCTCAAATTGCTGAGAGTTTTCGTCAGGTTTTTGGTCTGCTTCTAACATTTGTTTCACTGGCGACTGGTAAAACTATCCCATAATTTATTGCTGTACGGTATCTGGCGTTGAAGATTCAGTGAATATAACAAACGCGTGCTCCACCCAGTAGTCTAAACTTATCTTTGAAAATGCTTCAGAAGCAGTTTTTATAGGGAAAGGTGGAGCAACCTCACCCGGGTGAGCGGTCAGAACAACCGGGCGCTGCTCGGCATCACGTTCAATAATCACGCTAACCTTGTTAGTCTCAGCCGTTTCGAGGATGGCTAAAGTTGCAACTGCTATGTTAGCCTTAGGCACAAACCTGCCGTCAGGATACCAGGCTCCAGGTATGCCGTCTTCTTCTGCGGGGTCACCGCCTGGCATGCGAATGCCCTTTGTAACTTCAATACCGGCCTCTTCAAGAGCTGCAACCTTCATGACGCCTGAGTACCCCAGTACTTCACGCCCAGGCGATATAACTTCAAGCGTAAGCTCGACCATGCCATACCGATCGAATCGCATTGAGGCTGGCATTACTTCTTCCAGCAGTGAAATTATCGACCGAGTGTTAGGAAATAACAGATGGTTGAATTGGCTACCGGCTATTGCCCGGCCCTGGTGAATTGAGAGGTGATCGGCTGCGCCCGTAAAGTCCACGGCCTCACGACCAAAGGCACCATCCGTAAGCTCTACACAGCCATTGCCACGAGTTGATACTTGTGTAGCGGCAACCCACACAAGACCTCTGGCCGTTTCGGCAATGTAACGCATGGCTATCTCATGCTGTTCGGTCTCCGGGAATGCTTCATGTGTCATTGTGGAACCTGTATTTTTATTTTATAGCCTATTGATCCGTAGTGCTAGCATAAGCACTAGACTGTGCTGGTCTCCTATATGACTTCTGTAATCGTAAGATGCTTAATATGCGCAAAAGAGGCCATAGATTGGCCTCTTTTGTAGTTCGAAAAGATCTTACTTTTCTTCCTGCTTCTTGCTAGCGGGGCGAGCTGGGCGCGGGACGACAGTAAAATCGCCGCCGGCTTTCTGTATGGTTTCGACGGCGCTCAGGCTGGCGGCCTGCAGGCTGACACTTACCTTTTTGGTGAGTTCACCACGTGTAAGTAGTTTGACGCTGGCGTATGGGCTGCTAACCAAGCCCTTTTCGGCTAAAACAGCGTTGTCCACTTTGGCACCGAGGCCGTTCAGCTGGTCGGTAAAGACGTTTTCGGCCTTAACCTTGAAGCTGCGGAAACCGTGGAGCTTTGGCAGGCGCTGCATGAGCGGGTTCTGACCACCTTCAAAGCCCGGTCGCTTGGAAAAGCCGGTACGGGCGCCCTGGCCTTTGGTACCACGGCCGGCAGTCTTACCCTGGCCAGCGGCGATACCGCGGCCGACGCGCTTGCGCGACTTGTTGGCAGTACTGCGGAGTTCGTTGTACTTCATTATTTCTCCTCCTTCGAGGCAGCTTTCTTGGCAGCAGGCTTCTCAGCTTTGTGAGCCTTGGCTGCAGCGGTGTCGGTACGGCTGGTTACCCAGTTTTTGGCAGGTTCCAAGCTCTGCAGGGCGGCAATGGTAGCGTAGGCGGTGTTGGCTTTGTTGGTACTGCCGAGACTCTTACTGAGTACATTACTGACGCCGGCAACTTCCAAAATGGTGCGGACCACACCGCCGGCGATCAAACCGGTACCAGCGCTGGCGGGCTTGATGAGGATACGGGCACCACCGATCTTGCCTTCGGCATCGTGCGGCAAAGTGCCTTTGTAGAGATTGATCCGGCTCAAGTGTTTCTTGGCGACTTCGGTAGCTTTGGTAACAGCGGCGGTCACGTCAGCACCCTTGGCAATGCCAATGCCAACGCGGCCTTTGTGGTCACCAACGACGACGAGCGCGCGGAAACGGAACCGACGGCCGCCCTTTACAACGCGGGCCACGCGGTCGATATGCACGATACGCTCATCAAACTCTTTTTTCTCTTCCATAGCCGGGCCACGGTCGCCACCACGACGCGGCGGACGGCCACCCTGACCACCACGAGGACCGCGGTTGCCGGTTGGTGCGTTTGCGGGAGCTTGTGTCCCGGTAGTTGCTTCAGCCATGTTAGAACTCCAGTCCTTTCTCGCGGGCGGCGTCGGCCAGAGCTTTGACGCGGCCGTGATACATACGGCCGCCGCGGTCAAATACGACGCTACTCACCTTAGCTTTCTTAGCCTTTTCGGCGATTTCGGCGCCAACCCAGGCGGCCTTTTCGACCATAGTGCCCTTGGCAACCTTGCTACCAATGGTGGTAGCGGCGACAACTGTCTTGTGTTTCGTGTCATCGATGACCTGGGCACTGACGTGGTGGCCACTGATGAATACGCTCAGGCGGGGACGCTCAGTAGTGCCACTCACCTTGGCGCGAATGCGTGCCTTGCGTAAGCTCAGGTTCTTGGCCTTGAGTACGAGGTTATTCATTACTATTTGTCCTTTCCTGACTTGCCGGACTTGCGGATAATGCGCTCGCCCGTGTACTTAATACCCTTACCCTTGTACGGTTCAGGCTTCTTCAAGCTCCGGATCTCGGCAGCCGCCTGGCCGACTTGTTGCTTGCTGATACCGTTCACGGTAATTTTGTTTTGCTCAACAATGGCGGTAACGCCCTGCGGCAAGTGGTAGATAACTTCATGGCTGAAGCCCAGGTTCATCTTAAGGTCAGAACCGGCCAGTGCCACGCGGAAACCAACACCGTTGACTTCCAGTTGTTTACTGAAGCCTTGGCTAACGCCGGTGACCATGTTGGCCAGCAGCGCGCGCATTAGGCCGTGCTTGGCGCGGGTCTTAGGCTCGTCGTTCGCGCGGGTGACGATGATCTGGTCGCCCTCCTGCTTGACGGTAATGCCGGGCATGGTGAACTGCGTGAGCGTCCCCTTCGTCCCGGCCACCGTAATGGTGTCTGGGTCGACAGTGATTGTCACGCCGCTCGGGATCCCGATTGGTAGTTTTCCTACTCGACTCATAGTAGTTCCTTAAAAATTAAATTCCTTATGTTCCTAGTAAATACTCGCGATTAATTCGCCGCCCAAGCCGGCTTGCTTGGCTTCTTTGCCAGTCATCAGACCTTTACTGGTGCTGACGATGACGATACCACGACCATGTTTAACAGTCGGCATTTCCTTGGCATTGCTATACACGCGGCGTCCCGGCTTGCTCAGGCGTTTGATCTCAGTGATGCGGGCGTTTTCGCTCTCGGAGTTGATGACGATGTGCAGCTGCTTGCCGACATTAAGGTCAGTCACGCTGACACTCTCCAGAAAGCCGTTGGCCTGCAGGCTGCGGGCTACTGCTTCTTTGATATTGCTGTGTGGCAGGCTGACTTGGTTTTTCTGTACGCCAATGGCGTTACGGATACGGGTCAGCATGTCGGCGATGGGGTCGGTTGTAGTAACGCTCATATTACCAACTCGCTTTCGTTATACCGGGGATTTCACCCTTACTTGCATGCTCGCGGAATGTGATACGGCTTAGACCAAACTGGCGCATATAGCCGTGCGGCCGGCCGGTTAGGACGTCGCGGTTCTTCCAGCGGGTGGGGCTGCTGTTGCGCGGGAGTTTGGCAAGACCTTCGAAGTCGCCGAGCTCCTTCAGTTCGGCACGCTTGGCGGCGTACTTCTGAATCATCTTCTGGCGCTTTAGGTCGCGAGCGATCATGGATTTCTTGGCCATATTATTTGCTCTCCTTTTCGAATGGCATGCCAAATTTCGTTAATAGTGCTTTGCTGTGGTCTCTCTCTAAAGCTTTCACCACAAATACAACTTGGAGACCGTGTGGCGTGGTGGTTTCTTCAAACGTGAGTTCCGGGAATACGCTCTGGTCGGTCATGCCGATGCTATAGTTACCCTGCTTGTCGAAAGCCTTGGTTGGTACTCCGTGGAAGTCACGCAGACGCGGTAGTACGATGTTGATCAGGCGGTCCATGAATTCATACATGCGGGCGCCGCGGAGCGTCAGTTTAAGACCGATCATGTTGCCTTCACGCAGTTTAAAGCCGGCGATGGAGTTCTTGGCAACCGTTTCGACTGGAGCCTGGCCGGTGATTTTGCGCAGCGTGTTCTTGGCAGCTTCAATAGTCTTTTTGTCCTCTTTGGCGCGACCCAGGCCGACGTTAACGACGATTTTTTCCAGACGTGGTACCTGGTGCACGTTCTTAAGCTCCAGCTCTTTCTGTAGCTCTGCTACGAATTTGCCGGTGTAGGCTTCCTGGAGACGAGGGATATACTTAGCAGACGCTTTGGTTGCTTTTGCTGTTGTAGTCGCCATTACTTAATCTCCTTTCCGCTTTTCTTGTACACGCGGGTTTTGTTGCCCTTGTCGTCAAGCTTCATACCGATACGGGTCGGCTTCTTACTCTCAGGGTCGATCACTGCCACCTTGCTGACCCAAATGGGCTTGGTGATGTCGATGATACCACCCTGCGGGTGAACCTGGTTGGGCTTGACGTGCTTCTTAACGATGTTGACACCCTCAACCGTTACTTTGTTCTCAAATGGGTGAGTGGTAACGACCTTTCCGGTCTTACCCTTGTATTTGCCACTCAAGACCTGGACAGTGTCGCCCTTCTTGATGCGTATCTTGTACAGCTTTGTGGGTATTGTTGACTTATTCATGGTTAGAGTACCTCCGGTGCGAGGCTGATGATCTTAGCATAGCCCATATCACGGAGTTCGCGGGGAACGGGGCCGAAGATACGGGTGCCTTTCGGTAGCTTGTCATCGTTGATGATGACAGCGGCGTTGTCGTCGAACTTGATAGTACTACCATCTTTGCGGGTGATTTCCTTCTGAGTTCGGACCACTACAGCCTTTACCACACTTTTCTTCTTTACAGTACCGGTTGGGCTGGCCTGCTTAACGGTTGCAACAATGATGTCGCCCACGCCGGCATAGCGGCGGCGAGTACCACCGAGCACGCGGATGCACAGGATTTCCTTGGCACCGCTGTTGTCAGCTACGACCAGGCGGGTTTCCTGCTGGATCATTACACTTCCCCTTCTTTCTCGACGTGGGTCACGCCGGCCTTTTCGACCACCTCAGCGAGCTTGTGGCTCTTGCGGCGACTGATCGGACGCGTCTCTACGATCACGACCTTGTCGCCCACATGGGCTTCATTGTTCTCGTCATGGGCAATGAATTTTTTGCTGACCGTATATTGCTTACGGTACAGCGGGTGCGTCTTGCGCTCGCGGACAGTAACGACAATTGTCTTGTCGGCTTTGTCGCTGCTCACGACACCCGTGATTGACTTTGCCATTACTTGGCCTCCTTAACTAATTGTTCGCTCAATACTGTCAGCATGCGGGCCAGGTCTTTACGCTTGTTGCGGACGGCACGGAGGTTCTGATTGTCGCCCATGTAGATGTGGCGCTTCAGGTCGACGATTTCGTCGCGTAATTTGGTGGTCTCAGCGGTTAGCTCTTCGGTAGAGAGTTTGCGGATTTCTGCGATCTTCATCTTATGCCTCCTCCCGACCTAAGAATTTGGTCTTCACCGGCAGCTTGTGAGCGGCCAGGCGCATAGCCTCGCGGGCGGTTTCTTCAGTGACACCCTGCATTTCAAACAGGATGGTGCCGGGGCGAACCTTGGCGACAAAGAACTCGGGCGAGCCTTTGCCGGAGCCCATCTTCACGTCCAGCGGCTTGCGAGTCACGGGCGTGTGCGGGAAAATGCGGATCCAGATCTTACCACCGCGCTTGATGTAGCGGGTCATAGCCTGACGGCTGGCCTCGATCTGGCGGCTGGTGATACGTTCGTGGCCCTGAGCCTGCAGCGCGTAGTCGCCGAAGGCAATATAGTTGCCAGTCGTAGCCACACCCCGGATCTTGCCCTTGCGGACCTTGCGGAATTTGGTGCGCTTAGGAAGTAACATGTTAGTTTTCCCCCTTGTAGATCCAGACCTTGACGCCTACGATACCGGCACCCGGGAACAGTGCGCGGGCGGCGGCATAGTCAACGTTGGCACGGATAGTGTGCAATGGCACGCTGCCGGCGACTTCTTTTTCGCGGCGGCTCATTTCAGCACCGTTCAAACGACCGGCTACCTCGATGCGGATGCCGTTGGCACCGGCACGCATGGTAGCGGCGCTGGCGCTCTTGATAGCGCGGCGGAAGCTCATGCGGCGTTCGATCTGGTGCGCGATATTCTCGGCAACTAGCTTAGCATACAGGTCGGGCTTCTTAACTTCTTCGATGTTGACACGGACGGATATGCCGTAGACCTTTTCGAGTGCCGCCTTGAGCTCTTGGGCACCTTGACCGCCACGGCCGATCACTACCCCGGCCTTAGCGGTGGCAATAGTAACGGTAATGAGATTGGGCGAGCGCTCAATGTCTACTTTGTTGATAGCACCGCGGCTACCGAACTTGTCCTGAATAAGCTTGCGGACCTTTAAGTCTTCAGCCAGGAACTTGGCATATTGGTTCTTACCGACAAACCATTTGCTGCGCCAATCTTTGTTGGCCTGCAGGCGCATGGAGATCGGATTAACTTTCTGTCCCATGGTTATTTCTCCTCTTTCTTTGCAGGCTTAGTTTCTGCCTTAGCTTTCGGTGCGGGGCGCTGTTCGCCTTCGACCAGCACGCGGATGTGACTGCTGCGCTTCATGTACGGCAAGGCGCGGCCCATGGCGGCCGGGCGGAAACGCTTGGTACGCGGGCCGTGATTTACGGTAATCTCCACAATGCGCAAGCCGTCTGCCTTGTAGTTGTGGTTGTGTGTAGCATTCGCGGCGGCGCTCTGGATAGTCTTAATAACCGGCAAGGCGGCGCGGCGCGGTACATGCTCCAGGATGACCAATGCGTCAGCAACTGAGCGACCGCGAACCAGACTGGCTACTTCGCCGACCTTGCGCGGACTCATCCGGACACCTTTAGATTCTGCTTTAACTGCCATAGCTTTGCCTACTTACCTTTCGCCAGTTTACCGCCGTGAGAGCGGAACTTACGGGTCGGGCTGAACTCGCCGAGCTTGTGACCGACCATGTTTTCGGTGACGAACACCGGCACATGGACCTTGCCGTTGTGGACGGCAAACGTCTTGCCAACAAAGTCCGGCGCGATCGTGCTGGCACGGGCCCAGGTTTTAATAATAGTGCGGTCGTCATTGCTCAGAGCTGCCACTTTCTTGGCAAGCTTCGGGTCAATGAACGGGCCTTTCTTTAGTGAACGACTCATATGTTAGTTCCTTCTCTCTGTTCAAATACTGCACCGACACTTTGACCGCTATCATAACCGTCCAAAAGTGCGTCCAAAAATCTCATTTTTGCAAAGCGCTCGAACGGAGGGCGAGCCACGGCGGCAAATTGGTCGGCTATCTCGTGTAGCGCATGAACGGGCATAGCTGGATATGTAGGCCTTTTTTTGGCCGCAATATGAAAGCCAATGTCGTGACCAATACTCCCCACTACGTTGTCCCGTATCTGAGCGGCTCTTGCGGGATCCGGGTCTTCTCGCACATCAACAAAGTTCGACCAATCAGGACCTGACATTGGCGTACCATCTTCGGTAAAAGTGACAAATTCCCTCATCGCTATTTCCTCTTGGCCGCGTGACGGCTTCTTACGATCATGTTGCTGGTGCTCTTGCGGCGGCGCGTCTTGTAACCGAGCGTTTTCTGACCCCAAGGCGTACGCGGAGCTTTAGCCATACGGTGACGGCCACCGTCACCACCACCGTGCGGGTGATCCACGGCGTTCATGACCACACCACGCACGCTTGGGCGCTTGCCCAGGTGGCGGTTGCGGCCAGCCTTACCAATCTTGATGTTCTGGTGCTGCTCATTGCCGACGACACCGATGGTGGCGGTACAATTCAGGTTGACCAAGCGAACTTCACCGCTCGGCAAACGAACCTGGCCATATTCACCTTCTTTGGCCATCAGCTGAGCGCCGTTACCGGCGGAGCGGACCATTTGGGCGCCCTTGCCTGGCTGCAGCTCAATTGCGTGAATGGTTGTACCGACCGGGATGTTTTTGAGTGGCAGACGATTGCCGATCTCGATAGCGGCCTCTTCGTGGGAGACCAGCTTTTGGCCGATCTGCATGCCGCTAGCGGCGAGTACGTAGTGATACTTGCCCTCAGTGTCCTTCACACGGGCGATGCGAGCGCTGCGGTTCGGGTCGTACTCAATGTGCTCGATAACGCCTTCACCCTTGAAATTGAAGTTTACTAAGCGATAGAATTTGCGGGCGCCACCTCCCTGGTGGCGGGTCGTGATACGGCCCTGGTTGTTACGGCCGTTACCGCGGCGCTTTGGCTGCAACAGCGAGCGCAGTGGCTTCTTTGTAGTTACCGCGCCAAAATCCTGACTGCTCATACCGCGCCGGCCGGGAGTGGTTGGGTTGTATTGTTTAATGGCCATTATTTATCTCCTGACTTGCGGCTGCGCAGTAGACCACGATGGGCCGTCTTGTTTTCAGCCTTGGCGGTTGTCTTGACGACTGCGGGTGTTGCCTTTTTGCCGGCCGCCTTAGCTTTTTCTTCAGCTTTAGCAGCGTCTTTGGCATCAGCCTCTTCAGCTTCGAAGAACGGTAGGTGGCTGCCGGCTGCTAGTGTCACGTAAGCCTTCTTGATGTCACTCTGGACACCGTGTCGGTTGGCGTAGCGCTTGCCAGTAGTATTCATGACGCGCTTGGTCTTGCCCTTACGGTTCACAATACGCACCGCAGCCACCTTGACCTCGAACTGCTTTTCGACTTCTGCGGCAATCTCATGCTTATTAAGTTCGCTCGGTACATCCAGTGCAAAGGTGTTGGTAGCTTGAGAGGTGGAATAGCTCTTTTCGCTTAGACGAGGTTTGAGTACGTGCATTATTTGTCTCCCTTCAACCAGGCTTCGGTTGCCTTCAGCGCGTCAGCGGTAAATACCAGGCGGTCAGCGTTGAGTACACCGTAGGTGTTGACATAGGTGGCGCTGACTACAGAAACGCTGCCGAGGTTGGCGGCAGCGCGCACGAGTTCGGGAGTTTTTTCAGTAACAATGAGCATAATCGAGCGCGTAGCGTCGATCTTAGCAAGTAGCTTGGCCAGTTCGGCGGTCTTGCCATCTTTGACAGTCAGTTTTTCAAGCACGGCAATCCGGCCATCTTTACTAGCCAGAGTCAAAGCCTGACGCAAAGCCCGACGCTTAGCAGCTACAGGCAGCTTCTTAGAGTAGTTTTCTTCACCGGTTGGGCCAAAGACGATACCACCGCCCCGCCAAATCGGGTTTCTGGACGATCCGAAACGAGCGCGGCCAGTGCCCTTCTGCTTCCAGGGCTTGCGGCCACCGCCGCTAACCAGGCCACGGGTCTTAACGACAGCGAGGTTATCGCGGCCGTTGGCCAAGTAAGTGTCATAGGCCTGACGGAGCAGCTGGTGGTTCTCAACCTCTACGCCAAAAACGGCGCTGTCGAGCTTAGCGGGAGTTGTGGCCTTAGCGCCACTTGCAGTGTAAGTAGGAACTGCCATATTAGTTTGCCCCCTTAATAATTACAATACCCTTGTTCGGACCGGGCACTGCACCGACAACGCCGATGTAGCCCTTTTCTGCATCTACGAGTGCAACTTTCAGGTTACGGACGGTGACCTGCTCGTGACCGAGTTGGCCTGCCATCTTTTTACCCTTGAAAATCTTCTGAGGATACATACTGCCGATGGAACCGACGCGGCGGTAGCTGCGGCCACCGTGTGTCTTGCGACCACGGTGGAAGTTGTGGCGGCGGATCGTGCCTGCCCATCCCTTGCCCTTGCTGGTGCCGGTCACATGCACGGTGTCGCCAACTGAAAAGACCTCGGGGCTGATTTGGCTTCCAACCTTGAGGTCTTCAGTGATTTCGTCGGCGCTTGCGAGGCGGAACTCACGAATAATTTTCGGCATAATACCGGCGGCCTTAAAGTGACCGGCTTGCGCCTTGGGGGTCTTGGCCTCCTTGGCGGTCTCAAAACCGAGCTGTACGGCGGTGTAGCCGTCGGTGTCGTCGGTTTTGACCTGCGTGACGACGCAGGGACTAGCGGAAAGCAAGGTAACAGCCTGTACGGCGCCATCTTCAGCGATGGTGCTGGTCATGCCAACCTTTCTGGTGATAAGTGCTTTCATAGCATCCTTGTTTGCTTACGTCCGTCCAATATGACAAAAAAATGCCGGCGGCTGGCGGTTTCTACCTCTGTTAGGAAGTGACCTTTCCAAACTCACCTGGAGTGGATCTTTGATATACTTGTATAGATTAGCATACTGTCGCCACCTCTGTCAATTCGTTGCAAATTCTACACTAAATAAAGCACTTATCAGTCGTTTGGCTTTGGCGTACGGGCGAGCAGATACATATTTTCTACGAGCCCCTGGTAACTAGGACGAACAGTGTAGGGTTTGAGCTGTGCTACTGCCGCTTGGAGGGCATCAGTAATGACGTTTTCTGCCTCCTCTCGGCTCACAAGCTGTGGTAGGGTCGGTACACTGTTAGCAATATCTTCTGCCAAGTCGTCAATATCGTCACGGATTTGAAAGGCCCTGCCAGCCATTCGCCCGGCTTTCATGAGTCGTTTTGCTGCCACGGGGTCTTTGGCAGCCAAACCTGCCAGATAGCCACACAAACCAAATAGCGCGCCGGTTTTGCCGTCTGCAATTTTAATGACATTGGCCCGCGTAGCCTCTGCGGGATTTAATTCGTCTTCCAAGGCGACCGCTTCTGTAAGCTCTATAAACGTCAAAGCAGCCTGCTTGGTGGCGTCTCCGCTTTTTACCATGGTAAGCGCGAGTAGCGAACGAGACAGCAGTTGATCCCCGGCCAGCAACGCCATGGTGTTACCGTACAGCGTGTTGACACTTGGTCGGGCACGGCGCTCACTGGCCTCATCGATGATGTCGTCGTGCAGCAAGCTGCCGGTGTGCATGAGCTCGACTGCGGCCGCGCTCTCGAATAGCTCCTTTTCGGCTACCCCCAGTAGCCGTCCACAGGCTAGCACGAACTTTGGACGTACTCGTTTAGCTTTTGGCGCGTTTAGCAAATGGCGCGCAGCCCTGCCAAGCGTGCCGTCACCGGCAACATGGCCAGCCAGAAAGTCGTCAAAAGCTGCATCCATAACTCCTAAACATTGTAAATGGTGGGGTGCGTGGCTACAATGGCAGATATGAGCGTGAATGTGGCAATGTGGGGGAAAGCTCTTCGACAAATACCAAGGGTGGATAAAAAAGAGTGGGATGGACTTGACACGATTAGTCAGTGGCTGATCGCTACGCGCGGAGCGCTATTTTTAGTGACGGCCTATGCGTGTGTTATCGGCGCACTGATGGCGTGGCGCGTCGGCTATTTTAATATCTGGAAGTTCCTGCTCTGTTTATTCGGACTTGTTTTAGCACACGGTACTAATAATCTTATCAACGACTACACTGATTCGGTGCGCGGTGTGGACAGTGATAACTACTTCCGGACTATCTATGGGCCGCAACCTATGCAGCTGGGCTGGTGGAGCAAACGGCACCAACTGACCGAAGCCGCAGTAACGGGGGTGCTCGCCGCCACGTGCGGCTTGGCGCTAGTTCTGATTACCCACGATATACGCGTGGCATGGCTTATGGTAATCGGCGCGGTGTTTGTGCTGTTTTACACTTGGCCACTCAAATATCTGGGGTTAGGTGAGATTGCCGAGGTTGCCATCTGGGGTCCGCTGATGGCCGGTGGTACCTATCTGGTACTCACGAGTACTTGGAGCTGGCCGGTGGCGGCTGTATCAACGGTCTACGGACTGAGCGTCGCCAGTATCCTCATGGGCAAACATACCGACAAACTGCACGAAGACAAGCAAAAAGGCGTGCACACGCTGCCGGTTATACTGGGCGAAAAGTTCGCACGCGACACTAATATGGTCATCATCGCTGTCCAACCGGTGCTGGTAGTACTATACGTTGTACTCGGTTGGGTCGGTCCAGCGGTGCTTATAACCCTGCTCGGTGTTCCTGTTGTTACCCATACTCTCAAGTTTTACAGTAAACCGCGCCCAATTGAACGACCAAAGGACTACCCTGCTGGCCTGTGGCCGCTGTATCTGTCACATAGCGCGTTTAAGACCAGTAAGGTAGTCGGCGGGCTGTTCGTATTGGGGCTTCTGCTCGACACGCTCATCACGACACTGTAGGGGCAAGGCAATCGCTACTCGTGGTTCGGCCCGACTTAGCTCAATTCGTAGCAGTAGGCCGAGTGCCGCTGCTTTAGCTGCAAAACGACGAGTGCCTACGTGAAATGTTCCACGAAATATGTCCTCTAGATGTCCAACTGCTATCTCTGTGTCTTTTAGCTGAGAGTGTGTGAGTGTAATGCTGTCATCGTCTCCAGCTTCCGGTCTCCATATATTAGCTTCCGGAACCCCTTGCTGGAGTTGAGCGTGCACGATAGCCGCAATTGCCAGGTCGGCAAAGAACCCGTGGATGGTATATTCTCCCGTTGTTTCAGCATAGCCAACAGGAGGCATATACCTTTCTAGCCCTGACTCTTGGTCGAAAACGCTCATTATTATTCTTTGCAGATAAAAACCGCCAGCGGTGCCGGCGGTTTTGGGGTTCCCTTGCGGGTTGGTTTACATCTTGATTTCGACGTCGCACCCTGCCGGCAGGCTGAGGTTCATGAGCGAGTCAATCGTCTTGGGGGTTGGTTCAAACACGTCAATGAGGCGCTTGTGGACGCGCATCTCAAACTGTTCGCGGCCTTTCTTATAGACGTGCGGGCTCTTTATCACGGTAAAGGTACTCCGGCGCGTCGGCAGCGGAATCGGGCCGGCAAGGCTCGCGCCGGTGCGTAGTGCCGTGTCGACGATTTGCTTGGCGGCCTGATCAATGACCTTGTGGTCGTAAGCCTTGAGACGAATGCGGATCCGTTGTTTCTGGTCAGTCTTAACTTCTGCCATTTTATACTCCTACCGGCTCAACCCGGCATGGCGCTGTAACATCTTGACGATCGAATTCAAGGCGACCGGCACGACTTTTAGTCAGCACACATTAGTTTACCAGGCAAATTGTACAACAATACTGCAAGAAAAGAAAGGATTATCGTTGGTCGGGCACCCTGCGGTGCTCTGCTGCGATTTCTTTTCTATCCCAAGCCATGTACGCCACGCAGGCGATGATACCGACTGTCAGGATGAGTGTAACGGTGCCATCACCCCAGCCTAGGCCCTTAGGATGGGGCTTGCCAAACCAGTCGGCAAACGAGGCGCCCAGTGGCCGTGTAACCACATATGCGAACCAGAACGTTGCTACTTCGTTCAGGCGAAGCCTCAAGCCCATCAGCGGGACGAGCATTAAAGCGGCAAAAAGCAGCCCGGATGTAAAGTAGCCCAGACCAAGGCTGTTCGCCGTCCAGTCACCCGCTGCCGTACCGAGTGCAAAGGTCACGACCACCGTAAGCCAGTAGAACATTTCCCGCCGGAGGCTTGTGATGGTATGGATCGAAAGCGTACCCTCTACCTTATGCCACAGGGTGAATACGGCGGCTAGCACTACCGCGAAGAAACTCGTGGATAGCCAATACGGAACGCCGAACTGCTTGTGCAGTACATCGGCCGCCATTGTGCCAAACACTGCCACCATCGCCACGGCAAACCAGTACACCCACGGGTTATACTGCTTGGCGCGGAACTGCAGTATGAGCACTCCTGCGAATACGAGAAACCCAATGCCAACTGCTACGTAGGGGCTGATAGTATTTGCCAAGAAGTCTGAGCAGGCTTCGCCCATTGCCGTCGTGAGAAGCTTCGTGATCCAGAATAGAGCGGTTATCTCGGGAACTTTGCGGAGGGTCTTGCCGGTCAATTGCATGGGCCTCATTATAGGGTGACCGGGTATGGCGTCAATTCCATCAGCTAAAACTGAAGAACTCCGGAATGATTCCGGAGTTCTTGCAGAGAATTGTTCTTACGTAGAATTACTTCTCGATCTTGGTAACCACACCGGCACCAACGGTGCGACCGCCTTCGCGGATAGCGAAGCGCAGACCCTGCTCCATGGCAATAGGAGCAAGCAGCTTAACCTTGAAGGTGATAGTGTCGCCAGGCATGACCATTTCCTTGTCGGCCGGAAGCTCAACCTCACCAGTCACGTCCGTGGTACGGAAGTAGAACTGCGGCTTGTATCCCTTGAAGAACGGTGTGTGACGGCCGCCTTCTTCCTTGGTCAGGATGTAGACTTCGGCGTCAAATTCGGTGTGCGGGGTTATAGTGCCCGGCTTAGCCAGCACCTGACCGCGCTCGATGTCATCACGCTCAATACCGCGCAATAGCACACCGGCGTTGTCGCCAGCTTGACCTTGGTCCAAGCTCTTCTTGAAGGCCTCGATACCGGTTACTACAGACTTAGTGGTCGGGCGAACACCGACGATTTCAACTTCATCGTTGATCTTTACAATGCCTTGCTCGATACGGCCGGTAGCAACGGTACCACGACCCTTGATGCTGAAGACGTCTTCAATAGGCATCAGGAATGGCTTGTCGAGCTCACGGGTCGGCTCAGGAATGTAGTCATCCATGGCCTCCACGAGCTTCATGACAGCGTCTTCGTTCTCGGCGTCGCCGTCGAGAGCCTTAGTGGCAGAGCCACGAATGATCGGAGCGTCCTTGTCGAAGCCGTTCTTCTCGAGAAGCTCGCGAATTTCTTCTTCGACGAGGTCGACGAGGTCGGCGTCAGCGAGGTCCATCTTGTTGAGAAAAACGAGGATCTTCGGCACACCAACCTGACGAGCCAGCAGCACGTGCTCGCGGGTCTGAGGCATCGGGCCGTCAGCGGCAGACACAACCAGGATGGCGCCATCAATCTGAGCTGCACCGGTGATCATGTTCTTGACGTAGTCGGCGTGACCGGGCATGTCGACGTGCGCGTAGTGGCGCTTCGTACTCTCGTATTCCTGGTGAGAGGTAGCGATGGTAATACCACGGGCCTTTTCTTCCGGTGCGTTGTCAATGTCCGCGTAATCGCGTGCTTTGTTGGTATCGCTGGGAAGCTTCTTGGCCAACACGTGCGTAATAGCCGCCGTGAGGGTGGTCTTGCCGTGGTCGACGTGGCCCATAGTGCCAACGTTGACATGGGGCTTGCTTCGGTCAAATGTTGCTGCTGCCATGTTGTATGGATGCTCCTTAAAATTTAATTGTGTGCACGAGTATAAAAAGAACTCACACGAGTTACGTTTTCAGTATAGAGAACCAACAGTGGTTTGTAAAGAGTTTTGCAAGGTATGCGGCGTATGATTGCTGGGGTTATATCAGCGAACGATAATGTAGCGTTTCCGGACGGCTTGGACCAGCCCGGAAACGTAATCGAATATTTTTTCAACGCGCTTGGCATAGAGCTCAGCCTGCGCATCATCTTGCGGCGGCACGCGGCGTACCAGTGTATTGAACATCGCCTCCAGTGGATCGCCCTGGGCTGCTTCCGCCTCGCGCGTATCGGCAACGTAAGTGCCCATACGTTCGATAACCATGTCGGCCCGCACAGGATTGAGGCCTTTAGCTTCAAAATAGTGCTTAAGAGCCCGGCGGAACACGGCCTGGTTAACACTGAAGCGAGCCTGCTGCTCGTAGCCAGGCATGCTTTGAACGGCCCTCTCTGGCACTTGATTTTCACCGAGCAACAACAACATTGACAGGCCCATACAGCGCTGCTCCGTCAGGAACCGCTCATGGTACGGCGAGACGTGGCGCTCCAGTTCCCACGGAGCCTTTTCAATAAGCCGGCCTATCTCTAGTGCGTAAAATTCGTAAAGCGAGATAGGCGCTTGATCGCCTGCTGGTTCCTCCATCGGCTGATCGCCAGGAACTCCCGCAACAACCTCCTCAACACTCTCCTCAATGATAAAGTCGTCACCCTGATCCATTTACTACTAGCATACCACACCAAAAACACCCCTGGGGAGGGGTGTTTTCCCGGTTGAGCCGATTTCGATGCCGTTATTTAGCGTTCTTGGCGATGATAGCCTGAGCCACATTCGGTGGAACGTCCGCATAGTGGTCAAGCTCCATGCTGGAGCTGGCCCGACCCTGCGTCATAGAACGCAGGTTCGTGGTATAGCCGAACATCTCACCAAGCGGTACGAAGGCAGTGATTTCCTTAATGCCGCCAGAGAGGTCTTCCATACTGTCGATACGGCCACGCTTACTGTTTAGGTCGCCGATGGTGTCACCCATGAATTCTTCGGGAGTTACGACGACTACCTTCATGACTGGCTCAAGCAGGGTTGGGTTAGCTTTCCTGACACCCTCTTGCAAGCCCATAGAGCCAGCGATAGAAAAGGCCATTTCGTTGGAGTCAACTTCGTGATAGCTACCATCGTAGAGCTCTACCTTGATGTCCACAACCGGGTAGCCAGCGATGACACCGTTGGCCATGGCTTCTTCGACACCCTTGCGGACAGCCGGAATGTATTCGCTGGGCACCACACCACCCTTGATGGAGTTAATCCACTCAAAGCCAGCGCCCTGCTCGTTTTGCGAGATACGCAGCCATACGTCACCGTACTGACCACGACCACCACTCTGGCGGACGAACTTACCCTGTACTTCGACGGCATCCTTACGGACGGTTTCACGGTAGGCAACCTGCGGTTGGCCGATGTTGGCTTCCACAGAGAATTCGCGCTTCATACGGTCGACGATGATCTCGAGGTGTAGCTCACCCATGCCACTAATGATGGTCTGGCCGGTTTCCTCGTCGGTACGGACACGGAAGGTCGGGTCTTCTTCGGCTAGGCGACCGAGTGCCAGGCTCATCTTTTCCTGGTCGGCTTTGGTCTTCGGCTCGATAGCGATAGATACTGGCGGTTCTGGGAAGTCGATACTTTCCAGGATGATCGGGTTACTCGGGTCACACAGCGTGTGACCGGTAGTGGTGCCCTTAAGGCCCACAATAGCGGCAATGTCGCCAGTGCCGACTTCGGTCACGTCTTCACGCTTGTCAGCCTGTAGACGGACAATGCGGCCGACGCGCTCTTTTTCACCGGTTGAGCTGTTCAGCACGTATGAACCGGCGGTTACCTTACCACTGTACACGCGGAAGTAAGCCAGTTTGCCCACGAACGGGTCACTGGTGATCTTGAAAGCCAGCGCAGCCATCGGGTCGCTTTCACTGTGCTTGCGCTCGATTTCTTCACCGGTTTTTGGTTGGGTACCCCAGGTGGTTGGGCGATCGTTCGGTGCCGGCAGCAGATCGTTAACGAGGTCAAGCAGTTTTTCTACGATAACGCCACGACCGTCACCACCGGTTACCGCGTAAAATTTACCGGTCAGGACGGCGGTACGGATCGCCTGGCGGATTTCAGTTTCGGTCAAGCCCTCTTCGCCGACTTCGAAGTACTTTTCGAGCATAGCTTCGTCTTCCGCAACAGCGTTTTCGACGAGTAGGCTGCGGTACTTTTTAGCTTTGTCAACCATGTCAGCCGGAACTTCACCCTCGACCAGTTCGTGGTCGGTGAAATCTTTGTAGGTGTAGGACTTCATGCTCACGAGATCAATAACGCCGTTGATACTCTGCTCAAAGCCGATCGGCAGGTGGATCGGGAAGGCACGTTTGCTCAGGCGGTTGTGGATACTGTCGAGGGACTTGTAAAAGTCACCGCCGGTCTGGTTGATCTTGTTGATGAAGCAGATACGCGGTGTGCCGTACTTGTCGGCCTGGCGCCAAACGGTTTCACTCTGGCTTTCCACGCCCATTTTGCCGTCGAACACCACTACGGCGCCATCCAGAACACGTAGACTACGTTCCACTTCGGCGGTGAAGTCGATGTGGCCGGGGGTATCGATAATGTTGATCTGGTGATCTTTCCAGAAACACGTGACAGAGGCAGCCACGATGGTAATGCCGCGCTCACGCTCCTGAGCCATCCAGTCGGTGGTGGTTTCGCCTTCGTGAACGGCGCCGATCTTATGCTTCAGGCCGGTGCGGTACAAAATACCCTCGGTTGTGGTTGTCTTACCTGCGTCGATGTGCGCGATAATGCCGAGGTTTCTAATCTTGTCTAGTGGGTATTTCTTGTCTGCCATAAACCCTACTCATCCTTTAATCTAAAAATTTTAACACTTTATTCCGGACCTAGGTATTCTCCATTGAAATGTAAGGGCGCTGGAGGTGATACTACACTTTCCACTACTCCCGGAAGCCTTTCGATGCTTGCCGCGAGATCATCTATGGCCACTCTGTTTGGGCATACCTTAGTATCCTCGCATGTCGCAATGTTAATAGCGACGCCACCGATACCACTCACCCTGGTCTCGAAGCCCAATACCTTTCCGCCACCTTTAATCTCAACTTCACTTGCTAAAACGATCGGCACCGTATGCGGAACCGTAAGCGCCACTATATGCTGGCCTCTCTTTGTCATGCTCGGCACCTTGAGCGTACGAGATGACGGGCATTCTTCGCAGCCCAGATGCAAGGTCGTCAACGCAGTGATATCAGCCTCTGCAGATACGTTTCGAGAGCGCCTCATGCAGCTTATTAGCTCCGTGCGAAGTGGGCGAAAGCGCGGTTAGCTTCGGCCATGCGGTGTGTATCTTCGCGCTTCTTAACGGCCGCACCCTGGTTGTTGTAGGCATCCTGGAGCTCGGCGGCGATGCGGTTGGCCATGCTCATACCCTTGCGGCTGCGAGCGGCTTGTACGAACCACATGATAGTCAGGTGTGTCTGGCGCTGGCCTTTGACTTCGAATGGAATCTGGTAATTAGCACCACCGACACGGCGGCTACGGGTTTCCAGATGAGGCTTGACGTTGCCAATAGCCTGCTCGAATACGTCGTGCGGGTTTTCTACTTTCAGGCGGTCGGCTGCAATCTGCATACCGGTGTAAACCAGCTTTTCGGCAACTTGCTTCTTGCCGTCGCGCATTACGCGGTTGATAAGGCGCTGCACGGTCGGGTCATTGTAAAGGCGGTCGCCGGGAATATCACGGACGAGCGCTTTGGTCTTGTGGCGTGGCATTACTTGCTCTCCTTCTTGGCGCCGTATTTGCTACGGCCCTGCTTGCGTTTAGCGACACCCTGGAGGTCGAGTGCACCACGAACGATGTGGTAACGTACACCCGGAAGGTCGGGTACGCGGCCGCCGCGAATCATAACTACGGCGTGCTCCTGCAGGTTGTGGCCTTCGCCACCGATATAGGCCCAGACTTCGTAGCCGTTGCCAAGGCGCACACGGGCAACCTTACGAAGCGCCGAGTTCGGCTTCTTAGGAGTCTTGGTGGTGACCTTTACGCAAACGCCGCGTTTGAATGGTGCTGGCTTTTCGTAGTTCTTGGTCTTTAAGTTGTTAGTGACGCGCATCAGCGCCGGCGACTTGCTTTTGGTAGTCACCTTGGTGCGCGGCTTGCGGACCAGTTGGTTAATTGTAGGCAAAATCCTATTCCTTCCATGTTATTACTTCCCGAAGAGATTACTCTCCTCTACCGCCATGATCCATATGGACCGGCTCGGATTTGATGTTTACCCTATTATTTTACCAGAGAATGAGCTCCGTGACAACTTTTGGAGTATTACAAGAACACGCGATCGGCGGATCACTATTGGCCGTCATGCTGAGCTGCAGCACTGTGGCAGGCACTGGCGTTCTGAGTAAACTGTAGGTACGCTAACAGACCAGTAACTGATATTCCTTCACCGCTATAACTGTCTCGAGCGTTGCCGCCGTATACGACCGCATGAGCTTGTGCAGAAGGGTCTCCTTCGTCAACAGAGGTATTGATCACGACTACTCCATTATTGCCGTATACGTAGCCTGTATACCGGTTCGTGACAGGGAATCCGGTGTATGGATCTTCTGGTGCGCTTACCTCTATAAAGTCGGCCGGCCGACCCGTAGTGTTAGCTGCAGGAAATTTCGAAGCTTTCACATCTATGGCGTCGCTTGCTTTCAAATTGGCAACAATTGCGGCCGGTCTTTCATTGGCGGATGTAGCAGTAGTTCTAAAGATGACATCGTCTATGAAAGCGGATACTCTGCCATGGCACTCTGGTCCGGCATCCAAAGTAATGGCTGAACCCTTGCCCCCAGCCTGGACATACCTGTATATCGATATTTTTTCGGCACGAAGGGCATCAATGACCTGCTGTCCAGCTGTTTCCAGAGTGGTCCTTAGAAGAGTTTGCGCACTAGTTTCCGATGTCTGCCGCGAAGCGGCGGCGCTTGAAGTAGGTGCCGCATTGCCACTTGTCGTGCTACGACAACCAGTCGCTGCACATAAAAGGGCCATTGCGCCAGCTGCAGCAGTCATAGCTAAGCCTGGCCTGCGCATGCGCAGCGTATCATAAGTGCCTCTCATAGCTGTATATCATATCATGTTTTCACATATCAATATACTTTAGCTGCAATGCGCTTTATACGAATGTTTGATTTGCCAAATGACCAGGAATGGTACCCATACGGACTGTACTTTCCCCAAGGAACGGGTAATAAACATGGGGACCGCGCTCCGGCGGTCCCCATGTTCTTTCAATTTTCTAATCCAACAGCAGTTCCCCGACCGGTAGGTCGTGGGATGTAGTTGCCTCC
>CAZMWE010000016.1:0-23734 GCA_964570005.1 uncultured Candidatus Saccharibacteria bacterium | reverse complement strand
TCGTTCTTTCCCTAAAACACCTCCCAAAACTCCACCTCACACATAAGTCTCTCAACCGTTACAGGGGCCGCAAGTAATACAAGTAGCAATACTTGGTTTAACACTCTTAAACTCCTTTACTTGATTAACGACGCTTGTAACACCTACAAAAACAAAAACATTTTCAAAAACAAACAGTTGGCTGTCGATTAGGTGACCTTGTCAGAAGTTGTGTAACCATGCAACGGTTAGAAAACAAAAAACAAACACCAAAATAAAAACAAATATATAATAGTGCGAATGCACCAAACCCAGAACGAACACGTACCAGTCCTGCTGGAAGCAGTGCTGCAGTACCTGGATCCGCAGGCAAACGAGAGTTATCTTGACCTGACGGCAGGGTACGGCGGACACGCCAGGGTGATACTGGAACGTACGAAAGAGCCTGAGCGGGCAACGCTGGTTGACCGGGACGCGAACGCCATCAAGGCGCTTGGTGGCCTGGAGCAACAGGGCGCGAGTCTCGTGCACCGGGACTTTTTATCGGCTTCCGAGCAGCTGTTAGCTGAAGGCAAGAAGTTTGATATCATTCTGGCGGATTTGGGAGTTTCGTCACCGCACCTTGATAATGCCGAGCGCGGCTTTGCGTTTAGTGTTGATGGTCCGCTCGATATGCGCATGGACCAGACACAAACGTTGGACGCTGCTACCGTGGTAAATACCTATAACGCGCAAGATCTGGAACGGATCATCCGCGAATACGGGGAAGAGCCGCGGGCACGCACCATTGCACACGCAATCGTGGAAGCTCGGCCAATTAACAGTACGTTAGGCTTAGCCGACTTAGTTCGGCGG
This sequence comes from uncultured Candidatus Saccharibacteria bacterium, assembly GCA_964570005.1. Taxonomy (GTDB): domain Bacteria; phylum Patescibacteriota; class Saccharimonadia; order Saccharimonadales; family UBA4665; genus JAJZCD01. The sequence goes on along the minus strand of CAZMWE010000016.1, from coordinate 22,900 downwards.
GTTATGCCTAAGGGTAGCAAAGTACATCCTGCGACACGCACGTTCCAAGCGCTCCGTATCGCCGTCAATGACGAGCTGGAGTTGCTGCGGGCAAGTTTGCCGCTGTGGGTGGAGCTGCTTGAACATGGTGGACGCTTAGGCGTTATAAGCTTCCATAGCCTGGAAGATCGCATCGTGAAGCAGATGTTTGCCGAACTGGCTGGTGACCGATATGACGCTGAATTGCAGTTATTGACCAAGCGTCCGGTGGTAGCCGACAGGCAAGAGATCGTTTTTAACCCGCGTGCCCGGAGCGCAAAGTTCCGAGCCGTAGTGAAAAATAAATAAACACAAAAAGAAAGGGGCGTATATGTCGACAGTCTTTATAGATGTTGTAGATAAATCTCCCCGCGCCTTACGGATTGAAGTGCATCGCAAAATCGATGCTACTGACGGCCGTTAGGAATGCAAAAGTCGGCTCCGGGGCCAGAAGCCGGAGCCGGCTTCCAAGGGTAAGGAAAATAAAAACAAACATGACGTATTCGAGCACACTGGCTTTGGGCCGGCAGCAAAATTTATCCCGCGGACAGAATTCTGTCAGTTTTCGTGTGGTCGACCGCAGGTTAGGACCGGTGAGTAACACAATCGTGCTGATCGTGCTGGCGTGTTTGCTGGGTTTGCTGTATTTGACGCAGGTGACACGCACCAACTCGTACAGCTACCAGATTAACAGCCTGCAGAAACAACAGTCCGATCTTCAGCAGCAGCACCAGGACTTGACCGTGGCCTCGGCCCGTGAAGAGTCGGTTGACCGCGTAGCGAGCAGCGCACAGGCACAGGCTATGACACCGGTGGCACCGAGCGGCACCGTACATTAGGCTATAATAGAGCTGATGAATCAAGAGCCGGTCGCCAGGGTAGTCGACCCGTTGCAACGGGTGCGTATTTGGTATGCGCTACTACTCATAGTATTCGGCATTTTTTCGGTACGGACTTTTTATCTCCAGGTTATCCGTCACGATTACTACAAAAGAGCGGCGCAAAGTGATCAGCTCAAACAATATACGGTTCCGGCTGAGCGGGGTGTTATAACGGCGCATCTGGGCAATGGCACGGTGCCGATCGTGCTCAACCAGAAGCTGTACACGCTGTATGCCGATCCGACCGTGGTAAAGCAGCCCGAACAGGCGGCCGCCAAGCTACAGCCGGTTATCGGCGGCAACATGGATACCATCACGGCGGCACTTAAAACCGGCGGTACACGCTATGTGGTGCTTAAGACAAAACTGACAGCAGCGCAGAGCCAAAAAATTCTGGCCTACAAACTGCCCGGTGTCGGCACTGAGGAGCAAGATTACCGGACATACCCGCAGGGCAATCTGGCGTCGCAGGTGCTCGGATTTGTGAATAATAACGGGCAAGGGGAGTATGGCGTTGAGCAAGCGCTCAACAAGCAGCTAAGCGGTACGCCCGGGCAGCTTAAGGCGGTAACGGATATCAACGGTGTGCCGCTCGCGGCCAGCCCAAACAACATTTCGGTCGCACCGACTGACGGTAATGATGTTGGTTTGACGATTGATATGGGTATGCAGGCGGGCCTGGAGAAAATCCTACAGGCGGCCCAGGGACAATACAAATCAAAGGATATCAGCGCCGTGGTGATGGATGTGAATACCGGACAAGTCAAAGCTATGGCGAACTACCCGACGTACGACCCGTCAAATTACCAAAACGTCAGTGACCCGAGCGTATTTGAGAACGATACAGTGACGTATCCGATCGAGCCCGGCTCCATTACCAAACTGTTTACGGTGGCAACGAGTTTGCAGAAGGGCATTATAACACCTACGACTTCTTTCTATGACCCGGGCAGTTGGACGATTGATGGGGCTTCAGTCACTGATGTGGCTTCGGATCATAGTCAGGGACAGCAGACCGTTCTGAGTACGCTCGACAAGTCGCTGAACACCGGTGCGACGTGGATGCTGATGCAGCTGGGCGGCGGCCAGATCAATGCTCAGGCTAGGAGCACGCTGTACGATTATTTCAGCAACCACTTCATGCTGGGGAAGCCAACGGGTATACAGCAGGGTGACGGCGAGGAGGCGAGCGGATATCTACCCAAACCAACGGATAACGGTGCGGGCATTGGTTTAACCTATGCGAACGTATCCTTCGGCCAGGCGTATACCGCGACGGCGCTACAGATGATAACGGGTCTGAGTAGCATCTTAAATGGCGGCACATATTACCAGCCGACGCTCGTTGATACAATTACCGCTGCGGACGGTAAGACAACACCTATCGCGCCCAAGGTGGTTAAGCAAAATGTGATATCTCAACAGGTGAGCCAGGACATGATTTCACTGCTGGAACAGAACAACGCAAACCATATCCGGGAAGGCTACACCTATCTTAACTTTGGTCCGGATTACAACGTGGGTGGCAAGACCGGTACGGCGCAGATAGCCAACCCGCTTGGCGGGTATTATCCTGATACCTACAATGGTACCTATATGGGATTTGTCGGAGGGGATACGCCGCAATATGCTATCGTGGTGTACAACATGCAGCCGAATGACTACGGTCAGTTTGCCGGAGCGGGCGCCGGCCAGCCGGTGTTTGCCAACATCACACGTATGCTGATCAATAACTTTGGCGTGACCCCCAAGAGTTAAAATAAGGTATACTAAGGCGAGTTATTAAAATAGACGAAACATGAATCAAAACCTTCACTTAGTCTTGAGTTCTCACTCGCTGATTAAAATGCTGCTCCTAGCCATTGGCGGTTTTGTTATCTCCATGCTGCTGACACCTGTGTATACGGCAATAGCGTTCAAGCTGCAGCTTTGGAAGCAGCCACGCGAAACGACCGTGACTGGCCAAAAGATAAGTATTATCAAGCGACTGTACGCTGAGAAGCACAAAATCAAGCGGCCGACTATGGCGGGCGTACTATTCCTGATTACCGTGGGCTTGCTAACGATGTGGTTCAACCTCAGCCGATCGCAGACGTGGCTGCCGCTGTCTGCATTTTTTGGTGCAGGGCTAGTCGGATTTATCGATGATATTTTTAACCTCCGTAGTAATGGTAAGGGTACCGCGGGTCTGCGCCCTAGAAGCAAATTGCTACTTACTATCATCGTCGCGCTTATCGGTGGCTGGTTTTTCTATAGTCGGCTCGGGGTTAATAGCATTCATTGGCCGGGCGTACATGCCGCTGTGCACATCGGCTGGTGGGTCATCCCACTCTTCGTACTGGTGGTAGTCTCGACCGCGAATGCTGTGAATATCACTGATGGCGTGGACGGACTGGCAGGCGGACTGACAGCTATCGCATTCGCATTTTATGCGGTGATTGCGCTGCTGGAAGAGCGCTATGGTATTGCTGGCTTCTGTTTGACCATGGTCGGTACGTTGCTGAGCTACACATGGTTCAATATATTTCCGGCGCGGTTTTTGATGGGTGATGTTGGTTCATTTGCATTGGGTACGGCGCTGGGTGTAGTGGCTATGCAGACGGATACGGTGCTGCTGCTGCCAGTTATTGGTGTGGTGTTTGTGGCCGAGGCTGGATCGGTGCTTTTGCAGATTACATCCAGAAAACTGCGGAACGGCAAAAAACTCTTCCGAGTGTCTCCAGTGCATTATCTGTTTCAGCTGATCGGCTGGCCGGAAACGAAAGTAACCGAGCGCTTCTGGCTGATTGGTCTGGCGGCCGGTTTTGTTGGGCTAGTGCTATACGTGCTGGGGTGGTATGCTTAGGGCCCTCATAGAACGGTACCCTACGGGGTCCCCACAAAACTTCTGCTCCTCATTTCTCCGTATTTTTAATACGCCTGCGTTCCGGTGCACGCTTTTCATCTCACATCACACCATTCTACGGGGGTCCTATGTATGAAATCGCAGCAAAAATACGTCGGCCGGATGTTGGCCAGGTACGTCGGCACAGGCCTGATTATTGGCTGGTAGCAATAGCGCTGTTTCTAGTAGTTGTCGGCCTGACGGTCGTCTATGCCATCAGCCCGGCCCTGAGCGCTACTCAGGGGGGCTCGGGCGTACATTATGTGTCGCGGCAGCTGCTGGCAGTGGCTCTAAGCGCAGTAGCGTTTTTGGTGACGGCACGTATACCGCTTAAACTGTGGCAGAAGTGGCAGATGCCGCTGTTGATTATCGCTGGCGTCGGTACGCTTTTGGCGCTTATCACGCCGGTTATACCGGAATATCCGGCCCATCGCTGGATCCGCTTGGGCAGTATGAGCCTGCAATCGGTGGAAGTGGTTAAGTTTGCGCTACTGTTTTATTTGAGCAGTTTTTTTGTGACCCGTTACCAGCAGGGATCACTGGGTGATTCTAAACGGACGTTATACCCGTTATTGGTTCTTATCTGCATCGCAGGCGTTGTGGTGGCAGGTGTACAAAGTGACTTCGGCTCGACCGTCGTTATTATGTCCATGATGGCGGCAATGGCATTTTTAACCGGCATGCCGGTACGTAAGTTGCTGCCGTTTGCGGCAGTGTTAGTTATCGGCGCCGTGCTGCTGATCGCCAGTACGCCGTACCGCCGGGAGCGCTTGGCAACGTACTTGCATCCGGAAACGAACTGTCTGACGACCGGCTATCAGTCGTGCCAGGCGCTGATTGCGGTCGGGTCGGGCGGCATTGCCGGCTTGGGGCTGGGACGCAGCGTGCAGGCGTATGGCTATCTGCCGGAGGCGCAGGATGACTCCATCTTCGCTATCTATGCCGAAAAGTTTGGCTTTGTCGGTGTAATGGTGCTGCTGGGGCTGTTTGTGATGCTGTTTGCGCGCCTGAGGACGATTATGGAGCGGGCGCCGGACATGTTTTCACAGCTGCTGGTGGCCGGTGTGCTGGCATGGCTGAGCACGCAGATGATCATAAACGTAGGTGCTATGATTGGTCTACTGCCGCTTAAGGGTATCACGTTGCCATTTGTGAGCTATGGCGGCACCAGCGTGCTGTTTGTGGGCGCGGCATTGGGCCTCGTGTTCCAGATTTCGCATTACACCAGTTTTACGACGCGAAACGTTACACGCAGTGAAAGGAGTAAGCGCACCTTGCGTTCTCCACAGCGGCCTTCACCTAACAGAGTAGAAACATGAGGCGGACGTTATGCGGATAGTGGTGACGGGCGGGGGGTCTGGCGGGCATATCACGCCGATCTTGGCGGTCGCGCGTGAGCTAAAGCGGTTGCAGTCCGATGTCGAGGTAATTTACATCGGTCAGAAGGGCGATAAACTCTCCGACATCCCGGCCCAGGATCCCAGCATTGACGCTGTCTATACGATTTGGGCAGGTAAGCTGCGCCGCTATGCCGATGAAGGCTGGCGGCAGTGGCTTAACGTGCGCACGCAATCGCTTAACCTGCGTGATGCCAGCCGGCTAGTGCGCGGGGTGGGGCAGAGTTACCGACTCCTGCATCGGCTCAAGCCTGATGTAATTTTTACACGCGGTGGCTTCGTGAGCGTGCCGGTGGCCATCGGCGGCTATTTGAACCACATTCCATATATTACACATGACAGTGACAGTGTGCCGAGCCTGGCGAACCGCCTGATCGCACCGCATGCGAGCCTGCATGCGGTGGCGCTGCCCGCAGAAGTCTATCCTTACCCGCGTGCTAAAACGTTTACGGTCGGCGTGCCGGTAAGTGCGAAGTATCGGCCAATAACGCCCGAGCTACAGCGTGCGTACCGCCGCGAGCTTGGGCTTGATGCGAAGCATGTGGTTTTCCTGACCGGTGGTGGCAATGGCTCGCGCATCTTAAACGTAGCGTTGGCACAGAATGCCCGCTACCTGCTTAGCACCTATCCCGACCTAACTATCGTGCATGTAGCCGGTCGCGGCCTCGAGGCTGAAACTAATCAAGCCTACGACGCACTGAAGCTTGGCGCCGCCCGGCAACGCGTACAGGTGTATGGCTTCATCAATGGGCTGCTGAAATATACCGGTGCGGCCGATGTAGTTATTACCCGCAGCGGTGCGACCACGCTGGCCGAACTGGCTATCCAGCGCAAAGCAGCTATCATCATACCTGCGCCGCAACTGGTCGGCGGACACCAGGTTAAAAATGCCCAGGTTTATGCTCGCCAGAAAGCGATCGTTGAACTCACAGAAGCTCAGATTGAGCAGCCGGAGCGGCTCGGGCGAACAATTGGCGAACTGCTTGATAACGAAGCGCGGCGGCAGCAATTGGGCCGTAATTTAGGCGCCTCCGCACACCCGCAGTCTGCTGCCGAGCTGGCCGAACTGATTATGCAAATTGCCGGTGGAGAAGGGCATGTTCGGGCGCAAAGCTAAAGCTACCGAGGTCGTGTCCAACGACTTTTCAGAACGCCGCCGGGTGGTGCGTGGTGACGGACCACGGCCATTTTCGTACTATACCAGCCGCATTACAGAGGCACCTGAGAGCCCTAAAACGGTCCGCCGTAAGTTGTCGCCAGCCGAAGAAACGCAGCAGCGCCCCGTAAGGCGACGGTTTGTTACCGGCTGGCTGTTTTGGGTATTACTCCTGATAGGTATTGGCTGCGCCGGTAAACTACTGGTCTTAAGTAGTAATCCGCAGGTAGTGGTTGTGGGCAAGACCGCTACCACGGCACGTTATCTGCGGCCTGACAGTACTTACGCTGCTGCCGCGCACAAGCTGCTGAACTCTAGCCTGGCTAACCACACTAAGCTTACGGTAGATACGGAAGGCGTCGACCAGGCGTTGAAGCACGAGTTTCCGGAGCTGCTCAGCACATCGCTCAGTGTACCGTTCCTTGGTAATCGTCCGGTGCTTTATGTCCAGCCAGCCGATCCCAGTTTGGTGCTCCAAGCTACATATGGCAACTATGCCATTAACCAAACCGGGCTAGTGCTATCATCGCTTACGCGTCTACCCGCCCAGGTGCCATTGGTGGTTGACCAATCCGGGCTCACCCCCAAACCCGGCAAGCAGGTGTTGCCCGGTACGACGGTGGCGTTCGCGCAAACGGTTGCTTATCAGTTTAAGGCTGCGCAGCTTACCATCAGCAACTTTGTATTGCCGGCTAATGCTCCGTATGAACTTGATGTGCGGCTGGCAGGGCGTCCCTATGCCATACGATTTAACTTGCAAGCCGATGCGCGTACGCAGAGCGGGGCAGCGATCGCTACTCTGCAGCAGCTGGGCACTACTTCACCATCGCAGTATGTGGATGTGCGTGTACCAGGCAGGGTTTATTACAAATAAAATTGGTCCCGCAGGATGCCCTGAACCCCCCTGGGCCCCTACCATCGTTCGTATTTTGTTCAGGTGTATTTGGAAGACGAGGGAAGAATTAAAACATAATAAAAATATATTTCGTATGTCTTGTCAAATTATAGGGTAATGACAGGAGAAAAGGGGGGGAGGGCGAGAAAACTATAAAGGCTAATCAAAATCGTGAAAATGCAAATTTCGCTTAAGTTTTCACACACTTCTGTGGATAAGTCGTGCGGCTCTCACGCTAGTGCAGTAGTCGCGCGGCCGGGCACTAGACGGCCTGATGGTGTATGCATCATGTAGATAAGTCGGAGACGGTATCAATACCTACTAATGTAAATAAGATTTATCGAAATGTAAGCATACATACATGTTATATGAGTTAAACCGCAGTATGTCCCCTGCAGTAGAGGTATGGCGTTTATCAGCTATTTTCAGTATATTAACGTCGCAAAATATACATTGTGCGACGTTTGGTCGATACCTTTTGCTTGCGTCGTTACTCCTATGTTTTTTGGATTTCCAATCTTCACCCGCTGCTTTTGCATTAATTTTTATTCCCCCACTGTTGCCTACCGGCTCCTTTACTATCAGCAGCCAGCTCTTGTCATCTCCGTGCTTTGATTTCCATTTTAGGGTCATTCCCAGTGTTCGCTTTTTGTATATAATATATGTTCGTAAAACGTTCGCTTGAAGCCCGCTCCAGCAGCTCTCGACTAAAATCGCTGATGTAAGCGGAGAACCCTCCCCTATTTCTGGTAGTAAGTGTCGTATATGTAATAACTAACAACGGCCTGCGCGTTGGTAGGAATACCATAGTTTGCTGTATTGGATGCAGGCTTAATGATGTTCTTTACCTGGCAGTACACTACTGTACTGCTCCCCCCGTCGCAGGTTGATGAACTATTACTTGGTGAACCAGAGCGCGTAAGACCACTTAAGAAGTCGTTCGGGGTGTCTACGGACGCGTCCCAGCCGGTTATGCGACTGTCCGAACTGCTGTACCATGTCCTGCCATCCATTGTCCGCATTGGCGTATCGGCGCAATCCTGACCGATAATGATTTCTCGATAGCTCACGCTGATATTTGCAGCGAGTAGCCTGTGCACTACGTCGCAGGAAGAGGCGGTGTAACTAAAGGAGCCCTCGTAGAACAGCTGACAGTTGTATGCCCACGGATCAACGTGGCCGCCTGGGCCGGAGTCGTGCTGACCCTTTATGCACATATCTGTTCGCTGTTGGAACACTGGAGTGATCGTGCCGCCGCCCGGTAGCGTTTGGAGTCTAGTCAGGAATGCATTGGTTACTCGGGCTTCGAGAGCTGTCCGGCCGTTCGTTACTGCCGGGGCTTGAGCGCCGGGAAAGGACTGCCGTTCATACCAGAAGCCGGTCGTGTTGTTGGCGATGGTGCCTAAGACCACTGCAGCCAGGATAATGAAACAGACAATTAAAATACGCCTGCTTTGCGGCCGATATACTTGTTTTGCGGAGATGGTGGGCAGCGTGGTTGTTGCTGGTTTGGCGCGACGTTTTGCGTCGGGTTTTGTTTGCTTTGCGGACATTTAGGCTAATGATAGCATGCTCATCTGCGGCCTTAAAGCCTGAATGGAGCCTGAGCAGGGCCTTTCGCACGGGAGCTGGTTGCGTTACTCAGCGAGTTCGTAGGTGGCTTTGGCGACCCGTTTGAACTGAGGCTTGCTTTGCAGATTCAGCAGGATGGTCGTTTCTTTGACAAAGCGGCTTTTAAGCACGCGCTTGACGATTTCGTCGCGGTGCAGCGGTTCGCCGGCGTCTTTTAAGACTTCGGTGATGATGTCGGCCACAGTTCCCTTCTGATAGCCCCATTCGCGCAGGGCGTAAATGCCGCGGCCGATAAGTACGAAGCGCTTGTCTTTGATGAGTTCGTTGTGGATGGCCTGAGTGGTGACATCCTTGCGTTTGAAGTCGCTGGCCTTGATAGCTCCAGCAATTTCATTAAAGTGCATGTATTTGCCGTTTTCGCTTAAGATAACATAGATTTTGTCACGAATATTCTTGGGATTGACCGTGGGCCACTTGACGAGCCCCCAGCGGCCGTTGAGGGTGGCTAGCTGCTTTGATGTGCCGGCCAGAGCGGTCGTGTAGGCGTCGTTTGGCATATCGGCGGTCTTAGTCAGCTCTTTGATTTCCAAAGGCTTGCCTGCCTCGCTGACGGCTGCTACGAGCTGACCTACTTCACGCTTGATAGCAACTTCATCGTGGTCGCTCTTATTGCCGGCGGCCTGGTAGAAATTATCGTCTTCGGAAATGCTGCTGACGCGAGGGCACAGCTCGCTTAAGAATGCCAAGCGGCTTTGGTCAGTCCGGGTGTTCTCGGATGTGAGTGCGGCACCGAGAGTAGTGACGCGAGCGGTCTGTCCTGCTGCTTCGATGGCGGCAAGCAAAGCCGCCTCAATCTCGGCGATGTGTGGTAATGCCGCTGCACTGCTGCGCAGACGCGTCATAACGGACTTTTCCAGCTGGCGGACGCGCTCACGCGTAATGCCTAACAACTCACCTATTTGCTCGAGCGTCTCCTTGCGATCGAACAGACCGTAGCGACGTGCGATAATTTCACGTTCACGTTCCCGTTCAATGCTTGCCAGAATGTCCTGGACGATACGCTCGGTATCTAAAATTATTTTCTCTGTAGTCATAATTACATACTACTATAAAACTATTATATTGAAAAGTCAACACTAAGTTTTAATATGAAGAACTATAGGATATAGTAACACAATAAAGTGCGCTTACGCCCAGTTTCTGTTGTAAAAAGCTGCTACATAACAACTTGTCCACATGCCAAAAGGTGTGCTAAGAAGCTGCACTGCGACGGCGAAAGGCGCGACGCTTAGTTTCCGGAGCTGCGGCCAGCATCTCAGAGCCTTTTCGTGCGTTATGCTCTTGGGGTCAGTGTCTTTGGGGATTTTGGCGTTTTTTTTGCCATCGGTAATATACGGTCCAAACCGGCCGTTCAGGACTTTTACGCCGTCGCCGAAGTTGGCGATGTTTTTCTCTGCCTCAGTCTTCAACTTGGCGGCGTAGAGTTCGCGGGCCTTCTCCAGGCTAATGGTGTGCGGGTCCTCTGGCTTGATGCTTACAAACAGCTTGCCAACTTGAATATACGGTCCAAACCGGCCGATGTTAGCCTTGATATCCTGTCCGTCGTCGGTCTGCCCCACCAGACGCGGCAGCTGAAACATCTGCAGAGCTTGCTCCAGTGTAACCGTTTCGATTTTGGTGCCGGCGGGCATGGGGGCGAAATCTGGCTTAGGATTGTCACCTTGCTCGCCGCGCTGTAGCATGGGGCCGAAGCGGCCGAACCGTGCATAAATCGGTTTGTCGCTCTTGGGGTCGTTGCCAACCAGCCGGGTTTGGGTCGCCTCGGCGCGGGATATGTCGGCGCTGCTCTCGACTAGCTTGTGAAACGGGTCGTAGAATTCGCGCAGGACGCCCACACGGTCTTTTTTAGCCAGCGCGATCTGATCCAGCTCCTCTTCAATGTCCTTGGTAAAACCGTAATCCATGACTTCGCCGAAATGCTTGACCAGAAAATCGGTCACGACTTTACCGGTGTCGGTCGGAAACAGCTTGTTGCTGTCGCGGCCGTACATTAGTTTTTCGTCGGCCTGAGCGATGCTGCCGCCGGCCAGCGTCAGCTTTTGGACGCTCTTTTCAACACCCTCCAGGTCTCCCCGTTCCACGTAGCCGCGCGTCTGGATGGTGTTGATGGTGCTGGCGTAGGTACTCGGACGGCCGATGCCCATTTCCTCCAGCTTCTTGACCAGTGTCGCCTCGGTGTAGCGGGCTGGGCCCCGGCTTAGGTTTTCGAGCGCTTCGGCGCGTTGCAAAACCAGCTTATCACCCCTATTGACCTCTGGTAGCAAGGTATCGTCGCCGCTCCGGCCGTATACTTTCAAAAAGCCGTCAAACACCACTACCTGTCCTTTGGCTTCCAAAATTTCTTTGGAGCCGCTGGCGGCAATGCTCACCGTAGTGTTTTCGAGCCGGGCGGGCGCCATCTGGCTGGCTAGCGTGCGGCGCCAGATGAGGTTATAGAGCTTGGTCTGCTGGTCGTCGTCGCCGGCGAATTCGCGCGTGACGTCGGTTGGACGGATGGCCTCGTGGGCTTCCTGAGCGTTGGCGCTCTTGCTCTTGAACGTACGGTACTGGTGATACTCCTCGCCGTATTTTTTCTTAATAAACCCGGTCATGGCACCGAGTGCCTGGGAACTTAGGTTAACCGAATCGGTACGCATGTAGGTGATATGACCAGCTTCGTACAGCCGTTGGGCCAGACGCATAGTGGTGCGGGGGCTGTAGCCGAGCTTGCTGCTTGCCTCCTGCTGCAATGTGCTGGTAGTGAACGGCGTGCCTGGGTTGCGGGTGCCCGGCTTTTTGGCGATGTCTGCCACGCTGAACGTGCTGCCCATGAACGCCTCAAGTACGGCGCGAACCTCGTCGGCGGTTTTGAATTTGGTGTCGGAGGTGGCCGGCAGGATGGTCCCATCACTTAAAACGAACTCGGCGGTGAGTTTGAAGGTACTTTCGGGCGTGTGGCTATCGATTTCGGCCTCACGCTCCACGATCAGGCGTACGGCCACGCTCTGTACGCGCCCAGCACTAAGCCCGGCGCGCACTTTGCGCCACAAGACTGGACTTAACTCGAAGCCTACCAGGTAATCCAACGACTGCCGCGCCTGCTGGGCCTCCACCAAGTTCATGTCGATGGTACGTGGGTTCTTTACTGCCTCGTCGAGCGCACTCTGGGTAATTTCGTGGAATACGATGCGCTTGGTGGTTTTGGGGTCCAGCTTGAGCACCTCGGCGACGTGCCAGGCAATGGCTTCCCCTTCGCGGTCTTCATCGCTCGCTAGCCAGACGGTGCTGCCCTTGGCGGCACTTTTGAGTTCGGCTATGACCTTCTTCTTCTCGGGGTCGACTTCGAATTTGGGCGCGAAGTTATGGGCAACGTCGACTGACCCGTTTTTGCTCGGCAGGCCCCGGATGTGGCCGATGGAGCTTTTGACGGTATAGTCTTTGCCCAGATATTTCTCGATCGTTTTCGCCTTAGCCGGCGACTCTACTATTACTAAATTTTTTGCCATAAGCCTTTACGTCTATTAAGTATACCTCGTTTTGTTGGCATGGAGGCCAAGCATAGCGCAAACTACTATACAAATGCAAGTTTTGGGTAGCCGGGTTGTGAAAAAATGTGAGAAATCTCACAAAATCATTGACTTCATATCCGTACAGCGGTAAAACAATATAGTTAAAATCTAAAAATGGCAAGACGTCTTAAACAAGACCGCTACCACAGTTGGAAGCGGTTTTTTAATTGGGATTATGAAGGAGCTGATATGGAAGATTTGAAGAGCCCTACATGGGATAAGATAGCTGAGCAAGGCCTTGTCAACTTTCAAGTATGTGGTGATGCGCGTGGGCCAGACTTCCTTGCCAAGCACCCCCTTGACGCTGCGGAGGCGATTGCTAGAATGGCGGCTCGTGCTCATGTAGAGGTGGCAGCAGTATGTTGACGTCTAAATATCATAAGTGTAGGCGATCTGTCTTGATCAATTGAAAAGCCCGGCCAACGGGGCTTTTCAATTGGTTAGAAATAGTACTTGGCGACTTTGTAGCCGGCCCAGATGCCGAACAGGCTGCCGAGGGTACTTAAGGCAAGTGACCACATACCAAGGCTGCCTGTGTGGTCTATCATGCTGCCAAGCCACCCACCCAGCGTGCCGAAGATGGTTAGGCCCAAGAATATCATCATCTTCATGCCTACACTGTAGCATAAGCAGTTCGTATTATTATCTGACGGCCCAGTGGTCGCCGCCGAGGGCTTGGGCTACCCCGAACGCCAGGCTACTGATGATTATCACCCCTTGCTTAAGGTGGCAGGGGCCTGTTTGCCATAGGATGTCACGCCACGGCTGCCAACAACCGCCACTTTGGGTCTAGCCGGCCATTCGGACGATTTGGCGTCGATGTAAAACAGTTCCTCCAGCGGCGTCGGGATATCGCGCAAACGGGTCGGATATCCATCGACGTGTAGCGTAAGCTTTTTTACTTTCATACGAATGTATGTCAGCATACACTCAATTGTGCCGGCTCGTTAGGTGAGGATTATTTGATACACTACGGAGTATGATTTTTCTACTAACTGGTGAATCGTCCGCGGGTAAAAGCACGGTCGCCCAGGAATTTGTCAAACGGTTTACCGGTAACTGCCGGTGGGCAGTTACCCGCGAGGTTACCGATGATGCCGGAATACCTATCGGATATGAAGCGGCTACTTCTGGCGGCGAGCGTCATCTGCTGGCGCATCAAACCGCTGTCAAGTCTGATGTCATCGTGGGCGATCATCGATATCATGTTGACAAGGGCGTAATCGACCGGATGTTCACTGAACCGCTGCGGGCTGCCCTTAGGCAACCGCCTGACTGTTTCGTGCTCGACGAAATTGGCAACATGCAGCGTTTGTCTCCTGCCTTTACCGCGGCGGTTGACGATGCGTTCGCCCAGGACATACCCATGCTTGCGACTATCCGGACGCGGGATGACTGGACGGCGGCGTATATCAACCACCCTAATGCATACCCACTCCCGGTTACGCCAGCTACGCGGGATCAGCTACCCGATCTGCTGGTACATATTTTTCGGGGTCTGCCGTTGGTCGCGGAGTTGCCCCAAAACCACAGGGAAATGGCAACTACGTTAATTCGACAGTATTGCTCAGAGGATGGGTTGCTCCAGCTGGAGAAGCTGTATGATAATGCCTTACGCTACGTTACGGGCGGACGGGTCGCGGCAACCGGCCACAATGCGTTTGCAGTTGAGGGCGACCATGGCTGCCCTAGTACTTTATCGAAACCACAGGTTCCCTATGATTGCCCGCTGCTCACTGGCACGGGCGTGTATGCGGGACGGTCAGGCGAATGCTCGCACCTGATGGCGCCCAGAATTACGCGCTCAACGTAGCAAGGTTGGCGCTTATGCTTATTATCGCCTACTTTTTACTTCCATGCGAAAACATGAAAAGGTATTGACATTACTACACGTTTTTGATAGAATGGCAACTTGTAAGTAGCGGCAACGCAATCTTACGCACCTTATATCCCCCATTCTAACATTTGTTAGATTGTTCTCCGAGTCAGTTCAAAGTTGTTACCCTCCACTTTTCTCTTTAGCCGGGCTTGCCCGGGGCTCGAGAACAAACTAACCCCTTTAACTAGAAGCGGCGGCTCCTTGGAGCCAATGCTCCCGGTTTCCAGCGAGCCTAAATGGTTTCTGCTTCACAGCAGGAGACGCACATCACACGTAGTTTGGATGCTTGACGTTTCGCTTCCGTGGTGGGTTGAAGGGTGGAGGAAGTCTTCGGACTTCTGGGTGGAGACAACTTTGGTTGTCTCCTAAAATAGGCCTGCGAGCGGTGCCCACCCCCTCTCGCAGGCCTATTTTAGTTCAGCCTCTGCATAATTCACCCTGAAGGGTTTGTCAGACTTTTCCGTTGCCAGCTATGGAAGTTGGGCGATAGCGGGCTAGCGCCCTTATGAGTTCATAAAAACGTGCGGGTTTCAGCGGTAAATGCAGCCCCAAAGGCATATTCGCTCAAAATGGCCGCGACCTCCCGCTTCATAGCGGCGAGATGGCCCCGTTCGGCCTCATTAAAGTCCTGTAGTACGAAATCGGCTGCATCCATCTGTTCCGGCCTTTTGGGGCCGATGCCGACGCGTACGCGAGCGTAATCTTCGCCAACGTGCTGGCTGGCTGACTTTATACCGTTATTCCCTGCCGGGCTACCCCCGACGCGCAGGCGGATCTGGCCGAAATTAATATCCAATTCGTCGTGTACGACAACCGTGTGGGTGTTGCTAAGCTTATAAAAGCGCTGTACGGCTTGTACGGCCTCCCCGCTCAAATTCATGAAGGTCTGCGGCTTGCACAGAATGACACGCGTATCGCCGAGGGTTTGCGCGGTAATCTCGCTTTTTAGGTCTTTTTTGACCTGCCAGGAGGCGAAGTCATTTTTGCTCGCGAAATAATCTAGACACATGAATCCGACATTGTGGCGGCTGCCTTCGTATTCTCCGCCTGGATTGCCTAGGCCTACGATGAGTAGTGACTTGTTCATACCGTATGTGGTGGTGTATGCCAGCGGCTTGTCCAGCTGCGGCCGTTTCTGAAACAGTGCCATGCGGCCCTCCTACTTGCTTCGTTGCTTCTTGGCTATGATAGCACGCTGAGTGTCACTACGGGCCGGTTGCGTGGGGCTGTTGCCGTGTTTGTGAGCGACGTGTTTTTCGATGAACCAGATTTCCAAGCTGGTGCCCTCGAAGCCAAATGCCTCGCGTAGCTCACGCTCCAGGTAGCGGCGGTAGCTCCAGTGGACGAATTTGGTGTGGCTGCCGAAGATCTTGAAGGCCGGCGTGGGATTGTCATCTTCCTGCACCATGTAGTTGAGCTTAGGGGCGCGGTTTTTGAGCCCTGCCGGCGGGTGTTTTAAGATAACTCCGCCCAGCCAATTATTGAGTGCGCGGGTACTGACACGAGTCTTACGGGCTTCGCTGATTTGCATAACGAGATCGAAGATTTTGGTAACATTCTGGCCGGTCACGGAGCTAGTGAAGATCAGCGGCGCCCATGGCACGAAATCAAACGCAGCGGTTACCTGCGGCGCCAGGGCGTCGCGTGTAAAGGCGTCTTTGCCTTCTGCGCTGTCCCACTTGCTCACGACCAGCACGAGTCCCTTGCCAGCTTCCTTGATAAGTCCGGCGATTTTCTGGTCTAGGCCGGTCGCCAGCTCATTGACGTCGATAAGCAACAGGCAGATGTCGGCCTGCTCGATCGCGCTTAGGGTGCGTACCACGCTGAAGTGCTCTATCCCCTGCCCGATCTTGCCCGACCGCCGGATACCGGCGGTGTCCATCAACTCGATTTCCTGCTCGTTGTAGCGTACGCTGGTACGGTTTACATCGCGGGTGGTCCCTGCCCGGTCGGACACGATCGCCTGCTGCTTTTTGGCCAGCGCGTTGAAAAGCGCGCTCTTGCCGACGTTCGGGCGTCCGAGCAGCGCCACTTGAATTCGGTCGGGGTTATCGGGCAGCTTTGCGTTCGGTATTTGTTCGATAAGTGTATCCAGCAGTTCGCCAATGCCGCGATGTTGGGTTGTGGCTGTATGGATAATCGGCTTGATGCCGAGCCGCTGGAAGGTGTTGAGATCCTGACCGCGGGCTTTGTCGACCTTATTGACGACCAGAAACACCGGCTTACGGCTTTTGAGCGCCAGCGTGGCAACACGGCGGTCTTCTTCGGTGATGAGCACATCTGCTTCAACCACGACCCAGATGACGTCGGCACTGTCGGCCGCCTGCACGATTTGCTCCTGGATAGTGAATTCAAAATCGTCGGCCGCGTCTTTCATGCCGGCAGTATCGACCAGCCAGAAATCCTGGCCGCGCCAGCTGGCCTTGGCGGTGATGCTGTCGCGCGTGGTGCCTGCTTCGCGTGCCACAATCGCTTCACGTCGTTCCAGGACCGCGTTGAACAAGCTGGACTTGCCCACGTTGGCGCGCCCGACGATGGCGACGATTGGTATCTTGCTGCTCATTTACACAGTATTATAACAGAGGTAGAAGAATTGACAAAATTACATTTTAGTACTAAATTGTAGGTAATATGGCAATGGTAGAGACTGTAGGAAATCTTACGCAGGGGATGACACCTAGTGGCGATCTTAACCATACAGAAGAAGTGCGTATGCATGGTGAGTTTGGTCTTTGGTATTTTCCCGGCAGGAGCTCAGCCACGGATTTATCTTTCTTCCTCTTCATGGCACCGTACCTGGCAAGGCAGGAGGGACAACCATACCCATATCCCCTCTTAAATAATGCCGACACAATAGTGCCAGTGACCACGTTTGACGCCCTAGCGGACTCCATGCAGACCGGTGCGAACACAACTAAAGGCGTGGGCCATCGCGGCTACAGTACTGCAGAAGCTGCTATTGGCGGCAGTGATGTAACTGATTGGCCGCGATATGTAGGGGGCTATATCCTTAAGATATCATCCGACGAGATACTTGATTGGCGCAAACGGCAAGGTGGCTTGGCCCGGCAAGTAGGGCGCCAGGTATTTCAACGAGTTACCGGAAAGCTCAGAAGCCCGAAATATGTGGCAGATGTGGTGCACGCCGAATACGGCTCCGCAGGCGCGGTAATCATAAAAAGGCCCGTTAACGGGACGTTCGACCAGCATAGGCAGAAATTGCCAGATCCCGTTGGAGTAGATCCTGTTATCATGATCTTACGCAACCCTGCTCTGCGGCCAAAACGTGTTGCTTTTACGTATGATTATGATCCGGGCAATAGATAGCTGCCCCCATGATGGTGTTATAGCTCCGTGCTAGCGGGATACTTGTCGCTATGCTACGTAACCTTGACGCTACCCTTGGCTAGGCCGTCAAGCGTATACGGCCCAAACTGGGTGCGGTGGAGCGTTTGCACGGTGTAGCCCAGGGCGGCGAAGGTGCGGCGGATCTGCCGGTTGCGGCCTTCGTGCATGTGCACGATCCAGCGGGTGTCGTCACTGTCTGTTTGGCGGTCGAGCTGGAGCTTGCTCAGACCATCCTCGAGCATGAGGCCGTGGTCGCTGATCATCTGGCGATGCAGCGGCTCTAGCGGCTTATCGAGCTGCACCTCGTATATCTTCAGCTTTTGGCGGCTCGGATGTGTCAGCTCATTGGCTAGCTGCCCGTCGCTGGTGAGGAGCAACAAGCCGGAAGAATCTTTATCCAGTCGGCCGACTGGATTCAGAGAACGGTACCCCGGAGATAACAGATCATAAATTGTCTTGCTGCCCTGCCCGTTGCGGCTGACGACATAGCCGCGTGGTTTGTTTAGTATAATTGTTACATTTTCTACAACTGCTTTGATAGGCTGACCGTCCAGGGTGACCTTGTCGGTGACGAGGACGTCCATCCCCTGCTCCGCGGTCCGGCCGTTGACCATTACGCGGCCAGAAGCAACAGCCGTATCGGCCGCTCTGCGTGACAGGTCGCTTCCCGCCGCCAGAAATTTATTCAATCGCATACGCATATTCTATGCTACCACGAGCCGCGAAGAGAGCGCGGACAAATTCGCGATAGTGGGTGACTCAAGAGCTTACAGCGATGTAGTCGGGTCAAACGGTTTGCCCGAGGGCGTGCTACTAGCAGGAGCACCTGGAGCAGGTTGCGGTGCCCCGGGGGTCGGAGTTGGGTTTTTGGCCTCTTCTTTAGCCAGGAGTGCATCAAGATCGGGCTTGGCTGCGGGGTCAGTGACTGGCTGAATGATTTTGCGGCCGGCGGGTGAGGACGGTGCGCTATTGTCATCGGTGGCGGCTGGTGTCGCTGTGGTGTCGACAGGTGGCGCACCGGCAGGATCAGAGGGATTAGCGGGGGTACTGAGCTGCTGAACGGCATCGGCCAGAGCCTTATCGTTGCTGGCGGCGTCTGCTGCCGGGCTGTCTGCCGCTGGAGCGGCAGTTTGCGGCGCATCAGTGGTCGGTGTGTTAGCGTAGCTGGCGATCTGAGCTTGCAAGGCAGCTTCTTCGGCGGCCAGGCCTTGAGCAGCGGAGTCGACGACAGCGGGCGCAGGCGGTGTGGCCGGTTCGGTCGGACCGGTGGGCGTGGTTGGCTCGGGCGTCACCGACATAGGTTCGGCAACCGGACTGACGGGCGTAGCGGTCGGAGGTTCGGCCGGGCTGTCGCTGGCTGGCGGTGTGGCTGAAGGATCGGCCGGAACGGCGACGGGGTCGATAGTTGGCGTGGCAGATGCTGGATCAGCCGTTGCTGTTGCGTCAGCCGGTGCCGGCGGTGTTGCGGCTGGTGCTGCTGTCGGAGGGGCAAGAGCTGGATCTGCGGTGGGAGTCGCCGGTCCCGCAGGATCAGGCACATGCGCGATAGCCGGTATGCCAGGTGCGGCCGGTGCGACTGCCATCGAGTCTGGGACACTGGTGGGCTGTGGTCGCGCTGGGCTCTCTCCGCTCAGCAGCTCTTTAGCAGCATTCACGATATCTTCAAGAGTTACCTGTGACTTTACCAGGTAGCGGTCGGCGCCGAGGTTGTCGGCACGCTTTTGGTCGTCGTCTTGGCCAAGTGCGGTTAGCATGATGACCTTGGTATTCCTGAGCTCCGCGGTGTTGCGCAGGATGTCGAGCATCTCAAAACCGGAAATACGGGGCATCATCACATCAGAAACAATTAAGTCTGGCTTCTGCTGTTTGGCGACCACCAGCGCTTCCTCACCGTTTTGGGCGGTTGATATTTCATAGCCCTCGGCCATCAGCCGTGCCTGATAAATTTCCCGCAAGTTGTTATCATCTTCGACCAGTAGTATTTTTGCCACGGCTCTTCTCTAACTCTTTTTAATGATTATGCTTTCGTGTTTGCAGTATATCATGAAATGTTTTCCGTGGGTATGGCGGCGGTGGAAGCTGAGGCGGAGGCAGCTGCGGTAGTCGAAACAGGCAGCTCGTCAGGGGTGACCAGCATAGGGTTTTGCGCATCTGTTTGAGCCTGCTGACTGATCTTTGCCTGAGCCTGCTGGGTGCTCAGGCGTGGTAGATTGATGTAGAACGTGCTGCCTTTGCCGAGCGTGCTTTCAACCCAGATGCGTCCCTGGTAGAGCTCGATGATTTTGCGGCTGATAAACAGGCCTAGCCCGGTGCCGCCAACGGTGCGGGTGGCACTGTTGTCCACACGGTAGAACTTCTGGAACAGGTGCGGGATGTCTTCGGGCGGGATACCGTGGCCGGTGTCGCGGATATACATTTGGGCCACGGCATCGTTGCCGGTTAGGCCGAGAGTGATCTTGCCGCTGTCGGTGTATTTGCAGGCGTTGTCGAACAGGTTGGTGACCACTTCGCGCAGACGGTCGGGGTCGACCTGCACGTAGTAGAGTGGCCGGACGATTTTTTGACCGGCGGCTGGTGCCGAGTCGGTGGCGTCAATAACTTCACTGTTGCCGATGATGAACTCCAGCGCTAGGTTTTTCTTTTGTGCCGCAAAGTGCAGGTCGGAGGTCAGCTGTTCCATGAACTGGCCCATCTCCACGACCTCGGGGTGGTTAGGTAGACGGCCGTCTTCGGCTTTGGCGCTGGTGAGCAGGTCCTGGAACAGCTCGCCGAGGTGTTTGGTGGAGGCGTGGGCTTTCCCCAGGTAGTCTTTGGCGCGGGAGTCGACGGTTGCGACCTTTTCATTGAGCGCCAGACTTAAATAGCCCTCAATTGCAGCAACGGGTGTACGCATCTCGTGGCTGGCGGTGCTGATGAACTCAGCGCGCTGGCTCTCTTCTTTGCGCTCTTGGCTGACGTCGCGGAAAACACCCACCAGGCCGGTCAGTTGATTACCATTGAGCACCGGTGACACGCTGAAGCTGGTGGCAATGGTATTGCCTGACTTGGTGACGAGGTTGGCGCTGTTATCGCGCACCGGCTGGCTGCCGGCTTGGGCTCGCGCGAACGGCAACTTGTTTTCGGGTACTGCCTCGTTTCGGCTGTCCACGAAATTAAAAACCGACCGCCAATCGAGCCCTTGGGCTTCCTCGCGCTTCCAGCCGGTGATGGCGCTGGCACCCGGGTTAAATAGCTGGATGACCCCCTGTTCGTCGATAAGCACTACACCGTCATCGATGGAATTTAGAATGATGCTGTTTTTGGTTTGTTCGTCGCGCAGGCTGCTCGCCAGTTTGGAATTGCCGCCGGCGGGTTTGCGTTTACGGCTGCGGGCAATGGCCACCCACGCTGTCGTAGCAACTATCACGACAACCAACACTCCCATACCGGCGATAATATATTCTTGCATGACTTGCAATAGAGCTTATGGTTTATTATCAGGGTTTGATGCAGGTTTTGCAACGCTGGAGTCTCGCCTGGCCTTGCCTGTTCGCCTCTGTTATGGTACAATTTTGCGGTTGATTTACGCTTGGCCCCGTCGTCTAGTGGTCCAGGACGTCAGGTTCTCATCCTGAAGATCAGGGGTTCGACTCCCCTCGGGGTCACCAAGTAGAAAATAACAGAGGTGAAGTAGCTTATAGTTACCTCGCCTCTTTTGTTTGTCGGGGCTACCCGTATCTGTTATGCCGGTGTGAACAACTAGTACGGGTTTATAAATACGCCACCCCTGTTACACATTTGCTTTACCGCAGCGATTATTATAAGATATAGCTCGTCCCAATCACACGACCCTGAAGGGAATCGTGACAAGAATGGAACCGCGAGTCGAATACGGCACCTTGAGTGACGAAGACATCGCAATCATCGGGCTGGACGCCGCCGAGGCGGCCTTCCTGCATGACGTGGAAGCCGGCCTCACCAACGGCGACAGCCTCATTCTGGTTGTCGGTACCGTCGGCAACACCGCCAGCACGTGGCAGGAACTGGGCCGGCGCGGTATCGGGCCAAACTTCGAAAAGTTCGTGGGCTACGTCGACCCGATCACGGGCAAACTAGCCATGGTACTGATGCGCGGGGAGAACTCAGACCAGGTGTACGAGGAGTTCGGTGATCGCGTTCCCGAGGGCCCGCAGCGGTGGACCGGAGGAGTCTACTACGCGCAGTCAGTCCAAACCGTCGACGAAGGCTGGACAGGCCGCAACTTCGCTGGCGCGGCCTCTGGTGTCCAGGGTTACTTCGACGCAGCGACGGTCTACACCGCGCTGACGCGTATGGGCGCCGCTTGGGCCCTGAAAATGCAAGCCCTGCACGGGAAGCCGGCGTAACCACGGCGGCTGACCCCGGCACGGTGTAAAGGCGACAGAGGGAAAACTGTCGATAAGCGGACACGCATGAGCATTCGCACAAAGACTCCCGGAGGGAGCTGCCTGGTGTCTGCAGGAGTGAAGCCACGGAATCCGTGACCAAACCCCAGACCCAGCAGCCCCTTCGTGATAGTACCCTCTTATCAATTTAGTTACGGGTGTGTATGGTCAATGGGATATGCAGCAGCCTGTTGACTTGCACTCTCTCATACTCTGGCCCGATTATCCCTCTCCATCGAATAACTTCATCTTTGAGCAGGTGTAAACTTTTTTGCGTACGGGTCACCAAATGGGAATAACAGAGGTAAGATTACAAACTGTAGTCTCACCTCTTTTTCTTTACGCCGAGTCCGTAGCTGTTATTTGGGTTCGACTCCCCTAAGCTCTTGACAGTAAGTAAGCTCAATTTCTGCTGTATTGACAGTATATAATTAAGTGTCATCATATACTAATGATAGTTCAGCTCGCAAACCTTGCGGATATTCGTCGTCAACACCAACATGAAAAGATTGCCTTAACAAGTGGTACGTTTGATCTACTGCATGTTGGCCACCTGCAGTACCT
Source organism: uncultured Candidatus Saccharibacteria bacterium (assembly GCA_964570005.1). Taxonomy (GTDB): domain Bacteria; phylum Patescibacteriota; class Saccharimonadia; order Saccharimonadales; family UBA4665; genus JAJZCD01. The sequence goes on along the minus strand of CAZMWE010000016.1, from coordinate 295 downwards.
CGAAGCAGTTAGGTCTTTGGGCGAAATTGTGGTCGTTATGTTGAGCGGTGATGCTCGGGTAAAGGCCAGAAAAGGTCCCCAACGACCCATCATTTCAGATGGTGATCGCGCACAAATGTTAGATGCACTCAAGGTCGTGGACTATGTATTTATCGATCCGGGCACAAGCAGTCCTGACGAAGTGGATCCGGTTCATGCTGAGGTGGTGATAAAGCTGCAGCCTGATGTATATGCAACGGATGGCCCTGATCCGAGGTTTTGGAACATTATGGATAAATCAAAGCTCGTTGTTCTG
>CAZMWE010000015.1:0-24307 GCA_964570005.1 uncultured Candidatus Saccharibacteria bacterium | reverse complement strand
AGGCAACTACATCCCACGACCTACCGGTCGGGGAACTGCTGTTGGATTAGAGGGCTCGAACCCTGCGCAACAGAGGCAAGACTTAATGAAAACAAAAAGACACCCGAAACGTTATACGGCTGTCTCTGTTACTTAATTTGGTGGGTGATGAGGGGCTCGAACCCCCGACCTCGGCAATGTGAATGCCGCGCTCTAGCCAGCTGAGCTAATCACCCACAATTCTTTACTGATGGTGATTATACCCTGTTAGTATCTACCTGAAAAGAGCGTAGCCACCTTGGGTCAACTGTTATAATTCCTTATGTGCAAATTGTTGTAGGTTCACTCCTGACTTCGTACTTCCGTGTCGGTGCTGGCAAACAGTTACTCGTGCTGCACGGCTGGGGCGATAACAGCCGGAACTGGGGCACGTTTGCGCAAGAGCTGACTCGCAGTTATGAGGTAGTGGTGCCGGATTTACCTGGTTTTGGAGGCAGCGAAGCCCCGCACAAAGTATGGAGTTTGGATGACTACGCAGCCTTTGTGTCAGCATTTATTGATAAGGTCGGCTTGAAGCCGTACGCAATTATCGGACACTCCAACGGTGGTGCGATCGCCATCCGCGGCATTGCAAATCATGGGCTGGAGCCAGACAAACTAGTACTACTGGCCAGCGCTGGAATCCGCGGTGAGAACAAGGGGCGTAATGCAGTTTGGCAGGCCGTGGCTAAGACCGGCAAAGTACTGGCCGCTCCGCTGCCAGCCGGTGCTAAGCGGAAGCTGCGCGGCAATTTATATAAAGCTGCTGGTTCCGATATGCTGGTGGCGGAACACCTGCAGGAAACATTCAAGCGGGTCGTTGGTGAAGATGTACGGGCAGACGCAGCTCACATACAAGTACCAGCACTACTCATGTATGGTGCGGACGACACGACTACACCACCCCGTTACGGTGAGGTTTTGAGTAAAGTGATTCGCGACTCCCGGCTTGAAATACTGCCTGGCGCTGGGCACTTTATACAAGCCGACGCTCAGTCAAAAGTAGCAAGTTTGATCGAGGGCTTCGTGCAGTGATACCTAACTTGCGGACGTTATACGACCTGCGGAGCATGGCGGCGACTCTGGCGTACATGTTGCAAAACGTCGAATACGATATCGCTGCATATCTCCGCTGGTTTTGGCGTACCGAAGACTTTTCGCGAGTCATGTATCGCCGAACGCTCGACTTGACCAGGCGGACACGTCTAGTCAAACAGCTCCTGGTCTACGGCATGACACTGCAGCTGCTGGTCGGCGTAGCGTCGGTGATACTGTGGCACTGGCGTAACCTACCGGACGGCGGCTGGCTAGGTTTGGCGCTCATCGTGTCCTATCCGGTAGTCTGGGCGCATCTGATAGTTTTGCCTCTTTGGCTCACGCGCGAGCTCCATGTCAAACCACAGCAGAAGCGGCTGACTGAAGCTTCACGCTATATTTTTGCCGAGCATCCGGGAGTCAAGATAGCAATCGCCGGAAGCTACGGGAAAACCAGCATGAAGGAGCTGCTGGCAACAGTACTCAGCGAGGGGCTGAGTGTAGCCGTCACACCTGCCAACAGGAATGTAGCGGTATCGCATGCTCAGTTTGCCCACGGCTTGCGGGGTAATGAAGATGTAGTGATAGTGGAATACGGCGAAGGCAGGCCCGGGGACGTGGCAAGCTTTGCGGCCACCACCCAGCCGACGTACGGCATCATTACAGGGCTGGCACCGGCTCATTTAGACCAGTACAAGACACTCCAGGCAGCAGGCAAAGATATATTTTCACTGGCCGACTACCTACACGGTGAACACGTATACATAAACGCCGAATCTCCGGCCGCCAAACCCTTTATTGAAGAAGCCTACGAAACATACAGTACGGCCGGCGCATTAGGTTGGAAAGCGACAGACATAAAAATAGCCATAGGCGGCACCAGTTTTACGCTCGTTAGAGGCAGACGACAACTTGCGCTCCACAGCGGACTGCTTGGCAAGCATAACGTGGGACCGCTCAGCCTGGCTGCTGCATTGGGTATGGAATTAGGGCTCACGTCAGCTCAGGTCGAAGCGGGCGTTGCCAAAACCGTACCGTTTGAGCATCGTATGCAACCATATCGCCTGGGGGGCGCATGGATTATCGACGACACTTATAACGGCAATCTGGAAGGGATCCGAGCCGGTACTGAGTTACTTGCATCCCTACCGGCGCAGCGCAAACTTTACGTGACTCCAGGTCTGGTAGACCAAGGTGCCGAGACCCGGGCTGTGCACGAAGAAATAGGGCATCTTATCGCGACTGCCAAGCCAGACATCGTGGTCCTGATGCGTAACTCTGCCACGCCGCACATCCAGACCGGGTTAGCGGCAGGAAAGTTCAGCGGCGAGCTACGCTTGGAAGACCGGCCACTTGAGTTCTACCAAAACTTTGATCAATTTGTCGCAGCCGGCGATTTGGCACTCCTCCAGAATGACTGGACCGACAATTACGCATAGTGCATAACTGTACCCTATAACTGTATATTGTAACTGTACAATATACATGTTACAGTGTTTATATGAAAACAGTTGCAGTTATCTTCGGCGGCCGCAGCACCGAGCATGACGTATCCATCGTCACCGCCCTTTCAAGCATCATCAAGCCCTTGGAGCTCACTAAGAAATACCAGGTCGAGGCCATATACATCGCTAAAAACGGCGCCTGGTTCTGGGATGATAAGCTCAAAAATATCAGCTTGTTCACATCAGGTGAAATTGAGCAGTTTACCAGCCGCACCGCTCCTGCCAGCGTGCAGCTTGATGGTGGCATGACACTGTCAAAGTCGACGGGTATGACCGGCCGCAAGTTACACAAAAAAATCGACATCGTATTCCCGAGTATGCACGGCACTTACGGTGAAGACGGCGCACTTATGGGTCTGCTCGACATGGCCGGCGTACCGTATGTCGGCTGCAGCATGGAGGCGTCAGCCCTTGCGATGAATAAGGTGCTGGCCAAGCAGATCACCGCCGCGCACGATATTCCCGTCAGTAAGTTTCTGGCATTTACCGACAAGGAGCTGGAGCAAAATCTGACGGCGGCCCTTAAGGCTATTACAAAAAATCTCATGTTGCCACTGTTTATTAAGCCGGCGCACCTGGGTTCAAGCATTGGCATCACTCGCGCGACCAACGAGACAGAGCTGCGCAACGGTCTTGAGGTAGCCGCAAAATATGATGACGCAATCATTGTCGAAGAGGCTGTTGAAAACCTAGTAGAGGTAACGCTGCCGATTATCGGTAACCACGACTTAACACCAGCGTACCTCGAGCAACCACTCACCAAGCCTGAGGACTTCTTTGATTTCGACACTAAATACTTGAACGGTGGCAAAAAGATGGGTGGAGCCAAGCAGGGCGCGCAAGGCTATAGCAACATTCCCGCCAAACTTCCGGACGACCTGTATGCCAAGGCTGAGGCAATCGGCCTCAACGTTTACCGAGCCCTGGGCTGCAGCGGCATCGCACGTGTTGACATGCTTATCGACAGCAAGACCGGTAAAATCTATTTCAACGAAGTTAACCCGCTACCCGGCAGTCTGTATGCGCACAACTGGCGGCAAAAAGGTATCAGTAGCGTGGAGCTGGTAACGCGCTTGGTGGAGTTGGCTGAAGCCCGTTTCCGCGAACGCCAGGACTTAAGTACCGTGTTCAATACGAGTTTCTTGAAGCAATTTTAATCCTCCACGATTCGTAAAAACGCGAAAGTTAGCGATGTCCGTCAGAAAAAATATTGACACACTGCTACGTAAATTTGAGAGGGACTTTACCACTCACAACCTCATCGAGGTTTCTCAGTCTGCGCTTCTGCACAACCTCGAAGTCTTCGCGGGTTTAAGCGGCAAACAGGTTATCCCCGTCCTGAAAGGCAACGCCTACGGCCACGGCATTGAGCAGGTCGCAACGGCGCTCAAAAGCCAAAAGTTGCCATACATTGCTGTTGATGGCTACTTTGAAGCGCTACGCATCCGTGAGATCAGCAAACAGCCCGTGCTGGTCATGGGCTCAATACTTCCGGAGAACTTTGCCCGGATGAGGTACGACAAGTTCGCCTTCGTTGTACAGGACGAAGCAACCATCCATGCGCTTGGGAAGACTGACAAACGAATCAAACTGCACTTAGAAATTAATACCGGCATGAATCGGTACGGAGCTGCACCCGACACCGTAGTAGCACTTGTGAAGCTCATAGTGCGTTACCCGAACTTGCAGCTGGAGGGCGTGATGAGTCACCTGGCTGACAGCGACGGCGACGATCCGGCGACGGTCGATGCAGCAGTTAATACGTTTGACATCTGTGTAGAGGCAATTCTTAGCACCGGCGCGAACCCGACCATACTACACGTCGCGCAGTCGGCCGGCAGCCTCAAGGCGTGTTCAAAATATGCGAATACCATTCGCTTGGGCATAGGGTTGTATGGCATTAACCCATTTCCGCATAGCCATGCTCTGACCGCAAAGCTCCGCGCCGAGCTTAGGCCGGCCTTGAAACTAACGAGCACCATTACCAAGGTTACTGAGCTGGAGAAAGGCGACAAGGTCAGTTACAACTATACCTTCACCGCTCCTAAGAAGATGACGATCGGTGTCTTGCCGATTGGCTACTATGAAGGTGTCTGGTCATTGGCCCGCGGAACATATAAAAGGACGGGGAGTGTAAAGGTCGGCAACATATTCACACCGATTGTCGGCAGAGTTTGCATGAACCACACCATGGTCAGCCTGGGGGATATCACTGCCAAAGTCGGCGATAAGGTAGTAGTGTATAGCGACAACCCGAACGACAAGAATTCCATAGACTCCATCGCCCGTACCTACGGGCTGTTTAGTTACACTCTGCTGACGGCACTCAGTACTAATATCCGGCGGATATTAGTACCGTAAAATCTGCACGTTGGCTAGGAAAAGCTACTTTAGCCACTGCTCGATAAGTGATACAGACTGCAATACCGGCACTTGTACACCTTGAGTTTGGTGGCGTAGCGGTGCTCGCTGACCGTGGCCGTTGCCTGGGCCGCTTCGCGCGTATCAAACGCCAGCTTGTCGGCGCATGGCAGCGGCTCGCCTGGTGCCTCCGGCTTCGCGTCATGGATGCTCATGACTGGCGGTCAATGAATTGCTGGCAAAAACGCTCGAAAACTGAGTTGGTCCAGCCAAAACCCACCTGTGAGGGGTACACACCCTTTTGCGGCGGTTTCTCAGGACTCACCACGTTGTATTTTTCCAGGAACACGTGATGTTCGTTGAACCAGTCAAGATTGGTTTTGAGCCATTTCATGGCAATGCGGCGAGCGTCTTCGTGATAACCATAACGCAACAGCCCTTCGACCACTATGTATTGCAGCGGCGCCCAGCCATTGGGGTACGCCCACTGCACCGGCATGGAGCCTGGCACGTATTGGTTGAGCGGCAATGCGTCGGTAGTGGCCAGCCCGCCCTTGTTCTCGAAGCGTCTGAGCGCCTTAACCAGCGCCGCCGCTTGTCGGCCATCCGCCATACCAGCCCACATCGGGAAATAAGCTGCCAGGCTGCTAACGCTCCCCCGCTTTTCCTTCACATAGTTGTAGTCGTAGTACAGACCGCGTATCCGGTCCCACATCAGTTCGTCCACGGTCTTTTTGCGGGCCAGCGCCGTCTGCTCCCACTTGGCTGCTTCGCGGATATCGTCTTGCAGCCGGGCAGCACGGGCAAAGTCCATTTCGTACTTATACAGCAGGGCGTTGAGATCTACCGGCAGATAGTTGAGCGCGCGGCGGTTAAAGCGAGTCGTCATGTCCCAGCCGCTTTCGGCTTCCGCCAGGTCGTGCAGGTAGTTGATATCGTAGTAGCGGCTTAAGCCGTTGAACGCCAGCCGCTCATTGGGTTTTTTGTCACCAAGCCAGACCGCCTCGTACTCGGAACGTGCGACCTCCATAGCGCTCTGCAGCCATTTTTTGTCCTTGCCGTAGGCGTTGTAGACGTCAAAAATAAAGGTGGTTAGAAACGGCGGCTGCGAGCGACCCATCAAAAAAGTACGAGAACCGTTCGGAATGATTTTGAAGCGCTTTTGCAGGTACAGCAGATCCTCCAGAATGCCCTCTACGAGTACCTGATGGGGGGCATCGAGTAGACCCTGCACCATAAAGTAACTGTCCCAGTAGTACAGTTCGTTGTAATCAAAGCCAGCGCCCTCTTCGTAGCTCGGCACCAGGTAGGGTTTGGGCAAACCCAGCAAGCTCTCATCGTCCTTGGGGTGGAAGCGTTCCAGCCGCGTCCAGAATTCACGGATATAGTCGCGCGCCACTTGCACGTCTTCGGCGCTGAGTTCGCCGCGTTTTCGACCCCCAGGCAACGGTAATAGTTTTTCGGCGGTGCTCACAACCTTACGTGAAGTAGTGCCTGCAACCTTTTTGACAGCACGGGCGGGTTTTTTGGCTTTATCGATCATACCTACAGCCTAGCCCCCACTACCGTATGGGTCAACCACTTGCGGCATTGTAATAAATACCTATGAGTTAAGAGTTGGCGCCGTCGCCGAGCTGTTTGCGGCCATGGCCGTTTTCGAAATCGTAGAGCGCCTGGTGTAACACGCCCATGACCATTTTGGCCTGCGCGTGGCTCATACCGATACGGGAGATGGTGAGCGGCTGACCGTTCTGACCGGCGTTCTGCGAAAAATTCAGCACCACACCCTTACTGTTCGTGACGACTTCCATGGCATCGCTGTACATCACCCGGGGATCAATCATGACCATCAGGGTCTGTGCCTGCTGACGGGCGCTTGGCGCCGGTTCATGCACATGCTCCGGCTCGTCTTCCCGGTCATAACCGGCCAACTGCCAAAGTTCGGCCGCCTTGTCATCCTCAACCGCAAAGTGACTGATGAGCAGCAACAGAATGTCTTCGGAGGGACGCTCAGCGCCGGACTCGATGTCGTTCAGCTCCAGTTCGCCGATTTCGACTGCGCCGGACACTTCGGCCACGCTCTCACGGTTACGCTCGCGCAAGCGGCGTAGCTGCGAACCTAGGGTTTCATATGGTACAGGTTTATCGATATCACTCATTAGTATATATTTTACCGCCCCTGTCACGCTCACGCAAGCGAGCCGAAGCCGTGTGCGGGCGTGTATACTTTAGGTGATATGCAAGCAAGCATCCCTCTAGCCTCTTTGACTTCGCTGGCCGCAGGCGGCCCCGCCGAGCGACTATATACTTGCGCTTCCAATGACGAGCTGCAAGCAGTTCTGCGTGAAGCGGGCGGTGAACCGTTGTGGATACTGGGGTACGGCGCGAACGTGCTGGTTTCGGACGCCGGGCTGCCCGGTACAACCGTACTTGTACGCACCGGCGATATCGCGCGGGAAGACGACGTGGTAGTTGCCGATGCCGGGGTATGGTGGGATGACTTGGTGCAGTTCGCCATTCGCGAGAAGCTATGGGGGCTGGAGCTGATGAGCGCCATACCAGGTGGCGTAGGCGCCGCCGTCGTGGGCAATATCGCTGCCTACGGTCAAGCCGTGGCCGACACTCTCGCCTGGGTGGAAGTGTTTGACCGCAGCAGACATGAAACGCGCCGGCTATATCCGGATGAGCTCGATTTCAGCTACCGCTATAGTAAGTTCCAATCTTCAGATTTTGCGGATCTTGTCATCTTGCGCGTCGCTTTCGCCATGCACCGCACACCGAATAAGCAGCTCGAGTACGATGCCGCGCTTGCAGTCGCTCGTGATAAAAACTATGACCTCGCCAGCCTGGAGGGCTGCCGTCAAACCATCCTGGATACCCGCGGCAAAGCCGGATCGCTCTGGGATTATCGCCACCCCGAAGATTATCTGCACACTGCCGGCTCGTTTTTCCGCAACCCCATCGTCACCGACGAACAAGCGGCGACCATTATGGCTTACGACGAAACCGGCCGGAGTGCCGAGGTACTTAGTAAAATGAACAAGCTACACGGCGGCAACGGCAAACGCGTCAGCGCCGCCCAGATACTGCTGGCAGCCGGCTTTGAGCGCGGCCAGACCTGGGGGCCGGTACGTCTGCATCCCGACCACATTTTAAAAATTGAAAACACCGGCGGTGCTTCGGCTCAGCAAATCTACGATGTGGCGCAGGAAATAATCCGCACGGTACAGGCAAAACTAGATGTGGCGTTAACACCCGAAGTCCGGTTTTTAGGCACGTTCAGGGGACAGTAGCTCTGAAATTTGGCTGCCACAAAACGTAAGTATTATACTGAATCTCATGCAGCACAAACGAACCGCGGGCGGTTATGCCCACGTCGTTATACTTGTCATAGTAGCTATCGCGATCATGGTTATTGCGTTTGCTCTGTTCAACATACACCGCACTGCGGCCAAACCCACTCCTCAAGCTGCCGATTTGAGCAGTAACTGTGTAGGCCGAACGTTCACGACCGGCAGCTCCGGCCACTGCGTCGGTGATATCCAGACGCTCGTCAACTACATGGAGCATAGTGGTCTTACCGAATGCCAGTTCACGGGCAGCGCGCAGCTAGACATAAGCAGCACATACGACAACGCCACTGTCCAACAGGTAAAATCAGTACAAGACTGGGCCAGGTGCTACGCCAGGCAGGAAGGTTTTACCTCGAACGTTCAGCAGACCGGTACGGTCGATAAAGCCACTTGGGGCGAACTGTGTACCTACGGCTATACCAACCCGTCACGCAACGGCGCAACTGGGGCAGCTGGTTCAATCACCGCCGGCAAAGATGCCGGTTGTGCGCAGCTGCAACAATCCTAGACCCCAAGATCGCTCAGCTACCGACAACCGTTGAGCCCACTACCAGTCCTATCTCAGGGATAGATGTTGATGCTCGTACTCAAATTCACAGCAGTATGCTAGCATACGCTCATGGTTCAGAAAATCTCCAAGTTAAAGCGCCGCAAAGGTGCCTGGTTCGTACCCTTGCGCGGCAGTTACATTCCGGTCAGCTGGCAGGGATGGTGCACTTATCTGCCCTTCATGGGCTACCTCGCGTACAGCATGTTCGTCGCCTTTGCCTACACTGGCAACAACTGGAAAGCCATACTGTGGATCGTCCCGAACTGGACCGCTGCCACCATTGTCATGACCTGGATTGCCAAGGTTAAAAGCTAGTCACGGATAGCCGTAGTCTTAACTTTGTACGCCATTCCGGGCAAGACCGCCCCATTCCACGACTGTAAATCCGCGCCGAGCCGGTGTCGTGAACTGCTGGGGTGCCAGTTTCTCAGATTCCTGCAGTCCTTCAAAATCCAGGAACACCCGAATAAGCGTTTGTGGCCGGGGAGAGATAGTAAGTGGCGCCAGTACGTTCATCTGTGCCGTGCTCAGCCACGTCAGCCGTACATATGGCGTAGCGGGCAGTTTTGGCTGCCAGTACGCCATGAAATCAGAAATTTCTTTCGCGTTCAGGCCTTGCTTCTTGAGCTGTGTCTTTATAGTCGCTACGGCTTGGCTACCTTTTACAATCGTACCACTCGTGATGTCCGGATACGCCCCAAACCCTTCACCCTCCCAGTACAGCGAATCATAGATTTCCCCTTGGTATGTCAGCTGGCCAGATGGCTGGGCCAGTACGTCTTTCCAGCCACCCGTCGTATAAAACGGGTTTGATTCCTTGACCTGTGCCCCTACCTGTACTGACACGTGCTCTGTTCTCTGAGGATATAGATAAATCACTGGCTTAGCACATTCTCCACCAGAGAACATATCCGTGCGCTGTTGCACGACATATTCGCCCAGGCTGTCTTTAAACATAAAATACGCGTGATCGCTTAGGAAGTCATCAACTGATAAGTTCTTTAATGCTGCATCCGTAATCATGCCGGCATCCTGAGCCTCTTTGTAGTCTTTTGTGTATAACTCCTGCGTCAATGCCGAACCAGCCGGAAGCTGATACAGCGCCTGGCCGTCCGCAGAAACACCAACTTTGACAAGCTGGCTGGTGCTCACGTTTTTTGCCACTACATAGCCGCTGGAGCCACAACCCGTTATAGCAGTGAAGTAGCTGCTAGAATTGTCCACACCGGTCTGCCAGGTCACTTTCAGGCTCCGATCACTGCCAGCGGGTTGGGTGTCAATTATGCTATTTTTGAGGTAAGCAAAGCTGGAAAAGAGGTTACCGAACGTAACATAATCCTCATTTATCTGAAACGCTGGATCATCTTTGACGACCAGCTTATAAATTGTGTCATAGCCGGCAGTACCAATCTTGGTCGGCTGCGCGTCGGCCTTGCTTTTGTAACTACCCCGGATATCACTCAACCCATCCAGCGTAAAACTACCGTAGCCGTTCAGCGTACTCACAGAAAACTCCTGCCCATTTACGCTAACGTTATCCGGAACCAGCAAGTCCGTGATGTCATCCGATGTATCTATGGTGACATTGCCGGTGAATGCTTTAGCGTATTCGCTAACAAAATCAGACATGTATTGTGCATCTGTGCCGTAACGAGCGATTATCTTGTACTGACCGTCTTTCTCAAGCGCGAGCTGTGTTTGTGAATCACCAAGTCCGTTATAGTAAGGTTCCACAATGGCTAAGACTTCGCTGCCGTTTTTAAGCGTACCAATCTGGTAGTATTTGATATCACCTGCGTCAACTGATTGCGGGTCTTTGCATTGGCCAGTCGTTGGGTCGTAACCACTGGCCGGGCAGTCTTGTCCTAGCACACTCGTGTCCGCAAAAATCTTTTGGTCATCCAGTAATTTGGGAGTTTGTAAGTATGTTGCGTCAGAGGTTTTGAGCGTCACCGGCTGCGCCGTTTTCGGCTTCTCGGGGATTGCTGCCGTGTGACTGACGGGCTTGTTATGCATAGCAATGTTGTTGGAGCGTTTATCCCGCCGCAGAAGATAGAGTGAACCAGCAACAATGACACTAACCACCATCAGGGCGATTAAAATCCGTCCGAACGAGAGTACGATTCGTTTCGGCCGCCTTTTGGCGGATACCGGGAGCTGTGGAGACTCACTATTTGGCAAAGGGATAGATGTATCCGCCTTGACACTCTCAGTCACTGGCGTGACTACAGTTTTTTCTGCTTTTTGTGCCTTTTCTTTTTTTGACTCTGACATACTTCCACAACCCTTACGTTCTTAAGCTCATCATGAAGTAACCGCCAGCCGGTGTCAATAACACTGCATGGGCTCCTCGGGTGGGAGGCTCGTCCTGCCGTAGAACATGTCTTTACCCATGACGGAATGGGTGAGATTATCAGTGAAGTTAGCAGCCTCTACGGCCCGAGGACATTGACGCGCTTTTCACAGCCACCGGACACGCTCATTGCTTATCGCTCGGCAAGGGGTACTTGAGCGCAAACTCGCGGACGGCATCGCGCAGCTCCTGCAAACGCGCCTCGTCCTCTCGATGCTCAACCGCCTGCTTCATCCAGTCAGCGATCTGCTCCATGTCATCTTCTACCATACCGCGTGTGGTGATGGCCGGCGTACCGAGCCGGATGCCACTCGGGCGGAACGGTGGCAACGGGTCATCGGCAACAACATTTTTGTTGAGTGTCAGGCCGATGCGGTCCAGCACGGCCTCGACCACGCTACCGTCCAGCCCAAAGCTCTGGTACACATCGGCTAGTATTAGATGGTTACTCGTTCCCCCTGTTAGGAGCTCAAAACCGCGCTTTTTCAGACCGTCAGCCAGCACGGCCGCATTGAGCACGATTTGCTTGGCATAGGTTTTGAACTCTGGCTTGAGTGCTTCGCCAAAGGCGACTGCCTTGGCGGCAATGACGTGCTCCAACGGACCTCCCTGCGTACCAGGGAACACTGCACGGTCGATCAGCGTCGGGATGTTCTCGATCGTCTTCTCCGGCGCTTTGAGAGGATTGCCTACCTTGCCCTTGCTTAGGATGAGGCCCCCGCGCGGGCCGCGCAACGTCTTGTGCGTTGTCGTAAGTATGACATGAAAGCCATCGTCAAACGGGTTGCGCGCCACGCCGGCGGCAATCAGCCCCGCGATATGCGCCATGTCAGCGACCAGCAGGCACTGATCGCCCACTTCACGCCCGATGGCGGCAAACTTGGCATAGTCAAGCTCGCGCGGATAAGCGCTAAAGCCGGCCAGAAGAATGCGTGGTTTATACTTGAGCGCCAGCTCGCGCAGCTCATCATAGTCTATTTCGCCCGTGGCCGGATCTTTCATTTTGTAGCGGATAAAGTTGTATAGCTGCGCACTCTGGGTAACCGGCGCGCCGTGCGTCAGGTGTCCACCATGGCTTAAGTCCATTGCCAGGATGGTGTCGCCAGGTTTCATCCATGCAAAATACACCGCCTGGTTAGCCGGCGCGCCGGCATGCGGCTGCACATTGGCATGGTCGGCCTTAAAGAGTTTCTTGGCGCGGTCAATGGCAATCTGTTCCACTTGGTCAGTGTTTTCCTGCCCACCGTAGTAACGGCGGCCCGGAAAACCTTCGCTGTATTTGTTGGTGAACACGCTGCCCATCGCGTTCAGCACATCCCGCGACACGTAGTTTTCGCTCGGTATCAATTCTAGGCCCTCGCGCTGGCGCTTTTCTTCGGCGGCAATCAGCCGTGCAATTTCCTCATCAATCATCATTAACATCCCCTTAAATCTAGTTACAGTATAGCCTAGGAGCGGAGGTAAAAGAGAACATACTCTCTTTTACCGAGTACCGCACGTTATGTCATTGCAAGGCAATGATATAGGCCGGTGAGAATGATAATTAAACCATGAATCAAGTCTAGCATTTTGTATCGGCGACACCTATACTGGCCTTTGGATCAGCCAAAAACAAAAAAATCTGTCAATATCTCAATTGCGCCTCTCTATACAATATGTGATATACTATGCTACGTTATGCCTACAACAAATGAGAAAATCGGTGAATTTATAGCACAGATTCGCCAGGAACGCGGTCTTACCCAAGCCGAGTTTGCCAAGCAGCTCGGCACTTCACAGTCAGCCGTCAACCGCATGGAGAAGGGCCGGCAAAACCTGAGCCTGGAAACTATCGGGCGCTTAAGCGGTGTCCTGAACAAGCAGATTATTACCCTCCCCACCGGTAACAGCGTGAACCTGCGCATAGAAGGTGGCCATGAGCTGCACGGCCGGATGCCGCTCAAAACTAGCAAAAACGCAGCCGTGGCACTTTTGTGCGCCAGTCTGCTTAACCATGGTGTCACCCGCTTCAAAAACTTCCCGCGGATCGAGGAAGTCAACCGCATCATTGAGGTACTGGAAAGCATTGGTGTGCATTTCAAGTGGCTCCCGGGCAACGACCTGGAAATCCGCCGTCCGGAAAAGCTTACTCTGGATACCATGAACAAAGAGGCCGCCCGCAAGACCCGCAGCGTTATTATGCTACTGGGCAGCCTGATGCACGAGTATGACAGTTTCAAGATCCCCTACGCAGGCGGCTGCAAATTGGGTGAACGCACCGTGGAGCCGCATCTGTTCGCGCTGCAGGAGTTTGGCGTGGACATCGTGGCGACCCAAGGGCACTACAATGTTACCGTCAACAAAAAGGCCCCCAAGGAACTGACTCTGTACGAACAGGGCAACACTGTTACTAACAACGTGATGATGGCTGCCGCCCGGACCCCCGGCGAGACCTACGTACAGTCAGCTAGTGGTGACTATATGACGCAGGACCTCGCATACTTCCTGCAAAAGCTTGGCGTCAAAATTGAAGGAGTCGGCACGCCGTTCCTGCGGATTACCGGCGCGAAAGAGCGCATCAAAAAGAACGTCACATACGCCCCGACCGAAGATCCAATCGAGGCGATGTTTTTTATAACCGCGGCCGTGGTCACCAACAGTGAAATTACCATTGAGCGTGTGCCGTACCGCTGGATCGCCCTGGAGTTGTTAAAACTTAAGAAAATGGGCCTCATGATGACAATGAGTGAGCCGTACAAGGCGGCGAACGGCATCATCGATCTGTGTGATATTACCGTGCACAAGCACGACGGTAACCTGCAAGCACTGGCGGACAAAATCCACCCTAACCTCTATCCAGGCTTGAATCCCGATAATCTGCCCTATTTCGTATTGATCGCCTGCATGGCCAAGGGCCGTACACTGATCCACGACTGGATTTACGAAGGCCGTGCCGTACATTACACTGAGCTCAGCAAAGTCGGTGCGCAAGTAGAGCTGGCCGACCCACACCGCTTATACATACTGGGGCCGACGAAATTCAGCCGGGCCGACGTGGTTACGCCTCCGGCATTACGCCCAGCTTCACTGCTGCTCTTAAGTATGCTGGCAGCGAGTGGAGTGAGTACCCTGCGCGGCATCTACGTGATCCAGCGCGGTTACGAAGGCCTGACCGAACGGCTAAACAGTCTGGGCGCACACATCTCCCCATTCTACGACATTTAAGCGGTAGTAAAATCCATAAAAGTCTCTGACAGAAGGTCAGTCTTGGCGCAGCTACACATGGTAGCTTTCATGGAGCGGACAAGAGGAAGCGTGGGGAATTGGAGAGCGGTTGGCTCGACCAAACGCTTCTTAGTCCGCCAGGCGCGGCCTTCTGGCAGCACGCCTTTGAAGTCAGGTAGTAGTTGATGGTGGATGGTCAAAGTACGACCACACCATTTACATTAAAAAATGCGGGATGGCACACAAAGACCATTGTGAGCTGGCGGGGACTCCACTTGACCTTTACGGCGACCCACTCTGGTACCCCCTCGGCATACCATGTGACCCGCATGATCGCGATCGTCGAGTCGACCCCTTGCATGGCATCATTTGTGCTGTTAGCAGACGATGTACATACATAGGAGCCAAGCTCCAGGTTAGTTACATGGGTATGCGTGCAATCGAGCACATGCTGTACTCGATCAAGCACCGCCTGGAATACTTGGGCTAGTACTGCTGGCATCACCTTTTCAGATTGCACCCTGCCCCCCGAAGAGGCTTTCAGTCACGGACTATCCGTGGCCGACCGTGCCTTTTAGACCCGGCACTTGAATGTTTTGCCGTCACTACAAAACATTATGTGTCAGGTCTGAAAGAGGTCAGCGCATACGCTTCCTCTTGTCAAATTACGTTCGGGAAGAGGAGATAAACTCTCAAAACCCATTCGCGAACCCACTAACCTTAGATAAACGGACCTACGTATGTCTGTAAGATATCCCCTAGATTTTCTGTATTCAGTTATTGTATGGCGGGATTAGCGTGCCACAATACCGGCCCGGGCCGGGGGCGTCCAAGTGGACTGCGTAGCCGCACGGAACGTGACCTGCTTGTAGTTGCGTATACAGCGGTAAACGGCGGCCAGCTGCACGAGGTCCATCGCATAGAATAACAGATACATACATACGCCCTGCAGGCTCATCTTAACTTTCTGCTTGTTGGTGAGGTATTCATCCGGCCAGATAGTCCACATCGTATAGAGAGTAATCGTGACATATGCGCCCAAGATGATGCTCGGCGTGTGGCGCGAGATGCTTAGGTACACGATGAAGCCGAGCATGGCTGGGCCCGCCATGAGCAGCAGCTCGCTCAAGATGGCCATAGGTATGCGATACACCGTGAGGCGGCGAGTGTATTTTTCGTCATCGCCGTTTAAAAACAGTGCGCGGTACTTGAACAGGTTTTGCAGACAGCCGAGTTTCCAGCGGTAACGCTGTTTGAACAGGGCTTTATACGTCTGGACACCTTCGGTCATAGCCACCACGTCGGCAGCGTACTCGATACGTTTGTGGCGGTTACCTTCGTGGGCGATTAGCTTCATGCTGAGGCCGATATCCTCGGTTTGCGTGTCGGTGTCATATAGACCGGCCGCCTTGACGATGTTAGTCCGGTACGTAGAGGCCACACCACCCACGATAAACTCGCTTCTGCTCAGGGTATAGAACTTCTTTGAACGGTAGCCAATCATGTGCTCAAACCGCTGTAGTAGTGCCAGCCAGTTGTCGCCGCCCATCACCCGTACATTGGCAGCGATGCCTATGATATCCGGGTCATCAAAATGCCGCACCGCCCGTTCAATAGCGTAGCGGTCTAGCAGCGAGTCAGCGTCCAGGCTCATCATAAGTTCACCGTGTACATAGTTCGCAATCGCGTTGTTCAGGGCCGCGCCCTTGCCCTGGTTTGTCTGGCTAACCAGCTTGATGTTGAGCATGGGGGCAGCCTCGCGGGTATACTTACGGTACAGTCGGCCGCTGCGCATAGAACGCACGATATGGCTACTGGTAACGTATTCCTTTTGTTTGGCGATGTAGTTATGTACTACTTCCGCCGTGTTGTCTTTGGAACCATCATTAACCACGATGACTTCGACGTTCGGGTAGGTGTTGCGGCGAATAGAATCCAGCGTGCGGGGTACGCCAAGCCGTTCATTGTAGGCCGGTACGATAATGCTGATAAGCGGCTGGGGTTTTGTCTGCGGAGCTATCTCAACCTGTTGGCGGGCAGCTTTTTTGCGTTTAAATTCCTTGATGTCGTACACATTGGCACCAACAACATAGAACCCCAGGTGGAGCATACTGAGCACGTTTGCAAAAACCAGTATGTACGCCAGAATTTCCTTCATACTAGGCAACCCTCTCGAAATCAAAAGTCAGCAATTCGCGGTTCTGATACAACAGGCCGACACAGGTTTGGAGTGTCAAAATTGGTTTGCCGCTGTAATCGAGCACGGCGGCGGAATCACTCGGGCTGACAACCTTGGTGCTGCTGAGCGTGTAATAAAAGGTATGGCCGTTGTTGGTTTTTACTAAGGCGACCGCGCCGGCCTGGATTTTCGGCAGTGATCCAAATAGATTGGACAGCGCGTGGCCGTATATAAAAGTATTCCCTGCCTGGTTGTTGGGCTGTACGGTCATGGTAGCGAACTGCACGTTGGTCTTGGTAAGCGTCCACTGGCCCGTCGCAGGATCGTAGTAGCCGGGAATGACTGACAGGTCAAGATTCAGGCTTGGGATAATCAGCTGTACGGGCATGCCCGAAACAGCGCTTTCGGTCAAAGTTGAGGTAGCCGTAGCGACCTGCACGCCAGCCGGTGCCGGTGGTGCACTTACGATGTTCACGGCCTGTTCACGGATAATACTAACTAACAGCAAAGCTCCCGCTACCATAAGGCACGTGCCTAGTACCATTGCTGCTCGTAGTCGCTTTGTCATAACTGGTCAGTTCCAAAAGAAAACGGAGGATTGCCGCGTTTAAGCGGCAATACCCTCCGTCTTAGCTTATGGATTTGTTTAGGTTTTTACGCCCGGTATGCCCGCTTGAGCGCGAAACGTACGACCGTAGAGACCACGATGGCTGAGCCAACGATGATCGCTGTAATCGCCACGAACGTCAGCAAGCTGTTACCGTGGGTGTTCGGAAGTAAAACTGCACCGCCGCCAGTAGCGACTGGTCCAGCACCTTTGCCTATGCCTTCGTACACGAGACATCCTCCCTTATTATTTACCTAAAATTTGGGCTGCAGCCGACATGCCCGGAGCGCTAACGCTTCAGGTATATGAGACCTCACTCAAATTTGTAATCGATTTTACACTATTTGTGCATGTTTGTCTATAATATTATATTGAGTGCTTATGCTTAGACACTTAAATTTAGTTGCGTTTCGCTTATGTTTATTATTTTATGGTTGTAATTAATGATTCCTTGTTATATAATATGCGCAACCTTAATCAAGTAATAGAGGCAGGAGTTATGCGTATGCAGTTGCAATCCAAATTATTTCCTTCATTAACCCGACGCACAGGTGCTATTTTGGCTGCCGCTCTGCTGCTGGCTGGCAGTTTGTCTCCTGTTTTTGGAGCCGCGACAGTAAGTGCCGCCACAACACCGCAGAACTTTCCTAAAATCTCATTCACCTTTGACGACGGTCTGGAAAGCGCTATCAGCAAGGCACAACCGACTCTGGCACAGAACGGTCTTGTCGGTACTGAGTACATTATTACCGGCTGCGCTGATCAAGTTACCGACAACACAAACGGTTCAGTCGTGCCTTGCGCAGCTAACCCCAGCGCCACGTACATGTCATGGACACAGATTCAGCAGCTACAGACTGACGGCTGGGAAATCGGTTCACACAGCGTGACCCACCCTCAGATGGCACTGGCCGACGGTACCAAAGATGGCAGTCTGACCGGTGGTGCAACACAAGTCGTCAGCGAGCTGACACAGAGCAAGGCCGATCTGGCAACGCACGGCATTACCGCCACTGACTTTGCCTGGCCGTACGGAGACTACGATAACGCGGCTCTGGCTGACGCTGCTAAGTACTATGCCACCACTCGTGGCTTTGCCGACGTGGACGGCAACACGCTGGCTGCTCCTGTCGCTACTAATTCCACTATTGCTGCAGGATCCTACGCCTACAGCGACCTACTATTGCATGATCAACAGTTCCAGGAAAGCCCAGCTGCACCGACCGACCAGATATGTTCCGTTGGCGGCACGGTAAGTGTCACTACGGCCGAGACATGCATCGACAACGCCATCACGAACAACCAATGGCTTGTCCTTGTGTTCCACAACGTTACTGACACTCCTGACGTACTTGCCGCTGATGCAAGCTACGACACGTCAACAAGTGATCTGAACACGATCGCCGCATACGCCGCAGCCAAGCAGGCAGCCGGTCTTGCCAAGGTTGTTACGATTAACCAGGGCATCGTGACTGGTACTAACTTACTGCCAAACGGTGAATTTGCGACCGGTCTCGACACGACCGACCCAGTCAGGTCTGCCAAAGGTTGGACTACCAACGACCCGACCGACATCACTCTTGATACGAACAATAATGGCCGTTACCCAGCTCCGCAGAACTCGATCTTGCTGAAATCTGCTGCGAGCGCCACAGCAACCAGCTCTGCCTCATTGTTCTCACCACAAGTCGCAGTCACATCGGGTACGACATACGACCTCAAAAACTATGTAAATATCACGAGCGGTGTTTCGGTTAACTTCTTAATCGACGAATACAACAGCGCTGGCACCGAGATCTCAAGTGTTGACCCGGGCGCTGGTATCGCATACGCTGCTACTGGTATCGACGTAGCTGATATCGACTTCAGCTACACACCATCATCCGCGAGCGTTACCTCTGCTTCACTGCAAGTAATCGTGAAGGGTGCAAAGACGCAAGCTTACTACTCTGGCGCTCAGTGGTTCATCCCTGGGGACACCGGCGTTACCACAGGGCCCGCTATAATCGTCGGCGACATCAATGGCGACGGCAAAGTTGATGCCCTCGACCTAAGCATACTATTGTCTAACTGGGGCAAGGCCGGCGCAACTGCTGTACAGGGAAACCTGAACAGTGACAGTACGGTAGATGCCCTTGACCTGTCAATGTTACTAACCAACTGGAGCAAATAAGTATGAAAATCAACCTCGCACGCATCCTAGTCGGCCTGACGACGGCCGGTATCCTGGCCGCCAGCGGCACCAGCCATGCAGCCGGCAGCGCAGCATTCTCGCTGTCCCCAGCCAGCGCAAACTCAGCTGAAGGCAACACCACAAGCGTAGCCATTTACGAAAACGGTACCTCGGTCAGTGCTGTAACCGCCACGTTCACCTACGACAGCAGCCATCTGCAATTCCTAAGCGGCAGCTGCGCCGGCGCTTTCTCAAGCACGGCAGCCTCAAGTAGTTCCAGTATCACGTGTTTTGTCCCTGGCGGCAACAGTGCAGCTAACGGCAGCAGTGAGGTTGCAGTGTTGAACTTCACAGCTACTGCAACCGGCACCGGCAGCGTTACGGTAAATGGCTCGCAGATTGCCAGCAACGGGGTTAACGAGTGGAATGGCAGTTCTGCTACCGCCACAGTCACCATCGCCGCACAAACCGTGACGACTCCACCTGCACAGAGTGGTCCCAGCACCGGCAGCACGAGCTCCACAAACAACAGCAGCAAGAACACCAGCAATTCTTCTACGAGTCCAGTGACTAAGCCCGCCACGACCAACAACACCACTAGCCCCAACGGCAAGACGAGCTCTACTGCCAGTAGCGTAAAGGGCGTGGCAATCACCAAAAAGAAAGACAACAAAGTCATGTCAAGCCCTAGAAGCCATCACACCGGTCTCGTAACTTCCACCTTAATCGGTCTGTTGGTTGTCATCTTCGGTGTCTACTGGGTTCTGGTTCGCAAGCGCCCTGAGGAGGCAGCTCCAGCCGTCTACAAGCTTAATGGCACCGGCAGCGCTTCTAAAGCTGTAAGCAAGAAGAGCACCAAATCACACTCTCGCGCTACCGCGGCAAAGTCTGCAAGCAAGAAAACTACTAAGAAAGCTTAGCCCTCCTCTATCTGTTAATACGGTGATTTCCTTGATATAATCACCGTAGCGCGGGTGTCGTATAGCGGTTATTATCCCAGTTTTCCAAACTGGTGATCGGAGTTCGACTCTCCGCACCCGCACCAATTGTTGTTTTTGACTATAGATGTCCTATACTTCATTTCATGAAGCAAGTGGCAAGTACTGCGACCCTCGTAACAACGATAGGTTGTGGTTTGTTCTTAGTATTTTATACGGTCGTTCGGCAGTTCGATTCGTCCGGTTCTATGTTCGCACAGGGCTATATTGGGAGCTTTAATCTCAATAATGCTGCTCTCGGCGCTTTTATCCTTTTGATCGCTGCAACGATTACTAATCGACTACTCTTAGCGAAACAACACAAGCAGATAAACCCTACTCTCAAACTGGTATATATAGCACTGCTTCTCGTTATTCTTTACTTCTTAGCCGCATTCATTATCTTCCTTCATGGCGCCGCAACGGGTCATCTGCTTGATGGCTGGCAGTTCTAACTGGCGAACGTTGTAGCGACAATTGTTTCGTATATCTCAATGGTGCGCTGCCGGTTCGCTGCAGAGTAGCGCGCATAATGCTCCATGGTTATGCCGTCATTGACCTCGAGCACTTTGAGCAATCTATCCGGCATACGCACAATGTCTACCGCAGCTAGCCGCAGCGCCAGTGCGTGCATGACCTGCCGAGCAATGCCGGTAAGCTCATTAAGCAGCCCTTCATTTTGGATCTCCATGGGCACAGCACCAAGGCTTAGGTTAAACAGTTTAAGGCCAGCACGGTCGGTTGCGTTTGTCTTTTCGTATGCCAGCAACAATTCTCCGTCGAGCATAATCAGGCGATATTCGGACTGCAGGTTGTAGTGCGGCGAGAGTGCCCAAGCCGGTTCGCCGCTGCCGCGTATCATGGCCAACGCATCATCGACAGTGTGAAAGCGATTAACACCACGTCCAGCCACACCCCGCAGCGGTTTGGCAACTACCGACACCCCGCCCAGTTCCTTATGCAATTCGCGTATGTGGATCGGTTCTTGTAGTAGTGACCGCACTAGGTAATGCGGAGCGGCCGCAATGCTGGCGGCGCTCAGCGCCGCATAGGTCGCGACCTTGTCCTGGGCAACTTTACTGG
This sequence comes from uncultured Candidatus Saccharibacteria bacterium, assembly GCA_964570005.1. Lineage (GTDB taxonomy): Bacteria > Patescibacteriota > Saccharimonadia > Saccharimonadales > UBA4665 > JAJZCD01. The sequence goes on along the minus strand of CAZMWE010000015.1, from coordinate 2,909 downwards.
CGGCCGCAGTGTTTAAATCAAAATTGTCACCGACAACCCATCTAATTGTCTCTCCACGGGCCAGCCGTAACACCCACTCATCAGAAAACACCTGGCAACTCAGCCCAGTGCGTTCGCAATATGCCGCCACGATCTGCGGCAGCAACCGCTCAGCGATATACGCCCCTGTTTGCATAGTGTCATTATACAAGCAGCACAGCGGAAAATAAGAACTTGCCCATATTTCGAGGATCCTGAGGTCACCAACACGCAACGTTATACGTTACAAGACAACTCCGGTATAATGTTCGCCAGACGTGCGCCCCTGTAGCTCAGCCGGATAGAGCAGAGGACTTCTAAGCCTAAGGTCGTTGGTTCGAATCCAACCGGGGGCACCAATCTTGCGTTTTTACCATGTTTGCTATGGCTCCGAACGGTTCCACTAGGGTAAAATCTAGTTTTTCACCGTCTAAGGTCATGTTAGAAAGTACGAAGCTAATTAAGTAGCGTTTTTGAGCTAGTTCCGTACTCTCTGCGTCAAACAATTCATCAGCTCGGCTGCAAACATCTAGTATGTAAGAAGCACCGATTACAAAGGCTTTATCACCGTTGCTGTGGTCTTCAAGGTCATCTAGTATAGTTTTCTGTTTACTTTCAATGTCTTTAACCATTTTTTCGAAGATGTCAGGGCGTGACTTGAACTGTTTGCGGTCTTTGTATAGCTCCTGCACTTCCTCGTCTAAGCTGTCGTACTCTTTCTGTAAGCGGTTTTTGTTACTAATGTAGTGCTTCTGCTCACTCGCATGGTTCTTATCAAGTTCAGCTATAAGCGTTGGCATTAGGCTTGGTGGCACCTTTACCGACTTAAAGGCTTCTCTAAGCTGTTCTAACAGTAGCTTTTCGTTTACTAGCCTTGCGCCGTGTTTACCACCATACTCAGTACATTTTCCGTAAATGTTACCGCCGTTCTTTGGTCCGTCAAAGCTAATTGAATACCCACACTGCTTGCACTTGAGCGTTTTGAACAGGAATGGCTTGCTGTTATAAGCTGTGCGCCCTTTACCCCGACTTAGTTTTACGTCTTGGACTTTATCCCAGAGCCATTGCTCTATGAACGTATCGTAGTGGTGCTTGTACGATTTACCCATGAATTGCATAGTGCCAATGTAAAATGGGTTTTCAAGTATCTTCTCTAGCTGCGATGTAGACAATGGGCGCTTCTTTTTAGTGTTGTTGTTCAGCCCTTTTTTATTGATCTGCTTAACGATTGAGCGATAGGGTAAGCCAGTAGAGCGCAGTTCAAAAGCTTCCTTAATTAAAGGAGCGCGAACTTCATCTTTTTTAATACCCTTTTCAAGTGGCTTGCCGTTATCGTCATAGAGCTTTACGTAGTTCTGGTAGCCAATCGGGGCTTTGCCGACCCAGATACCGTCTGACAGCATTTGGCTATAGCGTCTAGCTACGTTGTCACGAATCGCTGCTGAGTAATAGCCAGCTAAAGCGACACCGATGTCCAAGCGAAATAGGTCGGCTGCTGGTGAGCCTTTATGTATGTAAAGGTTATCGGACGGAAAGTGCATTTCAATCTTGCCTTGGGTAAATAGCTTAGTAAGCGCAACACGTTCCTCGCTTGTACTCTGACGGCTGAATCTGTCTATCTTGTCGAAAACAACAATCGCTAAGCCTTTTTCGTTTAGTAGCGGCTCAAGAACTAACTCCTGAAACTTAATCCTATCTTCCTTAAAAGCTGTTTCGTCATACTCAATGTAAAGGTAGTCTTTAGTTTCTACCCAACGTTGTTTATCGGCATAGTCAAAAAGTTTTTTCTTTTGTGCTGGCAAGGCTTTCCGTTGGTCTGGGTCTGATACTCTAGCTATCAAATAGTTCATATTTTTATCCTTACTAATTAGTTTATTACCTCTGGTGGTGTATCGCTACTGGGACTTTTGTCTTGTTCGGACTTAGTCATTTTGCGATTGGCTAGCCAAGTCTTGTGCTGCCTATCCATTTGGATAAGTGTCTGCACATAGTTGACTAGGTTTGACTTCATTTCGTTTACTTCGTCCTGCGACAAAGGTTTGCCGTAAAGCTCCTCAAAAGGCTGCTTATCGTCTGGTTTCTTAGCTAGCATTGCGTACCTCTACTTTTTCGGGGAAATCTGCGCCAGTACGTGCATTAGCCAGTAAATCCTTCGTACGAGTTAGCAGTTGGTAGCCGAATGGCTGCTGTTCATTTCTAAGTTCGATGAGGTTCAGGTGTACAAGCTCTTCGAGCTGTCGTCTTGTTGTGTTCTGTGGGTAGTTAATAGTTGCCGCAATAGTCTTAACGTCACAGGGTCTATCGGACTGCGCCAAGAACTCAATAATGCGCTTACGCACAGTCGGCAATGAGTCCATTCCAATCTTGTATAGCAATGTGTAATCCGCTTCTGTATGCTCGCCACTCATCAGCGCCAGACCATTAAACAAATTGCTATACTGCTTTACTAGCCTAGTTGGCTGCTCCTGTTCAGGTACTAATTCAATCTCACGTGAGCCACGGTTATCTCGAATAACCCCACTACGTGCGCTTGCACAGAAAACCGCCAAGTGAACGATACGCTTGCGATACGTATCTGGTAGCTCCAAAGGCTTATCGGGGATAACAACGCTTTCGATATATTCCTTAAAGGCAGCCTGTATCTCTTCGCGCATTGTTGTCTCGTTACCGTTGTTGCTCATGGCACGGTTAGCTAATTGAATTGGGTCTGGCTGGGTCGGACGGTATTGGATAAACCGCTCGCCAAGTGTCTGATACACCATTTGGTGTTGGTCAATTACGGAAGTCACGCCAGCAATAAACCCTATTTTGCCTTGCCACGCTTTTGACTCACCAGTGCCAAACTCTTTTCTGAAATCACCGTCATACACTTCCCTAAGCTGCGAAAGGAT